>NZ_CP049250.1:1097500-1457500 GCF_011046895.1 Rhizobium rhizoryzae | reverse complement strand
TTGCAACGGGTAACGGTGTGGTTGAAAAGGCCGGATGGGCTTCCGGTTACGGTAACCAGACGATTATCCGTCACCCGAACGGCTATGAAACCTCCTACAACCACCAGAGCGCCATCGCCAAAGGTGTCCGCGAAGGGGCCAAAATCACGCAGGGCCAAGTCATAGGCTATGTGGGCTCGACTGGTTCCTCGACCGGCGCGCATCTGCATTACGAGCTCATCGTCAACGGAACAAAGGTAGATGCCATGAAAGTGCGCCTGCCCGGTGGCAAATCGCTCAGCGGCACAGCGCTTGCCAAGTTCGAGGACGAACGCAAACGCATCGATGCGCTTTTGGCATCCAATACGGGCGAAATGGTCGCAAGCCGTTAAACCACTTGGCGCGGCCAAAATGCGAAATGGCGGCCGGAGCCGCCATTTCAATCTTCCATCACGCTGCTTCGGCGACGTCTTTCCTGACATAGAAGAGCAATCGGTCAGACCCGGCAGAAACCTTCACCGTTGCGCCGTCCACGATCTGGCCGCCCAAGATCTGTTCCGCCAATGGATCCTGGAGATACTTCTGAATGACCCGCTTCAAGGGACGAGCACCGTAAACCGGGTCATAGCCCTTATCTGCAAGCCATTCACGGGCATCTTCGCCAAGCTCGATTGCGATCTTGCGATCTGCCAGAAGCGACAGCAGCCGCTTCATCTGGATATCCACAATCGTGCCCATTTCGTTTCGACGCAGGCGATGGAACAGAATGATCTCGTCCACGCGGTTCAGGAACTCAGGCCGGAAGGACGCCTTGACGACATCCATCACCTGCTCCCGAACGCTATCGACATCCTGATTTTCGCCAAGGCTCGTGAGATACTCGGCGCCAAGGTTCGACGTCATGATGATGATCGTGTTCTTGAAGTCGACCGTCCGACCCTGTCCATCCGTCAGGCGGCCATCATCCAGAACCTGAAGCAAGACGTTGAACACGTCAGGATGGGCTTTCTCGATCTCATCGAACAGGACCACCTGATAGGGCTTGCGACGAATCGCTTCCGTCAGTGCGCCGCCTTCATCATAGCCTACATAGCCGGGAGGAGCGCCAATCAACCGAGATACGGAGTGCTTCTCCATGTATTCCGACATGTCGAGGCGAACCATGGCGGTTTCGTCATCGAACAGAAAGCGCGCCAGCGACTTGGTCAGCTCCGTCTTGCCCACGCCTGTCGGGCCCAAGAAGATGAACGAACCGATTGGCCGGTTCGGATCCTGAAGCCCTGCACGGGAACGGCGAACGGCACGGGAAACAGCCTGTACGGCATCGCCCTGCCCGACGACCGATTTCGCCAGCTCGTCTTCCATCCGAAGAAGCTTGTCACGCTCCCCTTCCAGCATCTTGTCGACCGGAATACCCGTCCAGCGCGACACCACATGGGCAATCGCATCCGGGGTCACAACCTCCTGAACCATGGACGTACTAGCCGAATCGCGGTCCTCCGCCTCCTTCAAAGCCTTTTCCAGGTTCGGAATGACACCGTAAGTCAGCTCTCCAGCACGCTGATATTCGCCCTTGCGCTGGGCAATGGCGAGTTCATTGCGAACTTCATCCAGCTGGCGCTTCAGATCGGCCGCCAGACCAAGCTTCTGCTTTTCAGACTGCCAACGGGCGGTCAGCGCATCGGCCTGCTCTTCCAGCGCGGTCAATTCGGTTTCAAGCCGCTTCAAACGGTCCGCAGACGACTGATCGGTTTCTTTCTTCAGCGCCTCACGCTCGATCTTGAGCTGGATGATACGACGATCGAGTTCATCGAGCTCCTCCGGCTTGGAATCGACCTGCATCCGCAGGCGTGATGCCGCCTCGTCCATCAGGTCGATGGCCTTGTCCGGCAGAAACCGGTCCGTAATGTAGCGGTTGGAAAGCGTTGCAGCAGACACCAGTGCCGAATCGGAGATCCGGACCTTGTGGTGCTGCTCGTACTTTTCCTTCAGACCGCGCAGAATCGAGATCGTATCCTCAACCGTCGGCTCATCGACCACGACGGGCTGGAAACGACGGGCAAGCGCCGGGTCCTTTTCCACGTGCTTGCGGTATTCATCAAGCGTCGTGGCACCAACGCAATGCAACTCACCGCGGGCGAGCGCAGGCTTCAGCAGGTTCGAGGCGTCCATGGCGCCATCGGCCTTGCCAGCGCCGACAAGCGTGTGCATCTCGTCGATGAAGAGGATGATTTCACCATTTTCAGCCTGAACTTCGTTCAGAACGCTCTTCAGGCGCTCCTCGAATTCACCGCGATACTTGGCGCCCGCAATCAGGGCACCCATGTCGAGCGCCATCAGCCGCTTGTCTTTCAGGCTTTCGGGAACATCACCGTTGATGATGCGCAAGGCGAGGCCTTCGGCGATCGCCGTTTTACCGACGCCCGGTTCACCGATCAGAACGGGATTGTTTTTCGTGCGACGCGACAGAACCTGGATCGTGCGACGGATTTCATCGTCGCGACCGATCACGGGATCGAGCCTGCCATCGCGCGCCTCAGCGGTCAGATCACGAGCGAATTTCTTCAGAGCGTCGAACCCCTGCTCGGCATTGGCCGAGTCAGCAGTGCGCCCTTTTCGGATATCATTGATGACCTGATTGAGCGCCTGGGCAGAGACGCCTGCCTTCTTCAAGCTGGCGGAGGTCGACGCAGTGCCTTCGATGGCTAGCGCAAGCAGCAGGCGCTCGACGGTCACGAAGCTGTCGCCAGCCTTCTTGGCGGCATCTTCTGCTGTCGAGAAAACACGAGCAAGCGGCTGCGAGAGATAGACTTGCCCGTTACCGCCGGAAACCTTCGGCAGCTTGGCGAGCGCCGCATCATTGGCCAGCCGTGCTTCCTTCGCGTTTCCGCCAGCGCGCTCTATGAGAGAGGATGCCATGCCTTGGTCATCGTCGAGCAGCACCTTGAGCACATGCTCCGGGGTGAACTGCTGATGGCCTTCCGAAAGAGCATGCGTCTGGGCTGACTGCAGAAAACCGCGAACGCGCTCGGAATATTTTTCGATATTCATAGTGAACCTCCGTAGATCGCCCTGCCCTTATAAGGCACAGGCCGATGGTTGGGTTTGAGCTCCCTCAAAGGCGAGCCCTTCCTGTCCGGTCATTTCCAAACAGGACTTCGATGAAGATATGGGAGGATTTTTTTCGAGTTTAAAGACGTCTCAAATGAAAAACCCCGGCTTTCGCCAGGGTTGCTCAAAAATCAAATTCGGCACGCCAGTGTCGCTTGGACAGCGCACGCGTTTCCGTCCGTCACCTTATTCCGAGGCCACGTCTTCAAGCGCCGGTGCATCGGAAGCTGCAGCTTCGGCACCTTCCTCGCCTTCCGCCGTGCGGCGTGGTCGACGTGGACGGGTGCCCGGGGTGCGACGACGGGTCTGGCGCTGCGGCTGAGCGGTGGCACCTTCTTCTTCCAAGGCGACCTCGGCCGGCACACCTTCGATGACTGGCTGCGGACCAGTGCCATCGACAACCGCGTTCTCATCGAGAATCGGCGCAGGAGCGGCCTGAACGGGAGCCCGTCTCGGTTCACGCGGCTCTCTCTGCTCTCTAGGCTCTCTAGCCTCTCTCTGTTCACGAGGCTCGCGAGGCTCTCTACCCTCACGCGGTTCTCTAGCCTCACGAGGCTCTCTGCCTTCGCGCGGCTCTCTTTGCTCACGCGGCTGCTGGTCACGCTGTTCGCGCTGCTCGCGAGGTTGCGGCTGAGGAGCGCTCATCTGCGGCTGGCTGCCGCCGTTATCGTCAAGATCGCCGCCGTCCGTATCGTCCTGCTCACGCTCATTGTAGTCGTGGCGATCATCGCGCTGGTAGCGTTCCTGCATCTGGGCCTGAGCCGCAGCAATGATACGATTGTAATGTTCGGCGTGCTGCAAATAGTTTTCAGCCATGACGCGGTCGCCAGCGCTTTGGGCATCGCGAGCCAATGTCGCGTATTTTTCGGCTACATGCTGAGCCGTACCACGAATTTTTATATCTGGGCCTGAACTGTCATAGGTCCGGGTCAGTGGATTGGAACCCTTGCGGTTGAAATTATTACCGCCGCCGCCGCCGCCACCGCCGCCATTCTGGTTGTTATTGTTACCACGCCCCCGACCACGCTTATTCTGCTGTCCTGGCCTCATCGATTTTTCACCTGAATTCTTTGTGCTTTGCTGATTAAGGGCCACGCGGCTGCCCGTTCTTTCGGTGCAGTCTTCACGTGCCGCAAGCAAGCGGATCAATCCGTCCTGCTGCTGGTGGAAGTCAGTTTATCTGATGCACGCACCAGGTCTTGTTCAACCTCGGAAGCTCTCCAAGGAGAGCAGTTTGCGGTTGAGCTTAAATTGAACGAATCTCCGTTCACTCCCAGCCGCCTAATGCGTGCGTGCAAACTAGCCCGCTTCTTGTCCAATTCCAAGCCTTTTCTTTCGCGACTGCAACAACCTGCTAAACCGTGGCAGAATCATCGCTTTTTCGCACAAAAACAAGAACGCGGTCATTTCCGCCGTAGTCTCGTACGGCGCATTCCAAAGTATATCCACAGCTGATGAAGATGGCCGTCACCGTTTGCTTTTGATCATAGCCAATTTCGACCGCTATAATTCCACCATGTTCAAGGTGGTCTCCTGCAGCACTGGCAATGTTCCGATAGGCATCGAGCCCATCCTTGCCACCATCGAGTGCAAGGTGGGGATCGAACATCCGCACCTCAGGTTCCAGCTGTGGAATGACCCCTGTCTCGATATACGGCGGGTTCGACACGATTATGTCGAACCGGCCAGTAACATGCTCGAACCACCAACTTTCGAGCGTCGTGAAGCGTTGGCCCATCCCATTCAGGTCGGCATTGACCTTGGCCGTTTCAAGGGCGTCCGTTGAAATATCGACACCCAGGCCCGTGAACTGCGGCAGTTCATGCAGCAATGCAAGCGCAATGGCGCCCGTTCCCGTACCGAGATCCAGAAGCCGGGGAGAAGATACTCGCTGTGCGATTTCCTGACCGAGGGGAAGAAGAGCCTCGACAAGAACCTCCGTATCAGGACGCGGCTCCAGTGTGCCCGGAGACAATTTCAGCCTGAGATTTCTAAACTCCCGCTCGCCCAGAATGCGGTGCACAGGCTCGCGCGCCAGGCGCCGCCGAATTGCGCCTTCAATACGCGCAACGTCTGCAGCCGCAATCTCCTGATCTCCCTTGATCAGCAGATCCTTTGTTTCCAGCCCCAGCAGACTGAGCACCAGCATGCGTGCATCGAAGGCAGCGTCAGCAATTCCGGCCTCCGCGAGGCGGGCCTTGCATTGCGCCACGAGTTGCGCGAGCCGCATCGTCAACCCTGCTCGCCCAATTGAGCCAGCTGACCTGCCTGATAATCGGAGATCAGGGCGTCCACCATCTCGTCGATATCACCCTCGATCATCCGATCCAGCTTATAGAGCGTCAGATTGATGCGGTGATCGGTCACGCGGCCCTGCGGAAAATTATAGGTACGAATGCGCTCCGAACGGTCGCCTGAACCGACTTGGCTCTTGCGATCGGCGGAGCGTTCGCTGTCCGCCTTTTGTCTCTCGATATCATAGAGCCTGGACCGCAGCACCTGCATGGCCTTGGCCCGGTTCTGGTGCTGTGACTTTTCGGAACTGGTCACGATCAGGCCGGTCGGCAAATGGGTGATTCGCACCGCGGAGTCGGTCGTGTTGACATGCTGTCCGCCTGCGCCGGAGGAGCGCATCGTATCAATCCGGATGTCTTCCGGCCGGATTTCAATGTCGATGTCTTCCGCTTCAGGCAGAACGGCAACCGTTGCTGCGGAGGTGTGGATTCGGCCACTGGCCTCGGTTTCAGGAACGCGCTGAACCCGGTGCACACCCGATTCGAACTTCAGCTTTGCAAAGGCGCCGCGGCCGGACACCGTCGCGATGATTTCCTTGTAGCCACCGGCCTCACCCTCGCTTGCAGAGAGAACTTCGACTTTCCACCCCTTTGTGGAGGAAAAGCGCTCGTACATCCGGAAAAGATCGCCTGCAAAAAGTGCCGCTTCCGAGCCTCCCGTCCCTGCCCGGATTTCCAGGATGGCGCTTTTTTCATCCGCAGCATCCTTGGGCAGCAGCAGGATCTGCATCTGCTGCTCCAGCGCTTCCACTTTTTCCTGGGCTTCCGGCAGCTCCAGCTCGGCCAGTTCACGCATTTCGCGATCCGTCGCCTTGTCGGCCAGGAGAGCACGTAGATCTGCTTCCTCTGCAACGGCTTTCTGGTATTCGCGGATTTTCGTCACAACCGGCTGCAGCTCGGAATATTCCGAGGCCAGCTTGACATAGACATCAGCAGCAGGGCCTTCCGCCATGCGTGCCTCGATCTCACCAAAGCGGCGCTCCAGCTCGCGCATCTTGTCGACAGGAAGCTTCGCCACCCTACTCAACTCCAGTCATGTCTGTGATCACGACAACGGAATATTGTGGGAAGCCGCAAAGCTTACCAACAGTTCCCGTATCGACGTGTTGGAACGGTGATCGTCCAGCACTTGGTTCAATTGTTCTGCCAGGAGATCGACGTCAAGACCGAGCAGCATGGCCTTGACCGGTCCGATGGACGTCGGCGTCATGGAAACGGAGCGGAAGCCGATTGCCAGCAGCGCCATGGCGGACAAAGGTTTGCCAGCCATTTCACCGCACAGCGTCAGTGGCGTCTTGTTGCGATCCGCCGCCCGCACGATGTCGCGCAGGATCCGCAGGAACGGCTTGCCCAAAATATCGAAGCGATCGGACACACGGGCATTGCCACGATCCGCTGCCATCGAGAACTGGAACAGATCGTTGGAACCGACCGAGACGAAATCCACCTCCGTCATCAATTCGTCCAGCTGCCACATCAGCGCCGGCACTTCGAGCATGGCACCGAACTGCAACTTGCGAGGCAGGCTGTGGCCAAATTTCGAGAGATGCTGGACTTCCTTCTGCATCAGGTCGCGCACCGCCCGGATTTCGGAGACTTCCGTCACCATGGGCAGCATCATCTTGAGCTCTGCGCCAGCAGACGCCCGCAGCAGCGCGCGCAACTGGGTACGCAGAAGACCTGGACGATCGAGCGACAGGCGGATTGCGCGCCATCCCAGAGCCGGATTTTCCTCTTCCTGGGCACGGAAATAGGAAACGACCTTGTCTCCGCCAATGTCCAGCGTCCTGAACGTCACGGGATGACCCGCCGACTGACGCAACACATTGCGGTAGAAGGCTTCCTGCTCTTCCAGCTTCGGCATCTGCGAGGCGATCATGAACTGCAGTTCTGTCCGGAACAGACCGATACCATCGGCGCCCGATTCAGCCAGTTGCGGCAGGTCGACCAGCAGACCTGCATTCATCAGGAGGCTGATCCGCTTGCCGTCACGCGTGACGGGATCCACATCGCGCAGAGCCCTGAACTGCTCCTGGCGCCGCGCCCGCAGACGAACCTTTTCCTCATAGGCCTTCACGAGGTCCGTCACCGGACGCAGATGAACCTGACCCTCATCCCCATCAATGATGACCGAATCGCCGTTTTCCGCCAGCGCCACAACACCGGCGGCCTGACCGATGACTGGAATTCCCATCGCACGGGCAACAATCACCACATGGCTTGTGACGGCTCCATCTTCCAGCACGAGGCCACGCAGATTGGCGCGGGGATAATCCAGAAGCTCGGCGGCGCCCATCGCGCGGGCAAAAACGATTGCATCGCTCGGGAAGCTCTGATCCATGGCCCGGCCGGAAAAGCCGGTGAGCTGCCGCAGCAGACGGTTCGCCAGATCATCGAAATCGTGCATCCGCTCTCGCAGATACGGGTCCGTCAGGCGCATCATCCGCGCCTTGGTGTCACTCTGTACCTTTTCGACAGCTGCTTCCGCCGTCAAACCGTTGCGGATGGCTTCTTCCATCCGTCGAACCCAGCCCTGATCGTGCGCGAACATGCGATAGGTCTCAAGGACCTCGCGGTGCTCGCCCTCTTGCGCCACTTCGCGACGCGACAGCATGTCATCGATGGACAGCCGGAGCGAACCGATGGCTTCCGCAAGACGGCTGATTTCCTTGTCAGCGTCCTCGTTCAGGAGATTGGTAACGACGACGCGCGGCTCATGCAGAACAACATGGCCGAGACCGATACCTTCATTATAACCATCGGCGTCGATGGTGATGGCACGCGTGAGATCCAGCTCCAGACCCGGCTGGGTAATCTTCTTCAGTTCTCCGGTCGCAATCATCTCGGCGATCACCATTGCGGTGGTTTCCATCGCCTCTACCTCGTCTTCGCGGTAGTTGCGCTGCGCCTTGTTCTGAACGACGAGAACGCCCAAAGTGCGACCAGCTCTCAGGATCGGCACACCGAGGAACGAATGGTAGATTTCCTCTCCCGTCTCAGGGAGATAGCGGAATGCTGGATGCGCCTGCGCATCCGAAAGATTGAGTGGTTGGGCAGATGCGGCAATCGTGCCGACAAGACCCTGCCCCATTTTCAATTGGGCAAGGTGAACGGCATCCTTGTTGAGACCTTCGGTAGCATAAAGTTCGAGCACGCCATCCGAACGCAACACATAGACCGAACACACTTCGGCCACCATGTTGCTGGCAATCTGGCGAACGATCCGGTCAAGACGCTCCTGCGGCTCGAGCGGTTCAGCCATCAGTTCCCGCAATCTTTTAAGCAGGACGCGCGGGCCCGCCGACAGGTCTCTCATCGGCATCTGTACTCCCGAATCTCTCATTCACTCTATCCGGAAGATCATGCGCCGCCCATTCGGACGACGCAACCGCGCCGGTTCGATATCAACTCTTATCGAGACCGTAAGCAGAATGCAAAGTGCGAACCGCAAGTTCCGAGTAGGCGCCGTCGATCAGGATCGAGATCTTGATCTCGGATGTGGTGATCGCACGGATGTTGATGCTCTTCTCGGCCAGCGCCTTGAAGGCCGTTGCGGCAACACCAGCATGGCTGCGCATGCCGATACCGACAACGGAAACCTTGCACAGGCCGGTTTCGTTCTGCACGACGTCGAAGCCGATCTTGTCCTTGTTGGAATGCAGAACCTGCATTGCCTTTTCAACGTCACCAAACGGCACGGTGAACGTCATGTCGGTCTTCGAACCGTCTTCGGAAATGTTCTGGACGATCATGTCGACATTGATATGCGCTTCGGCCAGCGGACCAAAGATAGCGGCTGATACGCCGGGACGGTCTGCTACGCGGCGCAACGAAATCTGCGCTTCATCCTTGGCATAGGCGATGCCGGTGACGACTTCCTGTTCCACGATCTCTTCCTCGTCGCAAATCAAAGTGCCGGGCGGATTGATGAGGTCACCCATGCCCGGCGCATCGGGATCCTCGAAACTGGAGCGAACGAAGGTGCGAACCTTGTGCACCATGGCAAGCTCGACAGAGCGAACCTGCAAAACCTTCGCGCCGAGGGAGGCCATTTCCAGCATTTCCTCGAACGAAATCTTCTTCATGCGTCGCGCCTTGGGCACGATGCGCGGATCCGTAGTGTAGACGCCATCGACGTCTGTGTAGATGTCGCAACGGTCAGCCTTAACGGCTGCAGCGATGGCGACGGCCGACGTATCGGATCCACCACGGCCCAGCGTCGCGATGCGATTGTCCGGGCCGAGACCCTGGAAGCCGGCGACCACAGCCACCTGGCCCTCGCCCATGCGGCGGATGATATCGGAACCATCGATATCGAGAATGCGGGCGGCGCCATGCGCATTGTCGGTTCTGATCGGGATCTGCCAACCCTGCCAGGAACGGGCATTGATGCCCATGGATTGCAGCGCAATCGCCAGGAGACCGGACGTCACCTGCTCGCCAGATGCCACGACGGCGTCATATTCGCGCGCATCGTAGAACGGCGAAGAGGCACCGGCCACCTTCGGCGTATCCTGTACCCAGCCTACAAGTTCGTTTGTCTTGCCCGACATTGCGGAGACGACAACGGCCACTTCATGGCCTGCGTCGACTTCGCGTTTTACATGGCGCGCAACGTTGTGGATGCGCTCGAGATTGGCGACCGAGGTGCCGCCGAACTTCATGACAATGCGTGCCATCGCTGATCAAAACCACCTTTGCGCGCCGTTGGGAGCGGGCGCGACTTGAACCCCGTTGGCGCTGGCCTTGGCGGCCAGAGCTTGCGGCGTCGTCTTAGCGAAAAGGTTAGTTAGGCGCAACGGAAAAGCGATTCGTTGCGGAAGGTCGCTCGGATGCGAAAGAAATGGCAAAGCAGGGTTGCGTGGGCCGCCTCTGCGGCAGCCCACGCAGTCTACAATCAGTTGCCCGGAATTTCGCACGGATTGCCCGGCGTGCAACCCCGGAAGCCGCCGCGGAACTGACGACCGGGGTCAGCCTCCTCGACCTGCGGCTGCGGCATCGGACGGGGACGCTCGAACTCGCCCGGGCGGTTTTCGCCCTGACGATTGTCCCAACGCGGATCCCGACGTTCTGGCTCTCGATTATCCCACCGCGGATCGCGACGGTCGCCATTGTCATAGCGGTTACGGTCTTCGTAGCGATACCGATCGCGGTCGCGGTTCCAGTCCGGTTCCGGCCTGCGATCGCTCCAGCCCGGAGGTGGAGGCGGCGGCAGATCACGACGGTAATCCCATCTGCGCCAGCGATCCCGCTCGCGATAGAAGTCGCGATCGCGATAGTAGCGGCCCCAGTAGGTATCCACGTCAAACGTAATGGTTGGAATGCCGAGCGAGCGATAATAGTTCGGCGCAACATAGACGCGGTTCTGACGGAACGTTGCCTGGATATAGTTGCCGGAAACCCAGCCGCGGCCACGTGCAAACGTCACGTCGCACCAGTTGACGGTATTCAGGCAACCATTGATGACGATCGGCGCACCGACCGGGATGACCACCACAGCCGGATAACGCGTGCTGGGTCCGGACCGCATGTTGACATTGGCCGTGGCAAAACCATTGGTCGCGGCGGATGCGACAGCCGGAACCGCACATAGACCCGCGACTGCCAAAGCCTTCAAAATATGACGTCTCACAGGTTTCCTCCTCGGGAAATCTTGTTTTCGCTTGTTCAACGTCCCTTCTGCGCTCACAGAACCATGTTGAATTTGGTTTTTTTAAGTCGTTCGATAACAGAAGAGAATCGAAACGGGCCCACCCCATCGCCAAGAGATGTGCCCGATTAGCCTCTGCGACAAGACGGCAGGCTTGACAAGTGAGCCGCTCCAACCGACTTGACGTACAATCAAGGATCAAGGAGCCGAACAATGTCCGATACCGCGACCACAATTGATCAAGGTGAAGTGGATCGTTTCTCCGCCATGGCGGCAGAATGGTGGAATCCCACCGGCAAGTTCAAGCCGCTCCACAAGTTCAATCCGGTACGATTGAGCTATATTCGCGATCGGGTCTGCGAAAACTTTGGCCGCGATCCCAAAAGCAGCCGTCCCTTCGAAGGTCTCCGCTTTCTGGATATCGGTTGCGGCGGCGGTCTCCTGTCAGAGCCGATGGCCCGGATGGGCGCAACCGTCGTCGGAGCAGATCCTTCCGAGAAAAACGTCCGGATCGCCCAGACGCATGCAGCCGAAAGCGGGGTTTCCGTCGATTACCGTGCGGTAACCGCCGAGCAACTTGCCGAAGCGGGCGAAAGCTTCGATGTCGTGCTCAACATGGAAGTCGTCGAGCATGTTGCGGATGTGAACCTGTTCATCAGCACCTGCGCTTCCATGGTGCGTCCAGGCGGGCTGATGTTCATCGCCACCATCAACCGCACCTTCAAGGCCAATGCGCTGGCGATCTTCGCCGCGGAAAACATCCTCCGTTGGCTGCCCAAGGGTACACATTCCTACGACAAGCTGGTCAAGCCGGAAGAAATCGAACGTCCCCTCACCGCCAGCGGCATGGATGTCATTCATCGCACCGGCGTGTTCTACAATGTTCTTCAGGACCGTTGGAATCTGTCGAGGGACATGGATGTGAACTATATGCTGCTCACCAAGCGGCCGCCTTCTGCCTGAAGGATCAGTTGGCATCCTCCGGCAGCACCGGAAGCGGCGCGACCTCGATCCCCTCGTCAATGAGCTCGCGCACCTCGTTCAGGCTCGCCTGACCGATGATACCGCGCTGCTCCGTCTCGCCGTAATGGATTTTCCGCGCCTCTTCGGGGAACCGCTCGCCCACATCTTCAGCGGAGGAGCGAATGGTCTGAACCGCCTCGCGCAGCTTCGCAATCGCCTCCTGCCGCGCAATATCCATGGCAACCTGCTGCCGTTGTTCCTGTTTGCGGGCGGTGGAAACAGATGGAGCCATCAACGCCTTGTAGACGGACGCGGAATTGCAGACCGGGCACGTTAGAAAACCGCTTTCCACCTGCTGATCGAAATCGGAACTCGAAGAGAACCAACCCTCGAAGGAGTGGGCGTTGTCGCAGACAAGGGTGTAGCGGATCACACTGCGATCCTCTCCGCCGTGAGACCTACCTCCTCGAGCGAAAAGTCTCTTGCATTGCGTAGGTTGGGAATCTTGCGCCGTGCTGCAGCCACCTCGCCCACATCTACATCCGCAACCAGAACCGCTTCGCCTTCGCCGGGCGCTTCGGCCAGCACGCGCCCCCATGGATCGATGATCATCGAATGGCCATAGGTTTCGCGACCGTCTTCATGCTTGCCGCCCTGGGCAGCGGCCAGCAGGAAGGCGCCGTTTTCGATCGCGCGGGCACGCAGGAGAATTTCCCAATGCGCCTCACCCGTCTGGCGGGTGAAAGCGGCGGGAACAGTCAGAATTTCGGCACCGGCCAGGGCTTCGCTGCGGAACAATTGCGGAAAGCGCACGTCATAGCAGATTGCGAAACCGAGCTTCCCGAAGGGAAGTGATGCGACGCGCGCCGCCTCACCTGCTTCATAGGCAGAGCTTTCCCGCCAGCTTTCACCATTGTCCAGATCGACATCGAACATATGGATCTTGTCATAGGCACAGACTTTGGCACCATCCGGTGCTGCCAGAAAACCACGATTGGCGATCTTGCCGTCCGGGCGGCCGATGGCCGTCGAACCGACATGAACATGGACGCCCAGTTCCTTTGCCAGCGACCGCGCACGGGAGATGATAAGATCACTTTCCTCATCGCGAAGGCTGGCGCGCAAGGCAGCACGATCGCGTTGCAGCGCTCCTGTCATCTCCGGTGTCTGGATATAGACGGCACCCTGGTCAGCCGCATCTCGAACAAGTCGCTCCATGGCGTCGGCATTTCGACCGACATCAACGCCTGAGCACATCTGAACCACAGCAAGCTTTGCCATGTCATTCAACCTCACGCCGCCAGAAGCGGATCCAGCTTGCCATCGCGATCCAGCGCGTGGATATCGTCGCAACCGCCAACATGCTGACCATTGATGAAAATCTGCGGAAAGGTCGTCCGGCCATTGGCCTTGCCGATCATCTCCTGGCGCAATTCCTGGGAGAAGGTAGCGTCATGCTCGACGAAATCGACGCCCTTCGACTGGAGAAGCGACTTCGCCCGCGCGCAGTAGCCGCACATCTGGCGCGTATAGATGACAACTTCAGCCATATCCTCATTCCCCTTATCGAGCACGTCCATATTGACTGTCATATAGGCTCAGGAACAGCCATTGCAAAGCTCAAAACCGTGATATCGACTGCACCTGCACGCCGCAAAACCCGCGATGCCGCCGAAATTGTCGCACCCGTTGTATAGACGTCATCCACCAGCACGACGCGCTTTCCAAAGACATCGTTTTCATGGCCCTTCGCCATCCTGAAAGCGGCGCGGAGATTTTCCTCGCGACCGGACGCTGTCAGGCCGACCTGGCGGCGGGTCCGCTTTCGCCGGATGAGGGATGCCGCCATCATGGGACGATCGGAAAGGCGCGCCAGATGACGACATAGCTCCTCCGCCTGGTTGAACCGGCGCGAGAAGAGCCGCGTCCAGTGCAAGGGAACCGGAATGATGATGTCGCAGGCCTGTAATTCGCTCTGGGCGGCGCGCATCATCCAGGCGGCCAGCATGGGAGCAAGCTCCGTCCTGTCCTTGTACTTGAGAGAATGGACGAGACGTCGCGCCGGGCCTTCATGCAAGGCCACGCTTCTGAGGCGATCAAAGGGAGGCGGGTCGGCAATGGCCTGCGCTGACACCATGCCCTCTCCGTCATCCCGTCGAAATGGAATGCCAAGCACTTCGCAATAGGGACGTTCGATGAAACGCATGTCGCGCCAGCAATTGGGGCACAGCGCATAATGTCGCCTGGTCCGGATACCGCAGGCAGCACAGGCTGGCGGATAGATCGCGTCGAGAACGGGGCGGACCAGAACCGTCGCCCATCGCTTTACAAAATTCCTGTCGTGTCCGGGCAAAACAAAGCCCATATGAACAGATCTCCAGAAATGCTCTATCGAATTGTTTTTATGCAGTCCGGACGTAAACCGCTGACTCACTTTGACTGGACGTGCTTTGGAGAGACACTCAAACGGCATTGATAGAAAAGACAAACGAATTCAAATGAAGACGCTATCTATCATGCTGAACCCCAACGCGATAGAAGACGTATGCCGCGCGGACCTTCGACATTATCGGGTAAGTATCATCATGGACATTCTCTTCGATCTGGATCTGGTCACCGCGCGACGGGAGCGCGCCGCACGCATGTTACAGCCCGGCAGTGACTTCCTGCTGAACATCGTGGCGCAAGAACTGGCGGAAAGAGTGTCCGTGGTGGAGCGACAGTTTGACGACGCCGTGGAATTGCATGGCGCCACAGGTCTTGCTGCAGCGCATGCCCTGGCGACTGGGCGCATCGGAAAGCTGACCAGGATAGAGACCGGCAGCGCGTTCGCAACACCTGAGAGCACAACCGAGCTTGCGGGTCTCGAAGAGGTGCCGCTTGAGGACCAATCGGTCAACCTCATTCTCTCTCCGCTCTCGCTTCATGTGACCAATGATACGCCCGGCATGCTCATCCGCATGCGCCGCGCCCTGAGGCCCGACGGCCTGCTGCTGGCAGCCATTCCCGGCGCGGGAACCCTGCAGGAACTGCGCGAGGTATTGCTGGCCGCGGAGGCCGAGATCTACGCAGGCGCCAGCCCACGCGTCATTCCGTTTGCGGATGTGCGCGATATTGGCGGACTGCTGCAGCGGGCGGGCTTTGCGCTTCCGGTGATAGACGCGGAAAACTACACTGTTCGTTACGACACGATCTTCGATCTCATGCGGGATCTGCGTGCCATGGGCATGACGAATCCGCTCAGGGGACGCAGCCGCAAACCTGTCTCACGTCAGTTCTTCATGCGAGCCGCGCAAATCTATGCGGAGCGGTTTTCCGATGCGGACGGCCGCATACGCGCAACGTTCTCCATCGTTTATGTGTCTGGATGGGCGCCGCATGAAAGCCAGCAGAAACCGCTGAAACCCGGCTCCGCCAAAATGCGCCTCGCCGACGCACTGAAACCCAAATAGGCTGGAAGATCTCGGTCGACGAACCGTCAAACTTTGATGAGATCATTGATGGTTGTAAACATTGCGCTGAGATTGTCTGAAAAGGCGCCGATCCCAAGAATGAGCGCTCCTCCGATGATACCGGCAATAAGCCCATATTCGACGGCTGTTGCGCCTTCTGTGTGACGGAGACATCTTAGAATCCAGTACAATCCACTCTCCGTCAACACCGCATTGATTGTCGGTCACAGCGCTGGGCTTACTCCATTTGCAACCGCTTGCGCCAGGATATTAGCCCTGGCCAGTTAACAGGGGGTGGACGCGCCGTAACCTTGAACGATGCAGACGGAGCCAGGTGTATCCTGCAGAACGCTCTTGCGGATGGTATAATGTTTGACGCCACGGTCTGCGGGTTTGTCCGCTGGCTTTACTGATCCGGTCGTAATCAGATCGAAATCCTGCTGAACGTTGGCCAATCGTTTGCTGTCCTGCCGATTGGCAAGCATGGGAGTCACGATGAGCGACAGGGCGATGGCAGCCGTACCAAATAGGAGTGCTATATTCAGAACGCCGGTTCTACCGGTTCTGCCCGATCTGATCGAAGCCCGTTGCTGAGCACGGACCGTCTTCCAGAATTCGTCATCCATCGGAGCCTCGTCAATTTAGTTCAATAGCGCCTTATCTTGTATCGATCCCTTAAAGGATCTGTTAACGCGCGACTGATCTTATGCGTGAGCGCACCATGTCTGTGGATAACTGAATCCCTGTCATATTCTTTTTTGAGATCAGAGTAGATCCTGCAGAAAAGGAATGAGCGGCTCATCCGCGGGCGGCATGGGATAGTCGCGAAGATTGGCCGGACGCACCCATTTAATGGCCTGTCCTTCTTTCCCAACGGGAATTCCTTCAAACCGCCGGCACACATAGAGCGGCATCAGCAAGTGGAAATCCTCGTATGTGTGGCTGGCAAAGGTCAGCGGCGCCAGGCACGGCACCTTGGTGGCAATACCGAGTTCCTCGTGAAGTTCGCGCACGAGCGTTTCCTCCGGGGTCTCGCCGGGCTCGACCTTGCCGCCAGGAAATTCCCAGAGACCCGCAAGGTTCTTTCCTTCCGGCCTTTGCGCCAGAAGGATGCGGCCGTCTGTGTCCACAAGGGCGCAGGCAGCAACCAGGAGCAGACGGCGACCTGGAGAGATCATACAGTCGAATCCTTCTGTCGCCAGTAACGGTAATGATAGGCATTGCGGAAGCCGAACTTGCGATACAACGCGATGGCTGCAGCATTGTCGGCATGAACCTGCAGCCAACTGCTTCTTGCGCCACTGATTCGTGCCCATCGAAGCGCAGCGGACAGCATTTCGGTACCGATCCCCTGACGACGGCGCCCTTCGAGCACGGCAAAGGAGAGGATACCCGCAAGATCATTGTCCTGCACGCAAAGTGCCGCCGCAAGCGGGCCATCCGTTGCATGCTCGGAGGTGAAGAACCCCGTCGCAGGACGGATCGCGGTCAGGATCTCGGCGAGCGCAGGCTTCAGAGAGAGATCATCCCCCTGAACGGCAAGAAGTACGTCGATGAAGCGGCCCACATCATGGCTCGGAATATGGTCGAGCGTATCCGGCAGCTCCAGAACAGTCAGGTCAGCCGTCATCACCTGAACGGTCTCGAATGGCTCCCAGCCGGATTGCGCCAACCGTCCAAGCAGAGGCTGGGGTGCCAATGGCGTTTCACGAACCACAAGCGGGCGACCGTAATGCTCGAAGCGCTTCCGGGCCTTTTCGATCCGCACTTCGGCATCATGATAGTCCGACGGGTCGAGCGGCACGACACAGTTGAGCCGTTTGGAGGGATGTCCGCCCGTCAGACGCACCTGCCAGCTGCCATCATAGACCACGGAGGCCGCTGGCCAGGCCCGGAAGCCCACAGCTTCCAGACGGCGCACGAGCGGCAGGTTGCCGTGGAAGGATGTCGCCTGCATCAATCGATCAGCTCCGGTAATCGCCATTGATCGCGACATATTCCTTGGTCAGGTCGCAGGTCCAGACCGTCGCCGTACCATTCCCGAGACCGATATCGGCGCGGATCGAGATGTCTTCCTGCTGCATGACGGCAGTCGTCGCGGCTTCGGAATAGTCCGGATCGCGCTCACCGTTGACAGCTACCCGGATATCGCCGAACCAGATCGCCAGCCGATCACGGTCCGCCATTTCTCCGGACTTGCCGACAGCCATTACAACGCGGCCCCAATTGGCGTCCTCACCGGCAACCGCGGTCTTGACCAGAGGGGAGTTGGCGATGGATAGGGCGATACGCTTTGCAGCTGCATCACTCTCGGCACCGGTCACCGTGACGGCCACCATCTTGCGGGCGCCTTCACCATCGCGCACGACCTGAAGTGCCAGATCCTTGAGGAGGTCGTTCAGCGCATTGCGGAAGGAAACGAGGCGCGGATCATCCGCCTTCTCGACCTTCTTCTGGCCGTCTTCACCCGCCTTGCCTGTTGCAAACAGAAGAAGCGTATCGGATGTGGAGGTGTCGCTGTCGACGGTCACGGAATTGAATGTGGGGCCAACGCCCTCGGACAAGAGCGCCTGAAGGGCGGCGGGCGCGATGTCCGCGTCGGTCACGACGAAGGACAGCATCGTGGCCATGTCCGGCGCAATCATTCCGGCGCCCTTGGCAATACCGTTGATCACGACTGGAACGCCGTCGATTTCGGCGGTACGCGTGGCAACCTTCGGATAGGTATCGGTGGTCATGATGGCTTTGGCCGCTTCCAGCCAGAAGTCACCGACCGCAGATCCATCCATGTCACCCAGTACACCAGCGAATTTCGTGGCATCCAGAGGTTCGCCGATAACGCCGGTCGAAGCCAGGTAGACCTCGTTCGTCTGGCAACCCACCGCCTTTGAGGCTGAGTCTGCCGTCAGCTCGGTCGCGGCTTTGCCCTTCACGCCCGTGAAGGCATTGGCATTGCCGGAATTGACGACGACTGCGCGCGCTACGCCATGGGGCAGGTTCGTGCGGCAGAAATCAACCGGAGCGGACGGGCATTTCGACCGGGTAAACACACCCGCAACAGAAGCGGGCTCATCGAATACCATCAGCAGAACATCGGTCCTGTTCTTGTACTTGATACCAGCGGCGGCTGTTGCCATCCGCACGCCGCGCACAGTCGGCATCTCTGGATAGGTTTTGGGAGCGAGGGGAGAAACAGCTGACGACATGGCTCAGTTTCCAGACAAGGATTGGCTTCCGGACAAGAAAAGGCCCGCCAAAGCGGGCCGGTGCAGGCTTGTTAAGAGCTATTACTCGCTCTTGGTCAGTTCGTCATAGCCCTTGCGCAGATTTTCGTCCACGATTTCCACCTTCTGGGCCTTCTTGGCTTCATCGATGATGGACGAATACTTTTCCTGCATCACGATCTGGCGAACCTGCGGCTCAACCTGGTCGAAAGCTGGCGGCTGGGCATTGCGCTTATCCTCGACCTTGATGACGTGATAGCCGAACTGCGACTTCACCGGGGTCTTGGTATAGCTTCCCTTTGGAAGCGAGAAGGCTGCCTCTTCGAATTCAGGAACCATGCGGCCCTTGGTGAAGTAGCCAAGATCGCCACCGTCGGACTTGCTGGAATCTTCAGACTTGGCCTTGGCCAGTTCGATGAAGTCCTTGCCGGCATCAAGCTGCTTGATGATGTCCTTGGCTTCGTCTTCGGTCTTCACCAGGATATGACGTGCGTGAACTTCTTCTTCCTTCGGCATCGCTGCGATTTCCTTGTCGTAGCGTGCCTTGACCTCTTCCGGCTTCAGCTTGTCGAACTGATCGCGCAGATAGGCATTGTGCAGTTCGCGTTCCTTGAGGAACACCATGCGTTGCTTGAAATCATCGCTGTTCTGGATTCCGGCATCTTCAGCCTTCTTGGCCACCAGCTTGATATCGATGACCTGCGAAAGCGCCGCGACGGTCTTCTGTTCGTCCGGCAGCTGCTGATACTGCGCGCTCAGATTTGCGATTGCCGTATCGAGGTCGGACTTGCGAATTTCCACCGAACCCACTTTCGCAACGACAGGGTTGTCCTGCGCAGCGAGAGGCGAGTGGAACGTGAACGCTGCGGCCAGGGTCGCCGCTGCGACGAATTTGGAGCGAAACATAAGGTAGGACCTTTCAAGTAAAGCACCGGTTTCAGTCTGCCCGATTCCGGCCATGGCACCTTCAGAAACACCGGATTGTGGCCATTCTGTATCGGCCAGAACCGTTGACATCATTCAACCCCCCTCTTATCTGTCACGCTACTTCGCGTCTAGAACAGTTTCCGGGCGGGTACTGTAATTTGTCTGTGAAAATTTCATCGACTGAAGCAGTAACCAGGAGCGCTCGGCAGCCTGATGCCAAATCGATTCAGAAAGGACCATGTGCATGGTCAGCCTTGGTGCGATTGCACGCAAATTTTTCGGCTCCGCCAACGATCGCCGCGTGCGCGGCTATCGTTCGAGCGTGGAAGCCATCAGCGCCCTTGAAGAGAAGATGAAGGCGCTGACCGACGAGCAGCTTGCAGCAAAGTCGGTTGAATTCCGGCAGGAGCTGGCAAACGGCAAGACGGTCGAAGACATTCTTGTCCCCGCTTTCGCTGTGGTTCGCGAAGCAGCGCGCCGTGTGCTCGGCATGCGACCCTTCGATGTACAGTTGACCGGCGGCATGATCCTGAACCAGGGCGCAATCGCAGAAATGAAGACCGGCGAAGGCAAGACGCTTGTCGCGACGCTTCCGGTCTATCTTAATGCGCTGACAGGGCGTGGTGTCCACGTCGTGACCGTCAACGACTATCTCGCCAGCCGCGACGCGGGCATCATGAGCCGCCTCTACGGCTTCCTGGGATTGACGACGGGCGTTATCGTCCACGGTCTCGATGACGACCAGCGCCGCGCGGCCTACGCCTGCGACATTACCTACGCGACGAACAACGAACTCGGTTTCGATTATCTGCGCGACAACATGAAGTATGATCGCGGCCAGATGGTTCAGCGCGGCCACTACTTCGCGATCGTCGACGAAGTGGACTCGATCCTCGTCGATGAAGCGCGCACGCCGCTCATCATTTCCGGTCCGCTGGACGACCGCTCCGAACTCTACAACACGATCGACAGCTTCATCCCGGCCCTGACACCGGAAGATTACGAGATCGACGAAAAGCAGCGCTCCGCCAATTTCTCCGAAGTCGGCACGGAAAAACTCGAGAACCTGCTGCGTCAGGCGGGCCTTCTGAAGGGCGAGTCGCTCTACGACGTCGAGAACGTTGCGATCGTTCACCACATCAACAATGCGCTGAAGGCACACAAGCTCTTCCAGCGCGACAAGGATTACATCGTCCGCAACGATGAGATCGTCATCATCGACGAATTCACCGGCCGCATGATGCCCGGTCGCCGTTATTCCGAAGGCCAGCACCAGGCGCTCGAAGCCAAGGAAAAGGTGCAGATCCAGCCGGAAAACCAGACCCTGGCGTCCATTACCTTCCAGAACTATTTCCGGATGTATGAAAAGCTGGCCGGCATGACCGGTACGGCTGCAACGGAAGCGGAAGAGTTTTCCAACATCTATGGTCTGGATGTCGTGGAAGTTCCGACCAACCTCCCGATCCAGCGTATCGATGAAAGCGACGAGGTCTACCGGACCGCGGAAGAGAAGTTCAAGGCGATCATCGAAGAGATCAAGGCTGCCCATGAAAAGGGCCAGCCGGTTCTGGTGGGTACGACCTCCATCGAAAAGTCGGAACTTCTGGCGGCCATGCTCAAGCAGGCGGGCTTCGAGAAGTTCAACGTCCTGAACGCCCGTTATCACGAGCAGGAAGCCTACATCGTCAGTCAGGCTGGCGTTCCCGGCGCTGTCACGATCGCCACCAACATGGCCGGTCGCGGTACCGACATCCAGCTTGGCGGCAATATCGACATGCGCCTCGAGCGCGAACTGGACGGCATGGAGCCGGGTCCGGAGCGCGACGCGAAGGAAGCGGCCATCCGCGCCGAGGTCAAGCAGTTGAAGGAAAAGGCACTCGCCGCAGGCGGGCTCTACGTCCTGGCAACCGAGCGCCATGAAAGCCGGCGTATCGACAACCAGCTGCGCGGCCGCTCCGGTCGTCAGGGTGACCCGGGTCGTTCCAAGTTCTATCTGTCGCTTCAGGATGACCTGATGCGCATTTTCGGCTCGGATCGCATGGACAGCATGCTTCAGAAGCTGGGGCTCAAGGACGGCGAAGCCATCGTCCATCCGTGGATCAACAAGGCTCTGGAGCGCGCGCAGAAGAAGGTCGAAGCCCGCAACTTCGATATTCGCAAGAACCTGCTGAAGTATGATGACGTGACGAATGATCAGCGCAAGGTGATCTTCGAACAGCGTATCGAACTGATGGACGCGACGGACCTCACGGAAACCGTCACCGACATGCGTCATGAAGTGATCGAGATCCTGGTCACCAAGCATATTCCAGAGCGGGCATACGCCGAGCAGTGGGATGCGGTCGGCTTGAAGGAAGCGGTTCTGCAACAGCTGAACCTCGATCTGCCTATCCAAGACTGGGTGCTGGAAGAAGGCATCGCGGAAGACGATATCCGCGAACGCATCACAGCGGCTGCAGACGCTGCGGCCAAGGATCGTGCCGAGCGTTTCGGCGCCGAAATCATGACCTATGTCGAGCGGTCCGTTCTGCTCCAGACGCTCGATCATCTGTGGCGCGAGCATATCGTCAATCTGGACCATCTGCGGTCTGTCGTCGGCTTCCGAGGCTACGCCCAGCGTGACCCCTTGCAGGAATACAAGGCGGAAGCCTTCGAACTCTTCCAGGCGCTCCTGGCGAACCTGCGCGAGGGTGTAACGGCGCAGCTGATGCGTGTTGAACTGATGCGTGACGAACCGGAGGCACCTCAGCCACCGCCGGTCATGCAGGTTCATCATCTCGACGCGACGACCGGTGAGGACGAGTTTGGCCAGAACGGCGGCGGCTTCATGGCTGTGGCTGCTCCGGAAGACCGTGACCCCAATGACCCGCAGACCTGGGGACGCGTTGGTCGCAACGAACCCTGCCCTTGCGGTTCCGGCAAGAAATACAAGCATTGCCATGGCGCGTTCGAGCAGGCCTGATACGCAAAACTAAATCGAATGAGCAATATCTGAAAGGCTCCGGTTTCCGGGGCCTTTTTGCATGGCACGGCCTGAAGTAACGTCTGCAAGGGTGATGCACACGAAAGATGTGCCACGATCAGTGTGTTTTTACGAAACAGAATCACGCTTCCTTAACCGTGCACGGCGCAGAATTGGCATATATAATTGCTGCGCCAAGAGTATTGCGTTTTTCATGACAGTGATCGAAACAGCAGAGCGGCTTTTGCCGCTTGGCCTGAAGAACCGGCTGACGCCTTTGCTGCGTCGGCTGGAACCGATCCTGCGTGACGATAGTGAAACGGCGCGCGCCCAGCGTATGGCCCTGATTGCCTTTGCCATCCGCATCATCAGCGCAGCGATCGCCTTCCTCTCCCAGATCATTCTGGCCCGCCTGATGGGCGAATTCGAATACGGCATCTTTGCCTTCGTCTGGGTTCTGGTTGTCGTCTTCGGCAATCTGTCCTGCCTCGGCTTTCATACGGCCGTCATCCGCTTCCTGCCACAGCATCAGAACCGCGGCGAAAGCGAACTGGTGCGCGGCCTGAACTGGACGGCACGCATCGTCGCCATGCTTTCGGCCACGACGCTTGCCGTATCCGGCCTCGTATTCATGACAGTCTTCGACAGTCTCGTACCGGATTACTGGTTGATACCGGTCTTCCTGGGTCTGTTCACGCTGCCGATGATCGCGCTGGGTGACGTGCTGGACGGAACGGCCCGCGCGAACGGCTGGGCCGTCACCGCACTCAGCCCCACCTATATCATCCGTCCATTGCTGATCCTGTTTCTCATGCTTGTGGCCGTGTGGAGCGGTCAGCCGCAGTCCGCTCGAACGGCGATGGAGGCCGCCCTTGCTGCGACCTACATCACCACATTGTTCCAGTTCATCCGGATGACCTACCGTCTGCGTCGCCAGCTCGGCAGGGGCGCACTTTCGTTTGCGCTGATGCCTTGGTTTCGCTTCTCGCTGCCATTGTTCCTCGTCGATGGCATCGGCTTCCTGTTGACCAATGCGGATGTCGTCGTCGTCGGCTTCTTCCTGCCGCCGGATCAGGTCGCCGTCTATTACGCCGCCGCAAAGACCATCGCCCTTGTTCAGTTTGTCTACTTCTCCGTCAAGGCAGCGGCAGCACCGCGCTTTGCCGGCATACTTGCAGAACACGATCAATCATCGCTGGCGCAATTTGCAGCACAGGCAGCCCGCTGGTCCTTCTGGCCGGCTCTGGTGGTCGGCCTTTCCGTTCTGGCGATGGGAGAAATCCTTCTCGGCCTTTTCGGTCCCGCCTTCACCAGCGGCTACCCACTGATGGTCATCTTGTTGGCTGGCATCCTTGCCAAGGCACTCGTCGGCCCGGGCGAAGTTCTCCTGAACATGGCTGGACGCCAGTCTCTCTGCGTTGCCATCTATGCCGTGGTGCTCGCTTTCGCGGTGACGGTAAACATCATTATCGTTCCGCGTTTCGGCCTCTACGGTGCTGCCTCGGCGACTGCAAGCGCCATGATGCTGGAGGCAGTCCTCCTCCATATAGCTGTGCGCAAAAAGCTCGGGATCATCCTGTTCGCCTTCGCCCGCGCGGTGAAAAACCCAAATACGGAAGGAGCATCCCATGGTTGAGCTTCCGCCCCGCGGTCCTTTTCGTCTTGATCTGGACGTCACGCCTCAAAAGCCGAAGCTGTCCATTCCCGAAGCTCCGATCAAGGCATCGGTCGGCAGACCGGGACGGACCTTGTCCATCTATCCGGCATCGATGGGCTATGATCTGCAGGAGGAGTTGGATTTCCTGTCAAACCGCGCCATGGAGCCGAATGTCTTCTTTACGGGACGCATGCTGGCGCCCGCCATGCCGCGCGTGGAGGATCGTCAGGTCCAGTTCGCCCTGATCCGCGATGACAACAACAATCGCAGCCGTATGCGGCTGCTGATGCCCTTCTCGCAGGAGAAGCCAGGCTTTTCGCTGGGTGCTTCCATTATCCGGGCATGGGCGAACCCGTTCGGTCCATTGGGAACACCTTTGCTCGATGCAGAGGATGCGGCTGAAACCCTCGACAATCTGCTCGATGCACTGAGCCAGAAGCAGTTGCGCCTGCCTGACGTCCTCGTCCTTCCAGACCTGCGGCTCAATGGTCGCTTCGCGCAGTTGATGCGCGCGGTCGCGGTAGCGCGAAACCTGCCGGTCAGCATCACCAACACGTTCCAGCGCCCTTTCCTGCAGAGCACGGAAGATCCAGAACTCTATCTGCGCCGAGCAATCTCATCCCACCATCTGCGGGAAATGCGCCGACAGTGGCGGCATCTGGAGCGGTTGGGAACCGTGACCTATGACGTTGCCCGTCAGCCCGACGACATCCGCCGGCGAACGGAGGAGTTTCTGGCGCTGGAAGGCAAGGGCTGGAAGGGACGCAAACGTTCGGCCCTGATCAATGACCGTTTCCGCGCAGCCTTCGCCCGGGAGGCGATCGGTAACCTGTCGGACATCGACGCTGTGCGTATTCACACGGTCAACCTGAACGGCCGCGCGATTGCCTCGCTCGTCGTCTTTGTCATGGCTGGAGAAGCCTATACTTGGAAGACTGCCTATGATGAGAACTTTGCCGCTTACTCGCCGGGCAAACTTCTCATGATGAAATTGACCGAATGGCATCTGGACGACCTCAACATCCAGCGTAGCGATTCCTGTGCCGTACCGGATCATCCCATCATGAGCCGCTTCTGGACGGAGCGGGAAGAGATGGGAAGTCTGGTAATCGGCCTGAGGGAAAACAGCGACCGCGATGTGCGCCAGGTCGCCGCACAACTTCATCTCTATCGAAACACGCGAAACATGGCGCGAATCCTGCGCGAGAAAATCCTCGGACTTGCCGGTCGGGACGGGTAGGAAAAGTTATCGCTAGCGATACATGCTCCACCCGCCACTCGGCGAGCCAGAGTCTCAAAAATCATTGAAAAACGAAAACAAAGACCTGCAACAGGTTCGATGGTGCCCCGTGCCGGAATCGAACCAGCACTCCTCTCGGAACCTGATTTTGAGTCAGGCGCGTCTACCAATTCCGCCAACGGGGCATCGAAACAGGTGATTTGCGTCTAGCATAGCCAAAAGGCACGGCGCAAGCCGTTGCCGGAATGTTTCCGTCTTGATTTGCGAGAAAGTCACTCACGATCTTTTGCCGTCTTTCGGATGTCCCTGCGGCACCAGAAACATTTACAGCGGCTCTCGACTTGCCTATCAGAACCTCAGCCTTTCCATCCGGAGCTTTTCCATGTCCGCCACCCAATCTCCAGATCTTCGCCGCAGCCTGATGGGCCACTCCCTTGCCCTGGCTATCGGCATGGCGGCAACGGTTGGCACCGCGCTTGGCTTCCAGCACCTTGGCGGATACATTCCCTGCGCGCTCTGCCTGCTGCAGCGCGAACCCTACTACTGGGCCATTCCAGTCGCGCTCGGAGCGCTTGCCACCGCTGTATTTCGCCTTCCTGCCAATGTAACGCGAGGCCTCCTGGGTATTGTCGTGATCATGATGCTGGTGGGTGCGGGCATGGGTATCTATCACTCAGGCGTCGAGTGGGGCTTCTGGGCGGGACCGGCAACCTGCTCCACCACCGCCAACGGGCTAACCACCAATGCCGGAAATCTGTTGAGTGACCTGAACTCGGTTCATGGCCCCTCCTGCACGGAAGCAGCCCTGCGCGTTCTGGGTCTTTCTTTTGCAGGCTGGAATGTCATAGCCAGCATTGCGCTTGCAGCGATCGGCATCCGCGCCATCGTGAAAAAGGCCTAATCCAGGTCAGCCGACGTTACGGCTGAAGCTCGGAATCCCAGTAGAGGTAATCCATCCAGCTTTCGTGCAGGTAGTTTGGCGGGAAAAGTCGCCCGTTATTGTGGAGATCCTGCACGGTGGGGGGATAGGGCTTCTGGGCCGGGAACATGCCTGCCTGCTTTGGAAGTTTGCTACCCTTGCGCAAGTTGCAGGGTGAGCAGGCGGCCACGACATTTTCCCAGGTTGTTTCCCCGCCATGGGCCCGGGGTATCACGTGATCGAAAGTAAGGTCTTCGCGCGAGCCACAGTATTGGCATTCGAATTTGTCGCGAAGGAAGACGTTGAAGCGGGTAAAGGCCGGATTTCGTGTTGGCTGAATGTAGGTCTTGAGACTGACGACACTCGGTAATCGCATCGAGAAGGTGGGAGAGGAAACCGAGTGGTCGTATTCGGCTATGATATTCACACGGTCAAGGAAGACTGCCTTGATCGCGTCCTGCCAGGACCAGAGCGACAAGGGGTAATAACTCAGAGGCCGGTAGTCAGCGTTCAATACGAGCGCCGGCAGGGCCTGCGGGGAGACTGCTATCGTCAACGAACGCTCCTCACCGATTCGGCTTGTGTCTATTCTATATTAGGTCCGTTGTTACAGGAATGTGAAGCCCTTTTGATGTCGCAGGGTCAGATTCGCGAATCAGTTGATAGGGATAGCGTTTCGGCCCATACACGTCGCGTAATAGGCCCAGAACAGCAGTGCCGCGACGGCGCGATAGGGTTTCCACCGGGTGGCAATGCTCTCCACCTCTGCGATAGATGGTCGCACCTCGTGGCCCAGAGCATTGCCAAGTGCATGGCCGACGGCTGCACGCAGCGCCACGTCACCCGCCGGAAACACATCGCGCTCGCCCAGACAGAACATCAGATAGACCTCTGCCGTCCACCGCCCAATGCCCTTCAGCGCCGTCAGCTTACCGATCGCCTCGGCCGCTGAAAGCCCGGTCAGGCCATCGAGGTCGAGATCTCCATTGATGATTGCCCGCGCTGCACCTTCAAGCGTCGAGGCTTTCGCACGCGAAAGCCCGAAGCTCGCCACGAGTTCAGGCGAGCAGGCAAGATAGCCTGTGGCCGAATGCGCGCCCTTGTCCACCATGCGCGCCCAGATCGCATTGGCGGCGGTTTTTGAAATCATCTGCGAAACGATGATGTATGCCAATCCCTCAAAGCCGGGTTCATGCAGCCGAAGCGGCACCGGACCAGCCGCGGCAATAACGGGCGCCAGAAGGGGATCGATCTCCACAAGACGGGCAAGACCCTCGTCGATGTCGGCTTCGTTTCGTATCAAATTCATCGTCAGTCTCATCGTTTTCTGTCACAAGGAAGCATGTCTGCGCCTGATCCTCATTCCGTTTTTCGTTTTGCACCTAGCCCGAATGGCCCGCTGCATCTGGGCCATGCCCTCTCGGCATTGCTGAACCGGCAGATCGCGCAATCCTGCGGCGGACGCGTTTTGTTGCGTATCGAAGATATCGACCAGACCCGCTGCCGACCGGAGCTTGAGCAAGCCATTTACGATGATCTTCGGTGGATCGGCTTCGAATGGGAAGAGCCGGTACGGCGCCAGACCGAACACATAGCCTCCTACGAAGCCGCTCTGCGAAAGCTGGAGGATCGTGGCCTTATCTATCCTGCCTTCATGACGCGCGGGGAGGTCAAGGCTCGCGTTGCGGCGGCAGAAGCGCGAGGCGAAGTCTGGCCGCGAGACCCGGATGGCGCACCGCACTACCCGGCGGACGACAGAGCCCGAAGCGCGTCCGAACGCGCCGATCTGATGAAGCGCCATCCCCGCTTTGCCTACCGGCTGGATATGGCGCGGGCGCTGAACGAGTTCTTGGCGCCGCTTGTCTGGCAGGAAACAGGCGATGGCCAGACCGGCACCATCCCGGCCGATCCATCGCAGTGGGGGGATGTTATCCTGTCACGCTCGGATGCGCCCTCCAGCTACCACCTTTCCGTGGTGGTCGACGATGCGGCGCAGGGCGTGACCCATGTCGTTCGAGGCCTGGATCTGTACCATGCCACATCCGTGCACCGACTGCTGCAGGAATTGCTCGGTCTGCCGCAGCTGGTCTATCATCACCACAGGCTTGTACTTGGGGAGGATGGCCGAAAGCTTTCCAAAAGTGCACAGGCAACCGGCCTTGGCAGCCTACGCCAGGCGGGGTTTTCACCGGCGGATATCCGCCGTCTTGTGGGCTTCGTCGAACCGGGGCTCGTTCAAGTCTGAAGCAATGACCTTCTGATAGTCCCGGGCGTGTTTCAGCGTCGAGTAGACGCGGTACTTCATCAGGGCTGCATTCACTTCAGCACCCAGCATGAAGATGACGCCGACCATATAGAGGAAAACGAGAACGATCATCACGGAGGCGAGACCGGCATAGGTCGCCGCATAATTGGCGAATGTCGAGAGATAGGACGCGAACACGAAGGCGAACCCGGTCCAGCACATCAGTGTCAGCAGGATACCGGGCAGAATGTCGATCACCCGGCGGCTGCCGGCGGGCAGAAACTTGTGACACACGATCAAGCCGAGGAAGAGCACGATGACCGTACCGAGCACGCCAAAATTCGAGATGGCCGCTAGCTCGTCCTGAAGCCACGGAAACCGCGTTCCTGCCACGCGTATGGCAATCGGTATCGCGACGAGTACGATGCTGATCGCGGCGAAGATGACGACGGCCACGATGACATAGCCAAGGCTGGTCAGACGCGTCACATACCAGGGTCGGCTTTCCGCAACCCGGTAGGCACGGTTCAGGGAGATCCGCAGCGCCTCGACACCGTTAGAGGCGAAATAGGCGGCGGCAAGAACGGAGATCGTCAGCAAACCGCCGCGCGGAATGTCGAGCACGCGTTTGATTTCCGCCGCCAGCGGCTCGGCAATATCGGACGGCCAGGTATCGAACAGCAGATGAACAGCGGTTACGGAGAACGTATTCGCGCCCAGAAATCCGGCAAGCGCCGTGCCGAAAATCAGGAATGGAAACAGCGCAAGCAAACCCGACAGGGCCACATGGCTTGCCATGGCCCATCCGTCATCGTCGTTGAAATGGCAATAGGCATCATAGAACACCTTGAAGGCAAGGCGATGCCACCGGATCTTCGCCGTTTCTTCTGCCAAGGGGAACTCCGTTGTCACTGCAGGCAAAATATGGGAAACGCGAAGGAAAATGTAAGGGAGAAACAATGCCGGAGCGCAAAAGCATCATCATTACTGGATGTTCTTCCGGCATTGGCGCCTTTTGCGCCCGCGCCCTGAAACAGGAAGGTTGGCGGGTTTTCGCCACCGTCAGAAATCCTGTCCACCTTGCCGCCCTCGAAGCCGATGGCATCGAGGCATTGCTCATGGATTACACGGACCCGAAATCCATTTCTGCGATGGTGGCAGAGGTCGTGCGCCGAACCGGCGGCACCATTGATGCGCTTTTTAACAACGGCGCCTATGGCCAGCCCGGCGCCGTAGAGGACCTGACAACAGATGTGCTGCGGCTGCAGTTTGAAACCAATGTCTTCGGCTGGCATGAACTGACACGGCAGGTCATTCCTTATATGCGAGCGCAAGGGTTTGGCCGCATCGTTCAGTGTTCATCAATTCTCGGCCTTGTCCCTTTCCGGTATCGTGGAGCCTACAACGCCTCGAAGCACGCCATCGAGGGCTTGAGCGTCACATTGCGCATGGAACTGGATGGGAGTGGCATCTTCGTGAGCCTTATCGAGCCGGGACCAATCGAGTCGCGCTTCACCGCCAATGCGCTTGCCGCCGTTCAGGCCCACATCGATGTGGAAAATTCCGCTCACGCGGAGGAATACAAGCGCCAGCTTGCGCGGCTGGATGGGTCTGGCCCGGTGAACAAGCACAAGCTGGGCCCGGATGCCGTGCATGAGGTGCTGCGGCATGCCTTGACCGCCCCTCGTCCAAAGCCACATTACATCGTAACGAAGCCTGCGAAGAAGGGCGTTCTGGCCAAGCGCCTGCTGCCTGCAGATCTGCTGTACCGGCTTCTTCGTAGGATGGACTGACAAAGGCAATTCCAGGCAAGACCTTAAACCGGTCTTGCTCCCGCGATTGCCCGAAGACGAACGATAAATCCGGATCGATGACGCGCCCCAGATCTGACGGGCGCGTTTTACCAGCGACACCTTTCAGGGGGAAGGCTTTAGTACCATGTCGAGTTTCACCACCGTTCTGGCTCTGATCGTCATGGGCCTCGTGGTCCTTGTTCTGATCAAGGGCCTGATGAATATGGTCAAGGGGCAGGACGTAAATCGTTCGAACAAGCTCATGCAGATGCGCGTCATGCTGCAGGCTGTTGCCATCATCCTTATCATGCTGACCCTGTGGCTGACGGGTGGGGGGCGCTGATCATGGTGAAGTTGAACAAGATCTACACCCGCACCGGCGACGATGGAACGACAGGACTGGTGACCGGCCCGCGGCGATTGAAGCATGACCTTCGCGTCGATGCCTATGGCACGGTCGATGAAACCAATTCGCTGATCGGCGTCGCGCGACTGCATACGGGCGCCCATGCCGATCTCGACGCCATGCTCTTTCGCATCCAGAACGATCTTTTCGATCTGGGAGCCGATCTCGCGACCCCGGACACCGGGGAGAAAGTTGAGTGGGAACCGCTACGCATCGTGCAGTCGCAGGTGGATCGCATCGAGGCAGAGATCGACCAGCTGAATGCAGCGCTTGATCCACTCACCTCCTTTGTCCTGCCTGGCGGTTCCGCTGCTGCCGCCCATCTGCATGTGGCGCGCACCGTATCGCGCCGCGCGGAACGGTTGATGGTGGAGCTCTCGAAGGCCGACGGTGAAATTGTCAGCCCGGCTGCACTCAAATATGTGAACCGGCTTTCCGACTTCCTCTTTGTCGCGGCAAGGTACGTCAACGAGGGCGGAAAGGCCGACATTCTCTGGGTGCCAGGCAAGAACCGCTGAGCCCCGAAAACATTGCCGAGCCAATCCTCGATGTCGCTCTTGGAATGGGGGCATGACAATTCCACATCTATGAAAGGCCGAAAACTCTTTGTGTTCGGTGCAAAAATGCGTATCCATGTCGCCCATTGACAATCAGCGGTTCGGGAGAGGCCGCATTTTCCCCATCAGTCGAATTGAGGAAGGAAGTCATGAAGATCCTGGTGCCTGTAAAGCGGGTAGTTGATTACAACGTGAAGATCCGTGTGAAGGCGGATGGTACGGGCGTCGAGCTTGCAAACGTCAAGATGTCGATGAACCCGTTCGACGAAATCTCGGTGGAGGAAGCCCTGCGGCTCAAGGAAGCCGGCAAGGCAGAAGAGATCGTCATCGTTTCCATCGGTCCGGCCAAGGCGGAAGAAACCATCCGCACGGCACTCGCCATGGGCGCCGATCGCGGCATTCTGATCGAGACGGATGAAGCCGTGGAGCCGCTGGCCGTTGCCAAGCTTCTGAAGGGCGTGGTCGAAGCGGAAAATCCGGGTCTCGTCATTCTTGGAAAACAGGCCATCGATGACGATAGCAACCAGACCGGCCAGATGCTGGCAGCCCTCCTGAAATGGGGTCAGGCAACCTTTGCATCGAAGGTCGAGATCGGTGAAGGGTCTGCGAAAGTCACGCGCGAAGTCGATGGTGGCCTCCAGACGATCGACGTGAAGCTGCCCGCTATCGTCACGACGGACCTGCGCCTCAACGAGCCGCGCTATGCTTCTCTGCCAAACATCATGAAGGCCAAGAAGAAGCCGCTCGACAAGAAGTCCCCAGCCGATTTCGGTGTTGACCTCGCGCCGCGTCTCAAGGTTCTGAAAACCGAAGAGCCGGGTGGCCGCAAGGCGGGCATCAAGGTCAAGAGCGTGGCCGAACTGGTTGAAAAGCTCAAAACCGAAGCTGGCGTCCTCTAAGGATACGAAAGGGAGAAACGTAAAATGGCTATTCTTCTTCTCGCAGAACATGATGGCGCAAGCGTCTCTGACCAGACCGCCAAGGCACTGACTGCCGCTGCCAAGATCGGCGGCGATGTGCATGTGCTGGTGGCAGGCTCAGGCGCCAAGGGCGCGGCGGATGCTGCTGCGAAACTCTCCGGCGTATCGAAGGTGCTGCTCGCCGACGATGCCGCCTATGCAAACAACCTGGCGGAACCGCTCGCCGATCTCGTCGTATCGCTCTCCGGCTCCTACGATGTCATTGTCGCTGCAGCGACCGCATCGGCCAAGAACGTCATGCCGCGCGTGGCCGCCCTGCTGGACGTGATGCAGATTTCGGAAATCATCGAGGTCGTCTCAGCCGACACCTACAAGCGTCCGATCTATGCAGGCAACGCCATCCAGACGGTACAGTCGACAGACGCCAAGAAGGTGATCACCGTGCGCACGGCGGCATTCGCTGCAACGGCGGAAGGCGGCTCAGCCTCGGTGGAAGCCATTTCGGCAGCCGGCAATCCGGGTGTCTCCTCCTTCGTGGAAGATGCTCTGTCGTCGTCCGATCGCCCTGAACTGACCTCCGCCAAGATCATCGTGTCCGGTGGCCGCGCGCTGGGTTCCTCGGAAAAGTTCCAGGAAGTCATCCTGCCGCTCGCAGACAAGCTGGGTGCAGCCGTTGGCGCATCGCGCGCCGCCGTCGACGCGGGCTATGCCCCGAACGACTGGCAGGTTGGCCAGACCGGCAAGGTGGTTGCCCCCGATCTCTACATCGCCTGCGGCATTTCCGGTGCCATTCAGCATCTCGCAGGCATGAAGGACTCGAAGGTCATCGTCGCCATCAACAAGGACGAGGAAGCCCCGATCTTCCAGGTGGCTGACTACGGCCTCGTCGGCGATCTGTTCGAACTTCTGCCGGAGCTGCAGAAGTCGCTCTGATCCCAAGTCAACTGAAATAAAAATGCCGCGTCACTGACGCGGCATTTTTTATGCAGTCTTGCAGCTGTGAAAGGTTATGGCGCGCCCGTCTGTTGACGCAGTTCCGCAACGCGTTTGGCAGCGGTTGGCGGCAGCGGCAGGTCGGGATTACGCTCCACGGCATCCAGCAGCACCTCATCGCTGGCCTTTTCAAGCACGTCGATCAGATGTTCGAAAAAGGCATCCGGGTCCATGCCGGGCTGAATGGCAGGAAGAATACGAACCTTGAAATGGCCGGGATAGCGCATCGTGCTGCGGCGAGGCCAGAAAAGACCGGGCTGCATGGCAATCGGCACGACCGGCACCTGTACATCGCGGTAGATCCGCGCGATGCCATAGCGATAGGCGGGCTCTGCACCCGGTGGACGGCGCGTGCCTTCCGGATAGATGATCAACTGGCGGCCTTTGTCCATTTCAAGCCTGGTGCGCCGCATCACATCGACCATGACCTTGCCGCGGGCACCGCGATTGACAGCAATCATCCGCTGTTTTTTGAGATACCAGCCGAACAATGGAATCCAGGTCAGCTCCCTTTTCAGGATGTAGACCGGGTCGCTCATCCATGGCAGCAGGGCATAGGTATCCCAGAAGCTTTGATGCTTGGGCGCGAAAATGCAGCCAGTCTCGGGGATATTTTCAAGCCCCTCGATCTCGAAGGTCGTACCGACGATCTTTTCCATGAGCCAGTGATTCGATCGTGCCCAGGCTCTAGGCACGGAATAGGCCTTCTTTCGCGGCAGCAGAAAATACACCGGTGTCAGCACGATCATGCGGACAATCAGGTTTGCATAGAACAGGACATTGAAGATTTGCGAACGCAGAGCAAGCATCAGGCGCTTCCGAATGGCAGAATGGCCCGTCCCTACACCATGAGCCGCCGAAGCGAAAGCAGATCCCATCAACCGCAGGGGATATTCAGACCACTCAACGCCGGGGCTGCGTGCTCTCGGTCTCGATTTGCTGCTCGGACCGCAACCCGTCACTCTGGCTGTAGCCAATCACGGCCCGCATGCTGGCCGCTGCCATCTTGGCATATTCGGCCAGCATCAGGCGCAGGGCGTCCGGTTCCGTAAACCAGGCCTTTCGAGAGAGATCGGCATTGATGACCGGATAGGGAATGAATTCCGTTCGATGGTCGCGCCGTCGCAGTTCCAGCAAGGTTCGAGGCATGTGATAGTTGTTCGTTACGACCAGGACGGACCGATAGTCATGGTCGCTGATCCAGCGGGTGATCTCGTTGGCATTACCGATGGTATCGAGTGCCTCGTAGCCGATATCCACGCAGCACCTGAACAGATCGGGCGAGGCCTGTGTCGCGCGACGGATTGATCCGGGAGAAGCAGCCGGATGCGCACCTGAGATCAACAATCTTTGCCCTGCCTTGTCCCGGAGCAGACCGACCGCCTGGTCAACCCGCTGGTATCCTCCGGTCAGCACCACGATGGCATCTGCTTTCACACCATCCGGCGCCTTCAGCGAGGTGACCGTATCGGCAAACCACAGGAACCCACCGAAGAGCAGCGCAATCACCAGAAGCAGAAAAATGCCGATATAGCGTAGCATACGCCGCAAGGGCCCATGTCGACGAAACCATCCGCGCTGCCCCGGTTGCGTTAACATATGTGGAATCCCGGTACTCTGCTTTGCTTCGTCACCTCTCATTTTCCGTAGATAGCCCGAGTTGATTGAGGAAAACAGAGGTAATCATCTCTCACGATGATGGTATGCCATCAGAACGACCCGGATCGGACCGGATCAGGTCAATTTCGTCGATCGTCCGCATCACCGTAAAGCGCGCCGTCAGCGTGGTCAAAAGCGCAATCACGATCATGGTTGCGACAATTCCCAGATATCCGAAAAAATCGATCGTAAAGGTTCCAAACAGGGCTGTTGCCTGATCGCTCTGCGGCGTAGCCAGAGAATTGCTCTGCCAAAGGCTAGCTGAAGCAAACAGAAGCGCGGCAAGCGCGCCGCCGGCGGCCGATCCCTTCAGGCTGATTTTCAGGAAATGTTTCTGGAATTCGCTGGCCACGAAGCCGCTCTCGGCGCCCACGAAATGCAAGACTTCCACGATATGGCGATTGCCGGAAAGCGCTCCGCGCGTGGCAAAGATGACAGTCAGGATCATGGCCGTGAAAACCAGAATCAGAATGCTCATTCCGATCAGGACCGTCGTATGCGCCATGGAAACGAGCCGGTCCACCCAGGTGCGGTGATCGTCAAGAAAGGCCTGCGGCACCTCCGCCTTGAGCAGATCCCGCATTCCGGCGAAGTCAGGCGGGTTTGCCTCGTCGATGGTGATGATGACGAGGCGTGGGACCGGCAGTTCCTTCAGGTCAAGCCCTGCGCCCAGCCACGGCTCCAGCAGACGCGCGGTCGCCGCATCATCCATGATGGTGCCTTGCTTGGTCCCAACAAAGGTCAGTGCAAGGTCCCGCGCCTTCTTGAGCGCCGCATCCATGTCCAGCCCGTCCTGCGGTTTGATCTGGATCGTGATTTCACGCGAAATCTGGCTCTCCCAGCTCGAAGCGGTGGCTCGAACCATGCTGACCCCGCCGAACGTGAGGCAGGCGAGAAAGGACATGATGGCAATGACGACCATCAGCGCATTGCCCTGAATATTCGACGGCGGCAGGATCGGACCTGTTGGGCGAACCCGCATCTCCGTTCTGCGCCCGCCGGAACTCGAACTAATAGGCGTGGCCGTTTTCTTTTCCGGTTTTGAACCGGATTTCTTCAGCGCGTTTTTCAGGCGGTTCAGGTCATTCATAAATATCGAGCCGCCCTTCGGTCAAAATCATGCGCCGCGCATCCACCTGATCCATCAGCCCCAGATCATGGGTGGCGATCACCACGGCCGTGCCCAGCCGGTTCAGTTCCAGAAACAGGTTGAGCAAACGCCGTGCCATGGGTGGATCCACGTTGCCGGTCGGCTCGTCGGCAAGAAGGATCTCCGGTCGATCCATCAAGGCCCTGGCAATGGCCGCGCGCTGCTTCTCCCCGCCTGAGAGAACCGGAGGCAGCACGTTTATGCGTTCACCCAGCCCCACCCATTTTAAAAGTTCTATGACATCTGTCCGGTAACTCGCCTCATCCTTGCCCCGGACTCGAAGAGGCAGCGCAACGTTTTCATAGGTCGTCAGGTGATCCAGAAGGCGGAAATCCTGGAAAACAATGCCGACTCGCCGGCGCAACATGGGCAATTCAGCGCGTGGTATCTGCGACAGATCCCGGTCGAACATGCGAATCAGCCCGCGTGTCGGCTGCAGCGACATGAACAGAAGCCGGAGCAGCGTCGTCTTGCCTGCCCCGGAAGGTCCCGTGAGAAACTGGAACGATCGCCGCGGAATATCGAAGGTCAGGTCCCGCAGGATTTCGGGTCCCATGCCATAGCGCAGGCCGACATTTTCGAAATGAATCAATGCGACATCCAGTGTGAGGGTGTTCGTGTTCGGGTGACGATGACTCGACCGTTCGTAAACGGCAAGGGTTGACGGATCCTTTCTCGCCGATGGCAAAGCCTGCCGTCGCCTGATCCGTTTGCAAAGCATTAACCATATAATTTTACGACTGTCAGGATGAGGTTTCAATGCCTGCGGTTCACAAGGCCGTGGATCGAGAGCACGGAGAAAGCCATGGATGCATTCCGCTCACGGCGTACGAAGTCCGAAAACAGCTACGATATCCTGCCTCCCGATTCGATGGGATCAAAGTCAGTCCGTCGTGCCTTGAGCCGCGGCATCGTGGAAGATGCCGAGTTTGTGACTGTGCGCGACAGCGCCAAACAACCATCGCGGGAACAGGAAACCCGTCGCACCCCCTCCGGCTTTCACAATGACAACGCAACCAGAGCGGAGACCGCCCGTCAAAAGCCCGCCAGACGCCCTCATGTTGTGGCTGAAAATCAGCCAGCTCTTTCCCCAAAGGCAAGCCTGATCGAGCGGATCGAGCAGAAACTGATGCAAATGTCGGCGGATTTCTTTTCCGCCGTCGTCGCCTTCATTTTCGTCATGGTCTTCGGCTTTTCCGGCGGCTTCTCGCTGATTTCGACAGACACTCCCAAGGCAGCACAAGGCCTGGACATCACGAATGTCTCGCTCGCCAATCACGATAGCGGCGGCATGCAGATCCTGCAGATTTACGGCATCATTGAAAATCGCGGAACGGTGAGCCGGAAGGTACAGCCTATGCGGGCCGACCTGATGGTGGGAGACAAGGTGGTCTTCACCACGGTCATCCAGCCTCCGGCCCCGGAAATTGGCCAGCACCAAAGCCGCGGCTTCACGGCCCGGATCCCCCATCCTGGTGGAAAAAACCCGCAATTGAAGCTTTCATTCATAGAACCGGGTGCCACAGCCTCCTGATTGTGCTATCCGGAGCCTTGAACGGAGCAGGAAAGGCGCAAGATGGCGCCGCCCCACCTGCTCCTATTTTCGTTTTGGAGATGCGCGCCCGTTCACCGCGAGCAGATCCTGAAAAATCGCACCGGAAGTCCAAGGAGACGCTGATGCCTGTCGTTCGTGGCAAGACTATCGAGCCGCTGTTTACCGCCGAAATGATTGCCGAGCGCAACCGCAGCATGGCAAAGCAGATTGCCGAAGGCCCAACAAAAGATCTGCTGGTGATTGCCGTTCTGAAGGGCTCGTTCATCTTTGCAGCCGATCTACTGCGCGCACTGCACGATACCGGTCTTGCGCCGGAAGTCGAGTTCATCACCCTCTCCAGCTATGGCGCCGGCACCGTTTCCCAGGGCGTTCGGATCGTCAAGGATATCGATTCGGACGTCAAGGACCGCGACGTTCTGCTGATCGACGACATTCTGGAGTCCGGTCGCACCCTTAAGTTTGCGAAGGAACTGCTCTATGAACGCGGCGCGCGCCACGTGACCATTGCCGTGCTTCTCGACAAGAGTGTGAAGCGCAAGGAAAAGCTGGAAGCGGATTATGTGGGCTTCGAATGCCCGGATTACTTCGTTGTCGGCTACGGCATGGATGTCGCCTACGCCTTCCGCGAACTGCCATTCGTCGGCGTCGTCAAGGGCGATGCAGAATAGAACAGAGGCTCGGAAAGACACGGGGCGTTAACCATCAACACCCCGTGCCGGCAAATCTTTACTCCTCGAAAAGGAAAAACAGGTCATCTGGGTCCCGAATTGATGCACGGAGTAACCCAAGCCATGGCCAAGATCCTGATCACCGAAGACGAAGATTCGCTACGCTCCTTCGTTGCTCGCGCGCTCCGTCTCGACGGCCATGAGACCTATGAAGCTGCCGATGGTGCCGAGGGGCTGGAGCGCCTGAGCGAGGACAGTTTCGATCTGCTTCTGTCGGATATTCGCATGCCGGTCATGGATGGTATCGAACTGGCACACCGTGCCGCCGATCAGTTTCCGCAACTGAAAATCCTGCTGATGACCGGTTATGCCGAACAACGCGAACGCGCCGACGACCTGATGGCAAAAATTATCGATGTCGTCGACAAGCCCTTTGCGCTTCCCGATATCCGCCGCGCTGTGGCGCAGGCCTTGGCAACAGCCTCCCGCGCCGCTTGATACAAATAGATTAGCTTGAATGCCAGGAAGCCGTGGCCCGTCCGCGGCTCTTTTAGCATGTCGCGCAAAAGTGTGCAGCGGTTTTGCGATGACGACATGCGACAAACCAAAGAGATAAAAGCGTCAGGAGCGAATCTGAAAGATCGCGACCCGCTTTAATCACCGCGTTTCCAACAAACGCTCTAGGTAGCGGCGCTCCATGTCATTGAACATCGGATTGCCGATCGTGCCCTGAAGCGTATCGTTCAGCTTTTCGCGAATGGCATCGAGAATGCGCCGCGCCTGCTGCGCATCGATTTCATCCGGCACCCGCAGACGCGTATCCGGCAAGCCATCCGTACCGCCCGTTTCGCGACCGAGCGGATCACGACCCTGCTGGTTGCCTTGGCCAGCCTGCCCCGGACCTTGGCCCTGCCCCTGACCCTCGCCGGGCTGCTGTCCGCGCATGGCCTGCATCATCTGGTTCATCATGTTCTGGGCGCCCTGCCGCAAGGCGTTCAACGCATTGCCCTGGCCTTCCACGGCCTGATCACCCTCGGCATTGCCTAGTGCCTTGCCGGCATTGCCCATTTCTTTCTGGGCCTGACCGAAGTTCTGGCCGGGATCCATACCAAGTTCTTTCAGGCCCTTTTGCAACTGATCCAGCTTCTGGCCGAGCCCCTCCTGCTGCGCCCGCAACTGCTTCAATGCCTCGCGCAACTGCTGCTCGGTCATTTGCTCTGGTTGCTGCTGCCCGTTCTGGCCCTGTTGGCCCTGCTGCTGGCCTTGTTGTTGACCTTGCTGGTTCTGGCCCTGCTGGTTTTGACCCTGCTGATTCTGCCCTTGATTATAGGGCTGGTCCGGGTTGCCGCGCTGCATGCGGTCCCGCAGCGCCTCGTTCAGGCGGTGCGTCTGGTCCATCAGCCGCTGCTGCTCCTGCATGATCTCGCCGAGACGGTCGATCTGCTCACGCATCGGATTGCTTTGCTGCTGTTGACCCTGCTGCGGGCGCTGCATCCGCCCAGCTTGCAGATTGTTCATCATCCGCTGCAATTCGGAAAGCATCTGCTGCGCGGCGTCGCGGTTGCCGGAACGGGCGAGATTTTCGATCTGGTCCATCATCCGCTGCAAATCACGCTGGCGGATCGTATTCTGCGCCTGCATGTTCTGCTGCGACTGCGGCATGTTCTGCATGCGCTGGGCAAGCTCGTTCATGAAGTTCTGCATGGCCTGACGCAGTTCCTGCATCAGCTTTGCGATTTCCTGTTCCGACGCATTGTTCTGCAACGCGTCCTGAAGTGCCTGCTGCGCATCGCGCAATCTGCGTTCCGCCTGCGAGAGATCGCCATCCTCGATACCAAGCGCTATTTCCCACAGATAGGCAGCGGTATCCTTCAACTGCTCTTCCGTTCGGGCCAGCTTCATGCGCTCGCGGGCCGACCGGATCAGCAGATAGTGACTTAGGTTCGGTATCGTTTCGTCCGGACGCAGCGAAAGCGCCTGGTTGAGCGCCGATGCGCGTGGCATCTGTCGCGTATCGAGCGCAAAGACTTGCCTTTGCTCGGCCACGGCTGCGGCCAGAGGCTCCACAAAGCGCTTGCCGGGCATGATCATTTCCACGGGCGCGCTGCGCCCCTCCTGCCCTGCGCCGTCCGTTGCAACGAGCGTGATGCGAACCCGCTTGCCGGCGAGCGGATGTTCCGTCAGATCCCGGCTCGTGGTGCTGCGGATCTCCGGCTCCTTGCCGCGTCGCGGCAGCGTCAGCCGAAATTCAGGTGCAGGAAACAATGGCTTCGCGCCTTCCGCGGGCGGTTCGACTGGCTCTATTTTGGCCTCGGCCTTGACGATCCCGTAATCATCCTTCGCCACGGCCATCACCTCCAGCGCACCGTTGACAGCGCGCCTCGGCGGCTTGTCGAAGGCTATTTCCGGCACCTTGTCCGGAATGACGTCAAACAGCCACTGCTGGCCGTTGACAGAGAGATCGCCGCTTTCATTGATCTTCATGGCATAGGTGCGTGGCGTATTCACGGGGCTAGCGGGCGCGGGGGTCGCCTGTGCTGTCGACTGCGGTTGCGAACCGGGTGCAGTCTGCCCCGGCTTTGCCTGCTCATCCTGCAAGGGAACCGCACGCTGTGCGCCACCCTCCATGGGCAGGAAGTTCACCGACTCAGCGCCTTCGCCACCGGTCACTCGAACGGTCAGCTGCGAATATTGCGGCACCATGATCTTGTCCTGCGTCGGCGACTGGTTGCCGGTCAGGAAGATCGGGGCGCGACCGGTATAGGACGGCGGCGTCAGCCACGCATCGATACGCAGATCCGGGTCGGTCTTGGCGGGCGGAGCAGACGGACTGACGATGTCTGCAACAGAGCCGCCACCATTCGAATAGGAATAGGCAAAGGCCACGAAGACCAGAAGCGCTGGAATGGCGCGCAGCGCATAGCGGTCATGGCTTGCGATATCCGGCTGCGGCAGTCCGGCATCCAGATCCGCAATCCTTTGCGCCATGCGGATTTGGTGTTCTTTCCAGAGCGCCCGGGCGAAGGGGGAATCAAAGGCCGGTTCATCTTCCTGCACGCCCACGGGCTGGTGCGGCAGGTGATTGCGCTTTTCCAGCAGCCGGTCGGCCTCTGCGGCGGCAGGCCAGCGAAGGCGCGAGAGCGGCAGAAGAGATGTCAGGAATGCAAAAATGAAGATGAAGAAGACGGCCCAGCGTGCAATGTCTGGCATAAGCCGGAACAGGCCAAACCACGCGACGGACAGCGCGAGAGCCAGAATGGAAAGCGGGGCGAGAAGCTTGGGCGCCAGCCGCTCGAGGAAGAGAACGAGCCGCGCAAAGAAGCGCTTGGTTGCGACTCGGCGCGCCAAGGCCGGATGCGTTTCAAAGGCGCCCTTGCGGGAAAGGCTCATGCGGTCCGTCTCCTGAAGCTGGCGGCGTCAACCGGCGATTAGCGACGCAACCAGAGCGCCGCCGCTTGGCCAGAAGATACCAGCCTTTGTGGCGAAGACGAGGGGAAGCGCCAAACTTGATGCCGCTTTCCCGCCATTTCTCTGAAATGTGAACGGTCAGCCAGAAAAAACCGCTCAGGCCAGCCAGGCCGGAACACTGTCCAGGCCGATCAATTCCTCATAGGTTCCGCGCGGACGAATGACATGGAACTGATCGCCTTTCACCAGAACTTCCGGCACAAGCAGGCGGGAATTATAGGTTCCAGCCTGCACGGCACCATAGGCACCGGCAGAGCCAACCGCGAATAGATCGCCCGGATTGGGCTTCGCCATATCGCGATCAAGCGCCAGGTAGTCGCCGGTTTCACACACAGGGCCAACGACATCGGCCTTGATATGCTCCACATCGGCGGCGGGAAGCACGACGGGGCGAATGCCATGATAGGCTTCATAAAGCGTTGGACGGATGAGATCGTTCATCGCGCCATCCACGATAACGAAGGTCTTTTCGCCAGCATCCTTCACGAAGATGACTTCTGTCACCAGAATACCGGCATTGCCGACAATCAGGCGACCGGGCTCAGTCACGATCTTGCAATTGAGGCTTCGCAGTTGCGCCTTGACAATATCGGCATAGGCATCCGGCAGCGGCGGCGGCGAATTGTCTTCGCGGTAAGGGATGCCGAGCCCGCCGCCGATATCCACGTGCTCGATCGCGTGACCGTCAGTTCGCAGCGTCTCGACGAGTTCGCGCAGGAGACGAAACGCATCTTCAAACGGCTGAAGCTCGGTGATCTGGCTACCGATATGCATGTCGATGCCGCTGACATGAATGCCGGGAAGCGTTGCCGCATGGGCATAAACCGCACGCGCCCGCTCATAGGAGATACCGAACTTGTTTTCCTTTTTGCCGGTCGAGATCTTCGCATGGGTGCGCGCATCGACATCCGGGTTGATGCGGAAGGAGACATGCGCCTTGCGGCCCATTTTCTGCGCCCGGACGTTCAGGATTTCGAGTTCCGGCTCCGATTCCACGTTGAAGCAGTAGATGCCTGCCTCAAGCGCCAGATCCATTTCCGCAGGCGTCTTTCCGACGCCGGAGAACATGATGCGGCTCGCCGGAATTCCAGCCGCCAGAGCGCGACGCAATTCACCGCCGGAGACCACATCGACGCCCGCGCCCAGCCGACCGAGCGTCTTCAAGACCGCCTGGTTAGAGTTGGCCTTCATGGCATAACACACCATGGCATCCACATCGGCAAAGGCCTTCGAAAACACCTTGTAATGCCGCTCCAACGTCGCCGTGGAATAGCAATAAAAGGGTGTGCCAACGGCCTTGGCGATGTCCGGAATGGCAACGCCTTCGGCGTGCAGAACGCCGTCAATGTACTGAAAATGGTTCACGGCAATAACTCGGATTTAGAGAAGCGGATCAAGCAGGAAGGGCCGATCCGGAGCCGTATTCTGCTGCGGCTGGCTGCTGTTTTTGCGCAGGTTCTGCTGCTCGATCGGCGTGCTGGGTTTGTCCAGATTGCCCTTTCGGCCACAACCGGTCACAACGATACCAGCAATGCACATCACAGCGGTGATGCGAACGATTACGCGCAAGGTGGACATTCCAAATCCTTCAAAACAGCAGTTTCAGCCTGTTCATAGCGAAGTTCTTGCCGCTTGTGCAGTCACTTCTTCACGTCTTCAGTTGCGTCCGCGCCACCAGGCGATCTGCTTGCGCACTTCCGACGGAGCGGTTCCGCCGAAGCTGGTGCGGCTTGCCACGGAGGCATCGACCGTCAGAACGTCGAAAACCTTCTCGGTAATCGCCTCATGGATGGACTTCAGGTCTTCGAGGCTGAGATCGGCGAGATCGCATCCCTTCTGTTCCGCAAGCGCGACGGCGCGACCGGTCACGTGGTGTGCATCGCGGAACGGCAGGCCCGCCTCGCGCACCAGCCAGTCGGCAAGGTCGGTCGCGGTCGAAAAGCCCGAACCGGCGGCAGCCCGCATGCGATCCACACGCACCGTCATGTCACGCACCATGCCAGCCATGGCCGCAACAGCAAGCTCCAGGTTCTCCGCCGCGTCGAACACCTGCTCCTTGTCTTCCTGCATATCCTTGGAATACGCGAGCGGAAGTCCCTTCATGATGGTGAGCAAGGCCACCAGCGAACCGTTGATGCGGCCGGTCTTGGCGCGCACCAGTTCGGCGGCATCCGGGTTCTTCTTCTGCGGCATGATCGAGGAGCCGGTCGAAAATGCATCCGAGAGGCGAATGAATCCAAACTGCGGCGTCGACCAGATGACGATTTCCTCGGCAAAGCGCGACAGATGGACCGCGCAGATGGAGGCAACCGACAGGAACTCCAGCGCGAAATCGCGGTCGGACACCGTATCGATCGAATTGCGGGTCGGCGAACGGAAGCCGAGCGCTTCTGCCGTCATGTGGCGGTCGATCTTGAAGCCGGTGCCGGCCAAGGCGGCGGCACCGATCGGGCATTCGTCCATGTGGTCGATGGCGTGGCGTACACGCGAACGGTCGCGGCCGAACATTTCCACATAGGCCATGCAGTGATGACCGAAGGTAACCGGCTGCGCCGTCTGCAAATGGGTGAAGCCGGGCATAACGGTATCGGCGTGTTCTTCCGCCTTGTCGAGGAGCGCTGTAATGAGGTCCGTCAGCGCAGCATCCGTCTTGACCAGCTCTTCCTTCACCCACAGGCGGAAATCCAGCGCCACCTGATCGTTGCGGGAACGCGCAGTGTGCAGGCGTCCGGCCGCTGGGCCGATCAGCGTTGCAAGGCGTGCCTCGATGTTCATGTGAATGTCTTCGAGCTTGCGCGAGAATTCGAAACGGCCCGCCTCGATCTCTGACAGGATCGTGTTCAGACCTTCGACGATCTTGTCTTTATCTTCGCTGGAAATAATGCCTTGTTTCGCCAGCATGGTGGCATGCGCGATTGAGCCGCGGATATCCTGAGCGTAGAGCTTCTTGTCGAAGCCGATGGAGGCGTTTATCTCCTCCATGATGGCATCCGGACCGGAGGCAAAGCGCCCGCCCCACATCTGGTTGGAGGAACCCGCATCCTTCGTGCCGTCAGCCATGATTATCCGTCCTGGAGTCGTAAATGTCGAACAAGAGACCCTTGGGTCTGCCATCCGCCCGCCTGGTTATCGTCGCAGCCATCGCCGGAATTCTGGCGGGTGCGGTTGCGGTATACGTGAAGCATGACCCTTCTGGCAATGCCACAGAAATAGCAGGTGGCCAGTGCGAAGGAGCAATCGAACAGGCAAAGCTTGTCTCTGATCTGGCGACGGGCGAAATCGCGGCCATGAAGGGCGTCGATAGTCCAAGGCCGCTGCAGTCACTCGCCTTCAAAGGACCAGCGGGGCAGGATCTGAAACTGCCGAATTTCGAAGGCAAGACGGTTCTCGTCAACCTCTGGGCAACCTGGTGCGTGCCCTGCCGGGAAGAAATGCCGGCACTCAACAATCTGCAGAAGGCCAAGGGTAGCGATCGGTTTGAAGTCGTTGCCATCAACATCGATACCGGCAGTGATGAAAAGCCAAAGGCCTTTCTTCAGGAAACAGGCGTACACGATCTGGCCTATTACCGGGATAGTTCCATGGGCGTCTTCAATGCGCTGAAAAAGGAAGGCCTTGCTTTCGGCCTGCCTGTCACACTCATCGTCAACAGGAAAGGCTGCCTGATCGGCGCCATGAATGGCCCCGCCCACTGGGATAGCGATCGGGCCAAGGACATGATCGCAAAAGTGTCGGCGCTCTGAAGCGCCGACAGTTTCAGTTGAAAAGTCAGCGTGTTGGAACCGGCACTTCGCCACGGTAATCGTAGAAGCCGCGACCAGACTTGCGGCCAAGCCAGCCAGCCTCGACATATTTGACCAGCAGCGGACACGGACGATACTTGCTGTCGGCAAGGCCGTCGTAGAGAACCTGCATGATGGAGAGACAGGTATCGAGACCGATAAAATCCGCCAGCTGCAGCGGTCCCATCGGATGGTTCGCGCCCAGCTTCATGGCCGTGTCGATCGCCTCGACCGAGCCGACACCCTCATAAAGCGTATAAATCGCCTCGTTGATCATCGGCAAAAGTATGCGGTTGACGATGAAGGCCGGGAAATCTTCCGCAACCGTAACTGTTTTGTCGAGAGAAGCTACGAATTCCTTGGCCTTGGTGAAAGTTGCCTCGCCGGTTGCAATACCGCGCACCAGTTCCACCAGCTTCATAACCGGCACCGGATTCATGAAGTGAATACCCATGAAGCGTTCGGGGCGATCGGTTGCGGAAGCAAGCCGCGTAATGGACAGTGACGATGTATTGGTTGCCAACAGGGCTTCGGGCTTCAGAACGGGGCAGACTTGCGCGAAAATCTTGCGCTTGACGCTCTCGTCTTCAGTTGCCGCCTCGATCACCAGATCGGCGGAAGCGAAGTCGTGCACATCGCCAGTCCCACGAATACGGGACAGGGTCGCGCGGCGATCCTCGTCGGAAAGCTTGCCATTGCTGACCTGCCGCGCCAGGTTTCCGTTGATGGTGGCAAGACCTGCCTCGATCCGCTCGGCGGAAAGGTCATAAAGCGTGACTTTGTAGCCTGCCAGAGCGCAGACATGCGCAATGCCACACCCCATCTGTCCCGCGCCGACGATTCCTACATTCGTGATCATGATGCCCCATTCTCATTGAAAGCGGTTTTGAAGAGACCCGCATGTGATGCGCAGCCGTACAACTTGCGTGCACAGATAAGCTTTTGGCCCCTGTACAAGTGATAATGCCCGAAACAGCAATTTACCAGCCCTGTTGCAACGCCGCATGAACAACAAGTCGTATTGTTGGCGCCATGATTAAGATGATAAAAAATCACCTTCCAGGGTCCGGGCCACACACTGCGCCACCCCTTCCAGCCAGGCATCGCGAATCCCCATGTCACGCATATGCTCAACTGTATTCGTAACATAGGCGTGGTTTGGGCCGGACTTGCCTGTTGCTCCTGCGATAATCCGGGCCGCCTTATCGATTTCGAGTGAGCCGGCATACTGGGGATGATTTCTGTCGATCACGTAACCCGTCGCGCGAACCTTTCGTCCATCGAGCAACACGAGCGGCAGTGATTTTTCGAGATACACGTTAGTCACCAGCTCTCGCTCGCGAAGATAGGCAAGCACCTCCGGCCAATCGCCTTCAGCCACCCGAAAGGCCACACCCTTGCAGGAACCGCCCCGATCAAGCCCCAGCACCAGCCCCGGCTGCTCGGGCGTTCCCCGGTGAACATAGGAGCGAACGCAGAGCGAGCGGCGATAGCCGAAGGTCAATGCATTGATCCGCTCTTGAAAGGCAAAGCCGGGGTTCCACATGAGGGAGCCGTAGCCAAAGACCCAAAATTCGTCCATATCGCACGCCACATCGCATAATCATTTTGCAAAGCACCATTGGAGATCATCATGGCAGCGTCAAGCCGAAGCAACGTGAGTGCAAAGATTTGGGCACTCGCAGCCGGCATTCTCCTGGTGATCGGGCTCTACACGGCCGGATGGTTCTATGCGGCATCAATGCTGAAGGAAAAGACGCTTGCGCTGCTTGGCGATCAGCAGCGCCATGGCGTTACCGCTGTCTGCCAGGATGCAGAATATCGCGGCTATCCGTTCCGGATCGGCCTGTTCTGCTCCAAAGTCTCCATCGATGACAAGACCAATGGCGTTGCTGCCACCTTTGGTGCATTGCGCTCCGCAGCGCAGATCTATCAGCCGAGCCACATCGTCTGGGAACTGGATGGTCCGGCGGAAACCCGCACCGGCACCGGCATTGCCGCTTCTTCGCAATGGGAAAGCCTGCAGTCCAGCCTCGTCACCACGCTGGGCGGTGTGGATCGTAGCTCCACGGTCATCAAGGGTCTGATGACCGGTATCGTTTCGACCCAGACCGCTCAGGCATTCGACGTCAAGGTCGGCCATACCGAGGCCCATCTGCGCCAGAATGGCAACGACCTTGATGCGGCCATCACCCTGCAGGATACGGATGTGACCGCAAAGGGCTCCCCGCAGATCGTGCCGCGCTTCACGGCAGTCGGTGACGTGACGCTTGCCGGAAAAGCGGCCCTGCTCGCCGGTCAGGATCCGGGTCGAGGTATCTATGGCACCAAGGGCGAAATGCGCCGCCTTGGCATCGACCTTGGCAATGGTCAGGCGCTGTCGATCAGCGGGCCATTCTCCGTGGGTGACGATGGCCGCATTTCCGGAAAACTGCGGGTGGAAGTCGACAAGCTGAGCGCCTGGCGTGACCAGATCAAGGCCAGCGCCCCGCAATTGGCCAAGACGGTCGACACGGCCACGAAAATGCTCTCTGCCATGACCGGCGGCGGCGACAGGGCCGCCATCGACCTGACCCTGAACAACGGCAAGGTCATCCTCGGCGGCTTCATCGCAATTGGCGAGATCCCGCCGCTATAACGGCTTCGTATCTCGTCAGGCCTTCGGGTCCAGCGCGTGGCGACCAAAGTCGGGCGCGTCCACGTCCTGGCCCGCCTGAACGATGGAACGGCGAATGGTACGGGTGCGCGAGAACAATTCGAACAACTTGTCGCCCTCGCCCCACCGGATTGCCCGCTGCAGATAGGCCAGATCCTCGGAGAACCGCGCCAGCATTTCGAGGATGGCATCCTTGTTATGCAGGCACACATCCCGCCACATCGTGGGGTCTGACGCCGCCAGACGGGTGAAGTCACGGAAACCGGACGCGGAATATTTGATGACTTCCGATTCCGTCACGGTCTCCAGATCGTCCGCCGTGCCCACGATATTGTAGGCGATGATGTGCGGCAGGTGAGAGACGATCGCCAGCACCTTGTCGTGATGCTGCGGGTCCATCTCGTCGATCTTGGAACCGAGCGCGATCCAGAAATTCCGCAGACGACCGAGAGCTGCCTCATCCGTTTCCGGCAGAGGCGTGAAAATGCACCAGCGTCCGCGAAACAGGCCTTCGAAACCGGCGTCCGGACCGGATTTTTCCGTACCCGCCAGCGGGTGGCCCGGAATGAAGTGAACGCCTTCCGGCACATGCGGTGCCATCTGCGCGATCACGGAGGCTTTCGTCGAGCCGACATCTGTCAGGATCGCACCGGGCTTCAGGTTCGGCGCGATCTGCTCCGCCACGAGGCCGGAAGAACCGACCGGAACCGAAACGATAACGAGATCCGCATCGCGAACCGCCTCTGCCGCTGAGGTCGTGTAGCGATCGCCAAGTGCAAGCTCTTCGGCGCGCTTCAGCGTTTCGGGGCTGCGGGTGGAGATCACCACTTCGCCCGCCAGACCCAGCGCCTTGATGTCGCGCGCAATCGATGAGCCAATCAGACCGATGCCGATCAGCGCGATCCGGTCAAACAGAATGCCGCTCATGCCTTGCCCAGAAATTCGCGCATTGCGGCAATCACGCCGAGATTGGCTTCTTCCGAACCCACCGTCATGCGCAGCGCATTGGGGAAACCATAGCCCTTTACGGCGCGCAGGATGTAGCCGCGGCTGGTGAGGAACTCATCGGCGTCCGGCGCGCGCTTGCCATCGACATCCGGGAAGTGGATGAGAGCGAAATTGGTCACCGACGGCGTAACAGTCAGCCCCATTTCCTCGAAGGCCTTGGTGAGCTTGGCCAGCCATTCATCGTTGTGAGCGACAGCCTTGGCAATGAATGCCTGATCGCGCATGGCAGCGGACCCTGCGGCAATGGCAGGCGCATTCATGTTGAACGGCCCGCGAATACGGTCCAGTGCATCGAGGATATCGGCAGGGCCGTACATCCAGCCCACGCGCAGTGCGGCCAGACCGTAAGCCTTGGAGAAGGTACGGGTCATCACAACATTCTGGCTGGACGAAACGAGCTCGATACCCGCTTCGTAGTCATGCTCGTGCACATATTCGGCATAGGCGGCATCAAGAACCAGGATCACGTTCTTCGGAAGGCCCGCATGCAGACGGCGCACTTCCGCAGCAGGAACATAGGTACCGGTCGGATTGCCGGGATTGGCGATAAACACCATCTTCGTCTTCGGCGTGACGGCTGCGAGAATGGCGTCCACGTCAACGCGGGCCTCTTTCTCCTTCACCGTGACCGGCGTGGCACCGGCACCCATGATCTGGATCTTGTAGACGAGAAAGCCGTGCTCGGTGATGATCGCCTCATCGCCCTGGCCCAGATAGACGTGGCACAGCAGGCCCAGAAGCTCGTCCGAGCCGTTGCCGCACATCAGGTTCGCCGGGTTCAGGCCGTGCGTTTCGGCAATCGCGCCGCGCAACTGGTTCGCCTGACCGTCCGGATAGATTTCCAGATGACCCGCTGTCTGACGAAATGCATCGATGGCGCTTGGGCTGGCACCCAGCGGCGTCTCGTTGGAGGAAAGCTTGAACACGCGGGCCACGCCCGGCGCATGTTCCTTACCCGGCACGTAGGCGGCGATATCCATGATTCCGGGGCGGGGAACGGGCTTCAGCACGGCTGTATCCATGGGACAGGAACCTTCCATAAATTAGACCCTTCGCCCTTAATCCGGTCAGCCGCTTTTGTCGAGGCCAGACGAGGCCGGGGCCGACTTCAACTCAGGCATGACCTCAACTGCGGCTTCTGGTCGTCGGAACGCCCTGTGCGCCAAGCACGGGCACGAAGACGCGACGGGATGCGCGTGCCGCAACGGGAAGCCCCTGATAGAGGCGCTTCTGCGCTTCCAGAATAAGAACGCCCGAAAAGGCAGGCCAAAGCCTTCGACCGACGCGTTCCAGCCCGTGACGAAGCTTGAGGACGGCCCGCACCTTCGACGGCGGAAAGAACAGCGCTTCCGCGCTGGCGGCGGGGGTGAAATTTGTCTCCCGCAGCAGGTTCGTCAGTTGCCGGCGTGAATAGGGCCGTCCGGAACCGAAGGGCGTATGCTCCATGCGCGCCCAGACCCCGCGCCGGTTCGGCACGACGATGACCAGCCGCCCACCCGGCGCCAGCACCCGCCACATCTCTTTCAGGGTCTCGCGCGGATTTTCGGCAAATTCCAGCGAATGCACCATCAGGATGCGATCGATGGAGGAATCCGGCAGCGGCAGCTCCTCCTCGAACACCAGCGCCGTCGAGGAAAGATCGCCGACCGGCCAGTTTACCGCCCCCTGCCCTGCCGGCATGAAGGCAAATGTGCGCTCCGTATCAGCCTTAAAGCGCTCGATATAGGGAACGGCATAGCCCAGCCCCACCAGCCGCTCTTCCGGAAGCCGCGCCCAGAGCGAACTCAGGGCCATACCGATGGAATGCTCGGCAAAGGCACCCAGCGGCGAATGATAGAATTCTCTGAGATCGACAATATCGGCGTGCATTTCCCAAACCTGACCGATGGGAGGTTGGACTTCAAGTCGTCTGTCTCTACATTGTGTCGCAAACAGTGCAGCGCAACGGGTCTGGCGAATGAAACCTCTGGAAATCGAAGTCTTTACATGCCGAAGCGATAATTATGGCGTTCTGGTCCACGATCCCGAAAGCGGATTGACGGCCTGCATCGATGCTCCCGAGGAAGGGCCGATCGTCACGGCAGCGGAAAAGCGCGGCTGGAAGATTACCCATATTTTCACCACCCATCACCACACCGATCACGTCGAGGCCAATCTGGCGCTGAAGGAGCGCTATGGCTGCGAGATCATCGGCCCGATCAACGAAGCGGTTGCCATTCCGGGCCTTGATCGTACGGTCGGGGATGGCGATGAGTTTCAGTTCGGCGAACATCCGGTTCGGGTGTTCGAAACGCCGGGGCACACCGCGGGCCACATCTGTTTCCATTTCCCTGAAGACAAGATCCTGTTTGCCGCCGATACGCTTTTCGCGCTGGGCTGTGGGCGCCTGTTTGAGCGAACCGCCGCCGATATGTGGCATTCCTTCCAGAAACTGGCCGTACTGCCGGATGAGACGGCCATCTACTTTGGCCATGAGTATACGCAATCCAATGCCCGCTTTGCGCTGAGCGTGGACGGTAGCAACGAAGTGCTTCAGCGACGCGCCCGCCAGATCGATGAATTGCGCGCCGAAGGCAAGTTCACGATACCCACCATGATGGGGCTGGAAAAGGAAACCAATCCTTTCCTGCGCGTGGCAGATCCTGACATCCGCCGCCATCTGGTCATGGAAGGCGCCACCAATGAGGATGTTTTCGCCGAACTGCGCAAGCGCAAGGACAACTTCAAGTGACAGCAGCCGAGATCATAGAGACACTCGGCATGCAGCGTCACCCGGAAGGTGGCTGGTATGTCGAAACCTTCCGCGACACGAATGGCGGGCAGCGCGGACACTCGACTGCCATCTACTATCTGCTGGAACAGGGTGAGCGTTCTCACTGGCATCGGGTCACGGACGCAGTCGAAGTCTGGCATTTCTATGCGGGCTATCCGTTGAAGCTTCGGCTGGCAAAGGATAGCGAGAACCCGCGTGAAGCCATTCTCGGTCCGGATCTGCAACAGGGCCAGAGACCGCAGGTCATCGTCGAGGCCAATGAATGGCAGTCGGCCGAACCCATGGGTGCCTTCACCCTCGTCGGCTGCACCGTTTCACCCGGCTTCGAATTCTCGAAATTCGAGATGGCCGAACCCGGCTGGGAGCCGGGCACATAACGTTTATTCAGCGGGGGCTTCGCTTCGCTTAGGCTTCCGCCGGATCATCTCCTTTGCCGCCAGCATGGCACCACCGGTAATCAGCAGGCAGGCGAGACCAATCCTGAGACTTGGTTCCGCAAAGCCGAAGAGCGTGAGGATGAGGGTCGAGAGCAGCGGTGCTGCATAGCTGGCTGCACCCAGAATCTGGATATCGCCGTTTTTCACGCCGTAATCCCAGGCGTAGAACGCAGCGCCGACCGGCAGCAGGCCAAGACCGATCACGGCGGCCCATTCGCTGCCATTGGCAGGCCAGACGGTCGTTTCCAGAGCCAGATGGCAGAGGAAAGAAAGCGCTGATGTGGCGAGGCAGAAGCCGGTCACGACATCGGTGGAAACCGCCTCGAAACGCCGGGTCAACAGCGAATAGCCGGACCAGGTGAAGGCGCAGAGAAAGGCCGCACCATAGCCCAAGAGATAGGCCTGATCAAAATTGAGGCCCGAGCGGGAAATGATGGCGAAGGTTCCGGCAAGACCGGCAATCGCACCGGCCACATGGAACCAGCGCAGGCGTTCACCCGGCAAAAGCGCCGAACCCACCACGATCAGCAGCGGCCAGAGATAGGCGATCAGACCCGCTTCGACCGCCGGGGCATTTCGCAAGGCTGTGAAATACAGCGCGTGATAGCCGAACAGACCGCCAATGCCGATGAGCCAGACCTTTGGCGGCTGCCTCAAAAGCTTGATGCGTTCCGGCTTGACCGCCAGCAGCAAGACGCCTGGCAGGCTGCCGATGGCAAAGGTTATTGCAGCCAGCTGAAACGGTGGCATGGTGCCGGAGGCGGCAGTCATCAGCGCCAGCAGCGACCACATGAGAATGGCCGTAAAGCCGATCAGCGTTCCCCGAACCTTCATCCCCGCCCCTTCGATCTGCCCCATCAGGCGGAACGGGCACAGGCTCCGTTAACCGCCGTATTTCGTCGCCGTGACATAGACATCGCCGACCTTGGTCGGAATACGTGCATAGACGGGAGCATATACATTAGCGCCCTCTGCCTTTGCAAACCACACTTCCATGCGCTGCTTCTTCAGGAACTCGATATCGCTGCGCCCCTTGCGATAGCCGGCTTTTGGTTCATAGCGCACCTCGCAAACCAGCGCATCGCCCTTGAAACCCTTGGTCGAGAACGGCTTCGAACCCTTTGGCGAAAGCACGAGATCCATGCGCGACTCACCGTCATAAACCTGCATGCGCGATGGGCAGACAGAGGCGCCATCCGGGAAAATCAGACCCGAAATCGGGTCCATGACCGAACGAAGATCCGCTTCGGTGACCGGCACCCAACTGGCCGGGCGCGTGCCCGGTTCAGGCGAAATGGAGGTGGAGACCACATCGCCGTTGCGGTAACCCACGGTGTAGATGCGGGTTTTCTTCCCACGCGTATAGGTGAGTTTGTAGCTGCCGGTCTGCAGCTTCTTGCCCTGCACAACCCCCGTCACATCGGTATCGGCGGAGATGCGGCTGAATAGATTGACGAGCCCCGCAGACTTGAAGGATCCGGCGATCTTGTAGTCTTTCGCGTTGAATTCGCTGGCGAAAGACGCAGTGGCGATCGGCAGCAGGCCAAGCGAGATGTCGTATTCGCTGACATGGCGGATGGAGGCGGGCACCGCCGGTTGCGCAGCCAGACCCAAGGCAGCGACAGTCAGGATGAGAATGCTTCGGCCTTGCTTGAGCATGGTCTACTCTTCAAAAACGGATGATGTTAACAATTCTATAACCTTTGCACTGTGGCAACAAAATAGCGAAGCGAAGCGGCCAAGTGCCGGATTTCTGAGTCATTTAAGGATGTTTGTGCCCAGGAATGACTTGACGGCACCGCCCCCACTGACTATAGAACCGCAACTTTCCAATCAGGACCAGTTGGATCGGCAGGCCGGACTTTGTCCGAAACCCCATTCAATTGCAAAGAAGAACAAAGGTGTACCCATGTCCCGTGTTTGCGAATTGACCGGTAAGGGCGTCCAGTCGGGCAACAATGTCAGCCACGCCAACAACAAGACGAAGCGTCGGTTCTTGCCGAACCTGTGCCACGTTACGCTGATTTCCGATGCTCTCGGCCAGCGTTACCGTCTGCGCGTTTCTGCTCATGCCCTGCGCTCTGTTGAGCATCGTGGCGGCCTCGACGCTTTCCTTCTGAAGGCTGACGAGACCGAGCTGTCCATGCGCGCTCGCCTGCTGCGCCGCCAGATCGTGAAGAAGACGGCTGAAGCCGCTTAATTCACGTTCGCGATAGCGTCCGAATTTCAGTGAAGGCTTGGCGGCTCGTCCGTGCAGGCCTTTTCTGTTGTCTATTGTCGTCCTCCAGCTGGTGGCATCACCCAGGGTAAAAAAATGCAGTATCTGCGCGCGACCTCCATCTACATTGCCCTGATGACGCTTGTCGTCGTCTCGTCGAATTATCTCGTCCAGTTTCCTATGCCCGGCACAGTGTTCGGCATCAATCTGAGCGACCTTCTGACCTGGGGCGCCTTCACCTACCCCGCCGCCTTCCTCGTCACAGACCTGACGAACCGCCAGTTCGGGCCAAAGATTGCCCGCCGCGTCGTGTTCGCCGGTTTCGTGGTCGGTGTTGCACTCTCCTTCTACACATCCATGCCCCGTATCGCGATGGCATCCGGCACTGCCTATCTGGTCGGGCAATTGCTGGATATCTCCGTGTTCAACCAGCTGCGCCGTCAAAGCTGGTGGCAGGCGCCGCTGGCCGGTTCCATGTTGGGTTCGGCGCTGGATACGCTGCTGTTCTTCTCGCTCTCCTTTGCGCCGGTCTTCGGCTTTCTGGGCGCGAATGATGACTTCGCTATCGGCTCCGCGCCGATTCTGGGCGTCTTTGCCACGGAAGCACCGCGCTGGATCTCCTGGGCCATAGGTGACTTTGCCGTGAAGCTAATCGTCGGGCTCCTGATGCTCCTGCCCTATGGCGCCCTGATGAGCGTCCTGAAGCCCATGCCGCCGGCAAAGACTGTGTGAATAGAACTGGCGATTCCGTATTTTCGGAATGGCTTTTGGATCTGTTGTCTAAGAACCCGCGTCCATTTCGGGCACGTTCTCGTATTCACGCGGCAGAACCTGCCCGTGGTGTGAAGGTCAGTTCGGGCCGTATCGTGTCGGGATACGGGGTATTCGGTCGGGGCACTGAAAGCTGCCTCGATATGGTAGTAGAAGGTGACACCTCTCAGCGCCCCGTTCAGCGGTTTATGCCCGCGACTTCGGTCTCTCTGCCTGGAATGGCTGCCGGAAAGGTTTGTTGAAACCTATCGGCTCCCGGTGATCCGGCGGATTGAACCGACAGACCTTCCCGACACCATTCCCCATGTGTGCCACACAGGCACGCCTGACGCGCCAGTTCGGAGATGAAATGGAGGGTTAGATCCGACGCCCTTCCATTTCCCCCGTGTCGCCAGAGGGAGACCATTTTCCGCGAACCCGGAGGTGAAGGTTTTGCGTCTTGCCCTTCACGCCCGCGCCGGCTCCGCATCGCCAGTACGCCTGCTGGTGTAACCGTTGCGGAACGAGGGAATTGAAACATGAGTGCGAGGGGGTGGCGGAGTGAGGGGCGAAAAAATTTGGGAAGACCAAGTTTTTTTAGGCTGCGGCGTGACCGATCGGACCTGAGTACCAGACGCACAGTCTCTATCCGGGGCTTAACCCCCCTCTGTCCTGCCGGACATCTCCCCCTCAAGGGGGGAGATCGATCCGTGGTTAGCCCTTCGCTCCAGATCTTGCCCTATCGTGCTTAGCAAAACTCCATCGACGGGAGATGGTGCGCGAGCATCTCGCACAGTCTTTATCCGGGGCTTCCCCCCCTCTGTCCTGCCGGACATCTCCCCCTCAAGGGGGGAGATCGATTCGTGGTTAGCCCTTGGCTCCAGATCTTGCCCTGTCGTGCTTAGCAAAACTCCATCGACGGGAGATAGTGTGCGAGCATCAGCCGTTCTGCCGATCTCCCCCGCTTCAAGGGGGAGATGTCCGGCAGGACAGAGGGGGGTATGCGGCGTCCGCGCCCTATGGGCATCGCCCGAACTTACTTCCAAAGGTAAAGCGGCTGATTGCATGCGCATGCACGGAATAAATCCCCTACATCTTGCAATTGCAGATGCAACCTTGGCGGCATAGACTGACCGCGGAACCGGAAGTAACAGGCCGGTTCCGGGGCGTCGAAAACCCCTCCGAGAACAGCTGGCATCCGCTAAACGAGATGTCCTCTCAGTCACCGATTGGTGGCTGAGCGCTTGAGCTTGGCTTATAAGCTCTCCACCTTCTATGGCTGGGGAGGCCCTGACGCATGTCCAAGGTGCTTGCACCTAAAGGTCAGGGCAGTCGTACGTACGCGATTTTCGAACTCCCCGGCCGCCAGAGGCTTCCAAGTGACTTGGCCTTTGGCGTGCCTTCTCCTCCGTTTCAAACACTGCGTGTTACACGATGCGGCGTGTCGGTGGGCGGGCTTTTGATCGTTCACCGGCTGCCCGCGCTCCACGCCTTGAAGACGCGCAGACCGGGAGGCGTCAAAGCCATGAACGATTACAATCTCGCTGCCGACCTTCTGGCCACTTTCCGAGCCTCGCCAGATATCATCAAGGCGTTGCTGGTGATCATACCACCTGCCTTCTGTCTGGCTCTTTTGAAACTTCTGCCTTCTGTTCGCACCAGAAAAAGGCCGGTTGTCACTGTGCCAAAGGCAGAGGGTCTGGAAGGCGAAATTCTGCTGCCCGCAATTGACCGGGGTCGTTTCCCTCTCAGCCCTGTCAGCCCTGTTCGGCCAACCGGAATTCCAGAAGCAGATTGCGCTGGAGGATGGAGTGATTATCGTCCGAAATCAGGATCAGATGTGGGCGGCCATCCGGGCCGGTGACCACATCGAGCCCCTCCATATTGTCGATCTGGTCGTTCTGATCGGCCTCCAGAAGCACCGGCCCATCGATAACGGCACCGGGCCTGATGCTATCGCCCGCAATGCGGCGAATGCGCATGCCGACACCACCGATGAAACTGAACCGCCGCTCCAGAAGCAGCAGATCACCGCCGGGCAGAAATGCGCCATCCGTGACATCCCAAGGCTCATCGCGCTTCACCTTGAACTGCCCCTTCAATGGACCTTCAAGGATGGCGGCGTAAAGACGGCCCTGCTTGTCCACACTGCGCTCGGCAATCGTCAGAACGGCGCCCTTGAGCGGACTTGGCTCCGGTGCCACGACAACCGTTTCCAGAGAGCCATTGCCGCGCAATTCACCTTTGGGGATGAGAATGTCGAGCGTGCGAGACGGTTTCGCCGCTTCAAAACCGGGATCAGGATAGATATCGACGCGGTGCCTTCGCTCGAAACTGACGATAACCTGGCCATCCCGAAGCGTTACGCCTTCGGCATCGATATCGCCTTTGCCGGAGGGCTCGTCACCGCTCGCGTCCCGCATCGCAGTAATTTTCAGACTGGATAATCCGGAAGGCCGACCATTCGCGTCATGATCCAGTTCACCCGTCAGCCAATGGCCCGTGTCGAGGACGGAGACGAAGCTCTTGCCATCCGGGCGAAAACGGATGCTGGATATGGAACCCAGCAGGTATTCCTGCGAGGTGAACTCCAGACCGCCGACGAATTCAAGGCCGCCAAAGCGCGTCTCGGTCGATCCCGGCTTGAACGTCGCGATCTGGCGCACCTGCACCGGCGCATCCACCGCTTCCGCCGCCTGCCCTGCCAGCGGGGGAACCAAAGCCAGCAAACCGGCCAGAAGAGCGAGCGGGCGCAACCCGCGCTTCGTCCTAGCCTGCACGGCGCACGCCGCGACCACGTCCACGTCCGGAATTTTCATCGAACAATGCCGCCAGCTGCTCGGTCATGGCACCGGCCAGCTCGTCTGCATCCACGATGGTGACCGCGCGCTGGTAATAGCGTGTGACATCGTGGCCGATGCCGATGGCCAGAAGCTCGACCGGCGACTTCGTCTCGATCTGCTCGATGACGGCCCGCAGGTGGCGCTCCAGATAATTGCCCGGATTGACCGACAGCGTAGAATCATCCACCGGGGCGCCGTCCGAAATCATCATCATGATCTTGCGCTGCTCGGGACGACCGATCAGACGATTATGCGCCCACATCAGCGCTTCGCCATCGATGTTTTCCTTCAGCAAACCTTCGCGCATCATCAGGCCGAGATTGCGGCGCGAACGACGCCATGGCGCATCCGCCGACTTGTAGACGATATGGCGCAGATCGTTGAGACGGCCAGGCGTCGGCGGCTTGCCGCTGGCCAGCCACTGCTCACGGCTCTGGCCACCCTTCCACGCCTTCGTCGTAAAGCCGAGAATTTCCACCTTGACGCCCGAACGCTCCAGCGTGCGCGCCAGAATATCGGCGCAGGTTGCGGCAACGGTAATGGGACGTCCACGCATGGAGCCGGAATTATCGATGACCAGCGAAACGACCGTATCGCGGAATTTCGTATCACGCTCGCGCTTGAAGGAAAGCGGTTGCATGGGATCGATCACCAGACGCACAAGACGCGCCGGATCGAGATAGCCCTCTTCCAGGTCGAATTCCCACGAGCGATTCTGCTGTGCCATCAGGCGGCGCTGCAGCCGGTTTGCCAGGCGCCCCACAGCGCCCTGCAGATGGGCAAGCTGCTTGTCGAGGAAAGCGCGCAGACGGTCGAGTTCCGCCTCGTCGCACAGTTCTTCCGCCGTAATTTCCTCGTCGAATTCCTGCGTGAAGATGTTGTAATCCACCTTCTCGTTGAAATCGTCGAAGGGCAGGTTCGGGCGCTTGGTTTCTCCGGGCGTTTCCGACTGGTCCGCATCGTCGTCGGTCATGTCGTCGTCGGAGATTTCCGCGCCGTCCATTTCGCCTTCGTCGAGCTGCTCCTCCGCGGCCTGGCTTTCCTCGGCCGGGGCGGCATCGGAACCAGCGTCTTCCTCTACCTCTTCGTTCTCGGTCTCGTTGCTGCGCGGCTGCTCTTCATCATCCGGATTTTCCATCTGTTCCGGATCGTTTTCCTCGTCGCCATAGTCTTCCGCCATCTGCATGGAGGACAACATGTGGCGCACCAGCTTGCCGAAGGCCTGCTGGTCGTCGATGACCGTTTTGAGATTGTCGAGATCGCCCGCAATCGTCTGCTCAAAATACGGACGCCAGAGATCCAGCACCTTGCCAGCGGACGCGGGCGGAGCGGTGCCCGTCAGCTTTTCGCGCACCAGCATGGCCATGGCTTCGCCGATCGGCGCATCTTCCTGCCGCTGCACGCCGGAGAAATTCGCCTTCGAATATTTCTCGGCATTCATGCTGTTGATGTTGCTGGCAACGCCTTCCATCCGCAGCGAGCCGATGGATTCAACGCGAGCCTGCTCGACGGCATCGAACACGGCGCGCGCATCCGTGCCCTGCGGCGACATGGCCGCATGCACGCTCGTATCATGGCAGGCAAGGCGGAGCGCCATGGAATCGCCCAGGCCACGGGTCACGGCCAGTTCATGCGCGGTAGGCCGCTTCGAAAGTTCGGGAAGGCGGATACGATCTCCCGCCATGCCCGGACGTTCATTGGCGAAGGAAACCTCCACCTCGCCATTGCCTGCGATGGAGCGCACGCAACCGGTGATCGCGCGACGCAACGGCTCGGTATCCACCGGTCCGCCAGTCTTCGCCTTGGTGTTGTCGCCGCGGCCTGCCATGCTCATCTACCTTGCTGCCTGCGCTACCTGCCTCTCGGCACTCAAGCCCCGAGAACGATGTTCGCGGCGCTTTCCTTCAGTTCGACACCGAAGGCACGCTGATACTGTTCTGCCACCAGCGTCCGTTCCAGCTCATCACACTTGTTGAGGAAGGTGATGCGGAACGCGAAAGCGACGTCGCCGAAGATCGCCGCATTTTCCGCCCAGGTGATGACCGTACGCGGGCTCATGACCGTGGAAAGATCGCCGTTCATGAAGGCAGAACGGGTCATGTCCGCCACCCGCACCATCTTGGATACGGTTTCGCGACCCTGCGCCGACCCACCGAACGCCTTGACCTTGGCGGCGACGATATCGACTTCCTTGTCGTGCGGCAGATAGTTCAGCGTGGTGACGATCGACCAGCGGTCCATCTGCGCCTGGTTGATCTGCTGCGTGCCGTGATAGAGGCCCGTGGTATCGCCGAGGCCGACCGTATTGGCGGTTGCGAAAATGCGGAAGGCGGGGTGAGGACGGATGACGCGGCTCTGATCGAGAAGCGTCAGGCGGCCCGAGCTTTCCAGAACGCGCTGGATGACGAACATGACATCGGGACGGCCCGCATCATACTCATCGAACACCAGCGCCACATTGTGCTGATAGGCCCAGGGCAGGATGCCGTCCTTGAACTCGGTAACCTGCTTGCCATCCTTCAGAACGATTGCGTCCTTGCCGACGAGATCGATACGGCTGACATGGCTATCGAGGTTGATACGCACGCACGGCCAGTTGAGGCGCGCGGCGACCTGTTCGATATGGGTGGACTTGCCGGTGCCGTGATAGCCGGACACCATGACGCGTCGGTTATGAGCAAAACCGGCCAGAATTGCCAGAGTCGTGTCCCGGTCGAAGAGATAGTCGGGATCGAGTTCCGGCACGTAAGGGTCGCCATTCGAATAGGCGGGAACCTGAAGGTCCGTGTCGATGCCGAAGACATCCCGGACAGAAACGGTGGTATCCGGAAGATTGGTTATATCAAGATCGATTTTGCTCATCACCACTCCACGCCGAACCGGCTAAGGTCCGGTCGCAATCCTCTCTGTCATGTTGCCTTGCACCAGAACGGCTTAGCAGAAACCGGACTGCTTTAACAATTGGTAGGCCTGTATCACAGCCCTAAATCGTTCTTCCGAACCGCGATCGCCGCCGTTCGCGTCCGGATGGTGCTTCTTGACCAGTTCCTTGTAGCGGCTCTTGATTTCTGCCGCTGTTGCGGCTGCCGTCAAGCCCATTGTGTCGAAAGCTTTCGCTTCCAGCGTCTTTACCTTGCGAACCGCGGTCTGCGCACCCGCAGACGCACCGCCGTCACGTACGAAACCAAACGGATCCTTCACCCGGTTGAAGCTGGCCGCAGACCCGGATCGCGTGGACGCATGGCGTGGCGCATCCTTCGCCGCCTTGTTGACGCCGATGGTCCAGGTCGGGCGATGGCCGGTGATCGCCTCCTTCTGGTAGCGCGCAATCTCGCTGTCCGACAGGCCGGAGAAATAGTTGTAGCCCTTGTTGTATTCCTTTACATGCTCGAAGCAGAACAGAAAGAACTGGTTCTCGGCGTTGCGTCCCACGGGTGCACGGTGAGCCCCCGGCTTGTCGCACCCGTCCCACTGGCAGGTCGGCGTTTGCGGCGCCGCATCCTGCTCACGTTTCCGGCGCGTCCGGATGCGGTCGAAATATTTGGAATCGAGTTTCATATGGCCACATTATGGGGTGCGGGACGGGTCAGAACAAGAATTGACAAACCCCTTTGTTGCTGCTTTTTGGACCGCCCTTTTTGTACGTTCACACGAGGTTTTGGATCATGTCCGTTCGCGCCCGAATTGAAGCCGTTCTCACGCAAAACCTCGCTCCCCAGCGGCTGGAAGTGATCGACGAAAGCCATCATCACGCAGGTCACCAGCCGGACATCACCGGTACTGGAGAAACGCATATGCGGGTGCGGGTGATCTCGGATCGTTTCACGGGCATGACCCGCCTTGCAAGGCACCGATTGGTGAACGAGCTTCTGAAGCCGGAGCTGGATGCGGGCCTGCATGCGCTGGCGGTTGAGCCTGCCGCACCGGGTGAAGCGACCCGCTGGTAGCAATGCGACGGTGATTACTGGCCGGGGGGCAGATCTTCCGCCGGCCGGATGCGCAGCTTGGTAATGCGGTTCTTCTCGCGCTTCATGATGATGAAGCGCTTGCCGTGGAAGGTGAAGGTCTGCCGCTCCTGCGGGATCAGCTTTGATTCGTGGATGACGAGACCGGCGATTGTCGTCGCCTCCTCATCCGGCAGACGCCAGTCGAGCGCCCGGTTGAGGTCGCGAATCGGCACCGAACCATCGACGACAATCGATCCGTCTGCTTCCTGACGAACGCCCTGGATTTCCAGATCGTGCTCATCGGCAATGTCGCCGACGATTTCCTCCAGAATATCCTCCAGCGTCACGATGCCCTGAACCTCGCCGTATTCATCCACCACGACAGCAAAATGCATCTTGCGGCGCAGGAAGGCGTTCAGCTGGTCCTTGAGGCTGGTCGTATCGGGCACGAACCACGGCTTCTGAGCGATCTTGCCTACGTCGAGGTCACGCGGCTCCATGTTCGGTTCGGCGAGCGCGCGCAGCAGATCCTTGGCATGAACAATGCCGATGATGTTTTCCGTGGAGCCGCGCCAGAGCGGCATGCGCGTGAACGGACTTTCCAGCACCGTGCGCACAATGACTTCCGGTGGATCATCCGCGTTGATCGCCCGCATCACCGTGCGGTGCTTCATGACGTCAGAAACTTCCAGTTCCTCAAGATCGAGCAATCCACCCAGCCGGTCACGATCAGCCTTGATGACCGAGCCCTCGCGATGCAGGAGGTCGAGAGCGCCGCGCAGTTCCTCATGCGCCGTCAGCATCGACTCCTCGCGAGAGAGATTGACACCGAACAGAGATAGAATGAAACGGACGATGGCATTGACGGCGCTGGAAAGCGGTCCCGCGACTGCAACGAAAAGACGCACGACAGGCGCAACGGTGATGGCAAACCGGTCTGGCGCCGAAATCGCCCAGCTCTTCGGCAGCACTTCCGAGAAGATCACCAGCAGCACGGTCATCACGATAGTGGCAATCGCCACGCCTGACTGACCCAAAATACCTAGGAACAGGCTGGTCGTCAGCGACGAGGCCAGGATATTGACAAGATTGTTGCCGATCAGAAGCGCACCGATCAACCGGTCGCGTCGCTCGATCAACCGGCTCACCAGCCCTGCGCGTTCGTCGCCATTGGCTTCCAGCGTATGCATGCGGGAACGGGACGCCGCCGTCAGTGCCGTTTCGGAGCCGGAAAAAAACGCCGAGAACCCGATCAGCAACAGGATCGAGATCAGCGTCAACCAGTATTCCGCGAGGAAGCCATACAGCTGGTCAAACATTACCGCGCCAAGGTCTCCTTCAGGAAGAGCTCGACCTCCGATGCCGCAACATCATTGGCCACGAAACTCTGGCCGATCCCATGGGTCAGGATGAAGGTGAGCTTGCCGCTCTTGACCTTCTTGTCCTGCGCAATCGCATCCATCAGCACCTCCGTCGGCGGCAGTTCGCCCGGAATATCTGAAATCTCCGTCGGCAGCCCCACGGCCTTCAGATGTGCTTCCACGCGCTTGGCGTCATCGGTGCTGGCAAGATTGAGGCGTGCCGAAAAACGATGTGCCAGAACCATGCCGATGGCGACACCCTCGCCATGCACGAGACGGCTGCTGTCATACTGCGTGGCCGCTTCCAGCGCATGGCCGAAAGTGTGGCCAAGGTTCAGCAGCGCGCGACGGCCAGTTTCGCGCTCGTCCTCCACGACGACATCCGCCTTGGACTGGCAGCTGATGGCAATTGCCTCCGCCCGCGCAGGTCCGCCCGCGAAGACGTCGCGCCAGTTCTTTTCCAGCCACTCAAAGAAGTCCGGCCGATCGATGAGACCATATTTGGCAACTTCGGCGTAACCGGCGCGAAATTCACGCTCGCTGAGGCTATCGAGTGCACTCGTATCCGACAGCACGAGATCCGGCTGATGGAAGACACCCAGCAGGTTCTTGCCGTGGCGCGAATTGATGCCGGTCTTGCCGCCGACGGACGAATCCACCTGCGACAGAAGCGAAGTCGGGATCTGCACGAAGCGAACACCGCGCCGCACGATGCCCGCCGCAAAGCCCGCAAGATCACCGATCACGCCGCCACCCAGCGCGATGATGGCATCGTTGCGCTCGATGCGGGCCGAGAGCGCCATGTCGCAGACGGCGGCCAGCGGCTCAAGGCTCTTGGTCTTTTCACCCGGCGGCAATGTCAGCGAGACAGTCTCGACGCCATCGGTCTGGAGGCTGTCCACCAGCCGGTCCAGATACTGGCTTGCGACATTCTCATCCGTCACGATGGCTGCCTTGCGAACCTTAAGGCGCGACGTGATTTCACCACCGGCATGACTGATGAGATCCGGCCCGATCAGGATATCGTAAGCCCGATCTCCCAATGGCACATGAACCACACGCTCGTTTTCACGCGATAATGTCACAGTCACTTCTCAACGCCCCTCGCCCAGCGACGCAACCGCCGCCAGCACTTCATTCGCAACGATTTCCTTGCGCACATCGCGCGATTCCACCGTCAGATCGGATTCGGAATAGATCGGGTAACGCTGGTTCATCAGGTTTTCCAGCGTCTGCTTCGGATTTTCGGTTTTCAGCAGCGGGCGATGATCGCGCTTGTTGACACGCTCCCAGAGAATGTCGAGATCCGCTCGCAACCAGACGGAAACGCCACCGCGCTTGATGACACCACGCGTCCGCTCATTGATGAAGGCGCCGCCACCCGTCGAGATGACCCGCGGTCCGCCTTTCAGCAGCCGCTCGATGACGCGGGTTTCCAGCGCGCGAAACTCCGGCTCGCCATAGCTCGCAAACAATTCGGAAATCGTCATGCGCGAAACGCGTTCGATTTCCACGTCAGTATCGATGAAGGGCAGCGACAACTGCTGGGCGACCATCCGCCCGATGACGGACTTACCAGCTCCCATCAAGCCGATGAAAATGAGATTGCGACGACCGAGAGCCGCGCGCGCCTGCTCGACCAGCGGATTGATGCCGAGGGCAGGCTTCGTGATATCGGGCATCGAATTGGGCATGGGCCTCTCAATAGTCCACAAGATCAGAACCCTATCGACAAATGATTGTTCAGCGTCAAGCACCGGCACAGGGCTTCAGACCATAATCACGCCAAAACTCTCATATCTTGCATGTGGCCTTGCACCTTTGGGCATCAATGCCGATAAATGCGCGGCGACAATCCGGAGCGCTCCATGCCAACACTCTTCCGCTTCCTGTTCACCATTGGCGTCATTGTCGGACTCGTCTATGCGGGACTTTTCGCACTGGCGATCTTCGTGGAACCGCGCGAACGTGACGTGACGGTGCGAATTCCCTCGGAGCGGCTGAACCCTGCCCAGACGCCACCTGCGGCACCGGCAACGCCCGCCACAGGTTCACCATGAGCGATCGCTCCCACGCGCATCTGGAAGCCTTTCTGGAAATGATGAGCGCCGAGCGTGGCTCGGCTGAAAACACGCTGTCTTCCTATGAACGCGATCTGGATGATCTCTCCTCGTTTCTCTCCGAGAAGAAGACCTCTCTTCTGAAAGCAGACAGCAACGATCTTGGCGCCTACATCGCCCACCTCGCCAAACAAGGCTTCGCCGCTTCATCTCAGGCGCGACGGCTCTCGGCCATACGGCAGTTCTACAAGTTTCTGTTTGCGGAAAACATTCGCGGCGACGACCCGAGCTCCATTCTCGATGCGCCGAAAAAACCGCAGTCCATCCCGAAAATCCTGAGCGAAGCCGATGTGAGCCGCCTTCTGGAGCGGGCGCAGGCAGAAGCATCCGAAGAGGGACCGGGAAGGCTGCTTAGACTTCGGATGCTGGCGCTTCTGGAACTTCTCTATGCCACGGGCATGCGCGTGAGCGAACTGGTGTCGCTGCCGGCAAAGGTGCTGGATCAGGAGGGCCGCTTCCTCATCATCCGCGGCAAGGGCAACAAGGAACGTCTGGTTCCGCTGTCGCGATCCGCCATGAAGGCGCTGGCAGACTATGCGGACGCGCGGCGCGCGGCAATCGCAGCCGGTGATATCGACAGCCCGTGGCTATTCTCCGCCAGCAGCGAACAGGGCTTCCTGCCGCGCCAGGTCTTCGCCCGCGACCTGAAGAGCCTGGCCGGACGGGCAGGCATCCGGGCCGCGACGATCTCGCCCCACGTACTGCGCCATGCTTTTGCCAGCCATCTTTTGCAAAACGGTGCCGACCTGCGCGTGGTACAGGAACTCCTTGGACATTCTGATATTTCAACCACGCAAATCTATACCCATGTACTGGAAGAACGGCTCAGAGAAGTGGTTGAAACGCATCACCCTCTTGCAAAAGGCGCGAAAAACCCTGATTAGAGCCCGGGCGGAGCGCGGCACGGCCGCCAAACGATCGGAAAACGGAGCTCATGCATAACGATCTCGACTTCGAAAAGCCCATCTCCGACCTGGAGGCTAAGATCCACGAGCTGAAGAAGCTTGCGGCGGAAGATGAGAGCATCGATACGTCCGAAGAAGTTCAGCGCCTGGAACAACGCATCCAGGAAGCGACACGCGACGTGTACTCCAAGCTGACGCCGGCGCAGAAGACGATGGTGGCCCGTACGGCCCGCCGTCCGCATTTTCTGGACTATGCGAGCCGGTTGTTCACGGAATTCACGCCCCTGGCCGGCGACCGCTCCTTCGGCGAAGACGCAGCCATCCAGGCAGGCCTTGCCCGTTTCCACGGCCAGCCCGTTGCGGTGATCGGCCAGGAAAAAGGCAACGATACGAAATCGCGCATCAAGCACAATTTCGGCAGCCCCCGTCCGGAGGGATACCGCAAGGCAATCCGCGTGATGGAGATGGCGGACCGCTTCGGCCTTCCGGTGATTTCGCTGGTGGATACGGCTGGCGCCTATCCGGGCGTCGGTGCGGAAGAGCGCGGACAGGCGGAAGCCATCGCCCGCTCGACCGAGATGTGCCTTGGCATCAAGGTGCCGATGGTCTCCGTCGTGATCGGCGAAGGCGGCTCCGGTGGCGCAATCGCCATTGCCGCGGCCAACAAGGTCTACATGCTGGAACACGCGATCTATTCCGTCATCTCGCCGGAAGGTGCAGCCTCGATCCTATGGCGCGATGCAACCCGCGCCCGCGAAGCGGCAACGGCCATGAAGATTACCGCGCAGGATCTGAAAGCGCTGGGCGTGATCGATGACATCATCCCGGAGCCGCTGGGCGGCGCACATCGTGATCCGGAAGCCGCAATCGATGCGACGGGTGACGTGATCAAGGCTGCTCTCGCTGATCTTGGCAAGCTTTCGCCCGAAGCCGTACGAAAAGCACGCCGCGAGAAATTTCTGGCTATTGGCCGCAATCTCTGATGAAATATCGGAAAGATCCGGGAAATCCGGGTCTTTCGCCCTGACCGGGCGCAGCTTGCAAGCATGTCAGCACACTTAACCGTGCTGAAGCGGTTAAGAGAATGTAAAGCTTACCGCTTTATTATCGTGAAAATACTGGGTATTAGGATGAACCTGTACCTGTAGCCCGATTGACGTGATCAGTTCCGATGCGCTTGAAACATATCGCCTACATTCTCCTGATGGCCACCGCGCTGGCTGGTTGTAACGATACGATCGATACGGCCACCATTGACCTGTCGAAGGTCAAGAACAAGACGGAGCAGCCTCTGCCCGACCGCCTCGTTGCGGAAATGCAGAAGCGCAACATGCCGCGCAATTCTCCCATCATGATTCGTGTCTTCAAGGAAGAAGGCAAGATGGAGATCTGGAAGGCGCGCGCCGACAACCGCTTCGAGAAGATCACCGATTACGACATCTGTGCCTGGTCCGGCAAGCTGGGCCCCAAGGTGAAGGAAGGCGACCGGCAGGCGCCCGAAGGTTTCTACAACCTGACGCCTGCGCATCTGAATCCGAATTCCAAATACTATCTCGCGATCAATACCGGCTTCCCGAACCGTTACGATGCAGCCAATGGCCGCACCGGTTCCAACCTCATGATCCACGGCGCCTGCTCGTCTTCAGGCTGCTATTCAATGACCGATGCGCAGATCCTCGAGATCTACGCCTTCGCGCGCGATGCCTTCAAGGGCGGCCAGTCCAGCGTGCAGTTGCAGGCCTTCCCCTTCCGCATGACGGCGGAAAACATGGCGCGGCATCGCACCAGCGAGAATTATGATTTCTGGAAGATGCTGAAGGTTGGCTACGACAATTTCGAGGTGACCAAGCGTCCGCCGGACGTGGGCGTCTGCGGCAAGAAATACGTCTTCAACCAGGAAATGCAGGGAACGCCGTCTGCCGGTGCCGCCTGCCCGCCAATGTCGACCCCGCCTGCCCTGTCTGCGGCATTGTCGGCTTACGAAAAGCAGTATGAACTGGCCTATGCCAAGGCGGTCGAAAAGCTTGACGGCATGGTGTGGTACGAGCCGACGGAAGCAGAACGCAAGGCCGTGGTTGCAGACAAGCGCAAGGGCAAGGATATCGCCTATGCGCCGACCGGCACATCGCTTGCGGCCGGAAAGCTGGTCAAGCAGGAAGAGTTTGATGTGCTGATGGCCGCTCGCCTGAACAAGGCAGCCAAGCCTGCACCGGGCACGATGCTTGCTTCTGCCCAGCCGGGCGGGGCTGCAGCAAAGCAGGGCCGCGTGACGATGACCGGTTCGGTTCCCGGCCAGCGCTCCACCATGAGCGTAGCGAGCGCCATGGGCACCGGAACTGCACCGCAAGTGGCAGGCCCGATAGCGGTCAGCGCACCGGCAAACGCACCGTCTAACGCACAGTTTGCCTCCATGCAGAAGCAGCCGGGTGCCGGACAATCGTCTGGTAACGCCGCCGCCAGGTCCGCAGGCCAGGTGCCGGTTCCAGCTCAGAACCCGATGGCCTATGCCTCGGTTCAGCAGACGGCCACGCAGGAAGACGCCAAGAAGCCGTTCTGGAAGTTCTGGTAAGCACCTCGATGCCGGGAGAGATCTACGATCTGCGCGGGCTGAAATGCCCGCTCCCGGTTCTCAAGGCCCGCAAGAAACTCTTACGCATGACAAGTGGCAGCGAACTCATCGTTGACACCACGGATCCCTTGGCCGGGATCGACATCCCGCATTTCTGCCGCGAAGACGGTCACATCCTGCTCTCGACCGAGCGGACCGAGGGCGGCCATCGCTTCATTATCCGCAAGGCCTGATCGATAGCCGACTGTCCCGTCTGCCGACCTGGACGATCAGAAGCGCATTCCAGGCACAGCAAGCGGATTATCCTCAAGCGCTGCGCGATCCGGCCGGTCAATCTTCGGCTGGCCCGTAAAGGCCGCGAAAAGATCCTGAACGAATTCCTCCGGCAATCCTTGCGTGATCAGGACCATCCGCGTGCGCCGTTCTGCCCCTTCCGGCCAGCCGGCAAGCCGCTGCGGCGGATGAAAGATGCTCTGCACGCCATGCAGGACCAGCGGACGCTCCGGATTGTCGGAAAGCTGAACGATGGCTTTCATGCGCAGGAGTTTGTCCCCATGCGCGGAGCGCAGCAGATCCACGAACATCTCAACCGCTAGGGGGTCGATCGGCTCATCATGGAGGATCGAGAAAGAGCGGATATCCGCGCCATGCCTGTTCACATCATGATGGTGATGATGCCCGTGGCCATGTTCATGGCCGTGCCCGTGCTCATGAGCGTGATCACCATGATCGTGATCGTGGTCGTGGTCGTGCTCATGCTCGTGGTGGTCATGATGCTCGTCGCCGTGCTCCCGCTCCTCCTGCAGCCAGCGGGCAACATCCGGCACCTTGCTTTCGGGATCGTAGAGGCCGTTGACGAGGAGATCGATGGTGCTTGCGGCTGGCAGATCGCCATCGAGAATCTGCGCCCGTGGATTGAGATCGTTCAGACGGCGCAGAACAGCAGAAATGGCCGCAGCATCCGCGAGCGTCTTCTTGGTCAGAACGAGCCGGTCGGCGACCGCCACCTGCTTCACCGCCTCGGGATGGCGCTGGATCGTGGAAACGCCATGCACCGCATCCACAACGGTCACGACACCATCAAGGCTGAAGCTTTGCGCGATGACGGGATTGCCCATGACCGCCTGCATGACGGGGGCGGGATCGGCAAGACCAGTCGTTTCGATCACGACGCGGCGGATAGGCTTCAGGCGACCGGTCTGAATCTGATCCACCAGCGAGGCCAGCGTTTCCACCAGTTCACCGCGCACCGTGCAGCAAAGGCATCCGTTCGACAGTTCAAGCAGCGTATCGCCCGAAGACTCCACCAGGAAGTTGTCGATACCGACTTCGCCGAACTCGTTGATGATGACGGCCGTATCGGACGCAGCCGGATCCTTCAGGATACGATTCAGCAGCGTGGATTTTCCCGCGCCGAGAAACCCTGTGAGAATGGAGACCGGAATAGGTTGACGCGGGGAGGACATCGGCAAGTCTTTCTGGAACACCGTCACAGCGCGGCTGGACGGGGAATGGGAACAGGTACGCTGGCAGGCTGACCCTTCGCGCCTTTTGCAGGCTTCTCGGGCTCCACGACTGGCACAACGCCTGCAAAAGTGAACTGCGGCGGACGTGTCATCTCGTGCACATAGGGCGAATGCAGAACCATGCGACCGGCATCATCACGCCCTTCACTGCGCACCTTTGCCGCCTTCGGATTGCAGATTTGCGCACTGATGTCCACAACCTGATCCTGATCCGGCCCATAGGGAGCAAGCGATGCCAGCGGCACCCCCTCGTTGGCAGGCGCCGTCAGCCCCGCCTGCAAAAGCTCGGCGGAATCGTCAGCCCGTCCTCCCAGACTGTCGGATCCCAGCACGACCGAGATCACGCTGCGGCCATTGCGGGTGGCGGACGAGACCTGATTGAAGCCCGATGCACAGATGAAGCCTGTCTTCATACCGTCGGCACCGTCAAAACGGCCAATCAGCATGTTGAAGTTCGGATATTCCTTGGCACCGGTCGTCACACCTTCCAGCGAGAAATAGCTCTGGTATTCCGGAAAATCGCGCTTCAACTGCAGCGTCAGCACAGCAAGGTCGCGCGCCGTCGTGTACTGGCCCTGACCGGGAAGTCCGTGCGGATTGACGAAGCGGCTTGAACGCATGCCCAGTTGTTGTGCCTGCGCGTTCATCATGGCGACGAACTGATCGTTGGAACCACCGACGGTTTCCGCAACCGCGACCGCGACGTCATTGGCCGACTTCACCATCAGGATCTTCAGCGCCGCATCCAGCGTCATGGATGACCCCGGCTTCAGAAACAGCTTGCTGGGCGGTTGGTCCGCCGCCTTCTTGCTGAAGACGACTGGGGTATCCATGGCCACCTTGCCCGACTTGATGGCCTTGAAGGTGACATAGATCGTCATCAGCTTGGTCAGCGAAGCGGGATACCATTTTCGGAAAGCATCCTGATGCGAGATCACGCGGCCACTGCGCACATCCACCACGATCTTGGGGTTGGCGAGCGCCTGCGTGCTGGCAATGCAGGTCGAGAGAACCAGCGACAGCATCAGGGAAATTGGCTTCGGGAAACGAAGAAGGCGAGTGGACCGGTTCGGCAAGGGATCAGACCTCGTCTGGGACTACGCGTGCGACGTCTTCGCTTGGAACGCGTGAATGAGGCCTAGCAATGGCAAAGATGATTGATTCCGTCAATTCCGCGGCGCAATATGCGCACTTCGATACTATCGTCAAAGTCCTACAGGAAGCGTAATGCCCGTTCTCAATAGAGCAGCCGAACTGCAGCACGAAGTTACCGAATGGCGCCGCCATATTCATGAAAATCCTGGCATTCTTTATGAGGTCGAGGAAACTGCGGCTTTCGTGGAAGCCCAGCTTCGGGCATTCGGCGTTGACGAGATTGTGACAGGCCTGGGACGCACCGGCGTCGTGGGAATCATTCGCGGGCGTCATACCGGTGACGGCGTGATCGGGCTCCGAGCCGACATGGATGCGCTGCCGCTGGAGGAAATTACCGGCAAACCCTATGCATCGAAACTGCCCGGCAAGATGCACGCCTGCGGTCACGATGGACATACGGCCATGCTGCTGGGAGCGGCCAAATATCTGGCAGAGACCCGCAACTTCGCAGGCTCTGTCGCTCTCATCTTCCAGCCTGCCGAGGAAGGCGGCCGTGGCGCGCTGGCCATGGTCGAGGACGGCATGATGGAGCGCTTCGGCATTCGGGAAGTCTATGGCATGCACAATATGCCGGGCATGCCGCTTGGAACCTTCGCAATCCGCAAGGGTGGCATCATGGCGGCCCCGGACAAGTTTTCGATCAAGATCACCGGCCGCGGCGGTCACGCGGCAGAGCCCCATCGCACGGCGGATCCGATCGTGATCGGATCGCAGATCGTCAATGGCTTGCAGATGATCGCGGCACGCAATGCCAATCCCCTGCGCTCTGTCGTGGTTTCCATCACGCAGTTCCATGCCGGAACCACGCACAACATCATCCCCGAGGAAGCCTATCTCACCGGAACCGTTCGCAGCCTGGACGAGCAGGTACGTGATCTTGCCGAAAAGCGGATCCGCCAGATCGCGGAAGGTATCGCGGTCGCCAGTGATGCGATTGCCGAGGTTGACTACGAGCGTTCATGCCCTGTGACGGTCAACCATCCGGAAGAGACCGTCCATGCCGCGCGGGCGGCAATCGATATCGTCGGCGAGACGAATGTGAACACGGAAGTCGATCCCAGCATGGCGGGCGAGGACTTCGCCTTCATGCTGCAGGCCCGTCCTGGCGCCTATATCATGATCGGCAATGGCGATACGGCAGCACTCCACAACCCCGCCTACGATTTCAACGACGAAGCGATTGCCTACGGAATTTCCTATTGGGTAAAGCTGACCGAACAACGCCTTGCGGCATAAGCTCCCGCGCAGCCTCAATCCGGGCTTGTTCCCGGGAATAGGCTGCGGTATGACGAAAGAGCGTGTCCACGTAGCTCAGCAGGATAGAGCACAGGATTCCTAATCCTGGGGTCGGAGGTTCGAATCCTCTCGTGGACGCCACTTCCCCAAAAGAGAGAAGGTACCGAAGCCTGATGTGCTCGATCAAGCTGGCGGTCGCGATGCGCCGCCCCAGCCGAACCAATCGCTGATCAGCCACCAGCCGCCCAGGAACAGGAACGCGGTAAAGGCCAAGGCGCCCAGGCCGAATCCCCAGCCGATGAGCACGGTTGCCCCGTCCCGCTGCGCCAGACCTATGCCGATGAGAAAGATGGCAAGTCCCGGAAGCACGTTGCCGAACGGGATGGGAAGCGCGATCAGAACCGCCATGACGAACACGAACAATCCGTGCAGCCGCAGGGCACCATCGCGCGACAACCACGCCATACGGGGCCGCATCCAGCTCTCCAGCCAGGCAAGTTTCGGCACCAGCCACGCCAGCATGCGCTGCAGAAGGCCTTGAGGAAGGGCGGTTCTCGCCAGCCTTTTTGGCAGCAGGAACTCACGCCCGCCGGCAACAAGTTGCAGGGAAAACACGGCAAGTGCGCTTCCAAAGATCATTCCCGCCGGGATACCCGGCGTCGGAATGATCGCCGGAATGGCGAATATCACAAGAACCACCGCCGTAGCCTGGTGGCCCAACCGGTCCAGAAGGTCGCCCAGCGTGACGTTTCGTCCGTCGAAAGCCGCAATCAGATCTGCCAGGACAACGGAAATTGGCTTGTGTCCATCAGACAAGATCAAATTCCGTCCAGTTTGCCAGAGAATCCAAATGCGTCAGGCCTGACGCATTTGAGCGGGTACGCGGGGGCAAGTATCTCTTCATGGCAGCGATGTAGTGTCGCTCACGGCAATCCGCCAGAGGCGACGGCGCCCTCGACAGCTACATCTGAAATGACAGCGCTAACACGGCCGACGTCAAGATCGATCGCTGGCGCGCAACGCTTCCATGAAGGCCATGCTCTGTTGGCTCAATCGCGCCTCATCCATGAATGCATCAAGACATTCCAGAAGACGTCCACGCCGGCGGGCAACCTCCAACTCGGGCATTGGGCTACGGTTGAAGGCACCAATGCCTGTCAGAAACGCCTGTACTGCCGCACTCAATGACGGGAGGAGGTCAATGAGGTAGACATTCGGCTCCCGGCTGCTGAGGACAGAGCTGATATAGGAAAACAGAGCCTTGGGAATATGGGCAGCATCCTGAAGGTCACACGAAGCGACGAGTTGGCGAACCAGCGCGCCATCAAAATGATCTACGCTCATTGAAATCCCTCAGCATGGATTACGCAAATCGAAAACACATCCACGTTTGAAGCCTTTCATTGCTTCAGTTCTCGCTTCCCGCCCACCTTCACAAGAAAGAGGGCAAGACGATTAAGAGGCACCATTTTACCTCTTGGTAAAAAATTCGGAAAAATATTAGTATTACAAAAGGGGATTATGTCAATAACATACTATCCAGAGGTCTAAACGAAGTGATTCCCGTATCGGAATAAAACATCTTCGCCACCACTGCTCGTTTTATTTTAAATCAAAGCGCCCCAAGATTGTACAATTCAAAGTAACGACTTGGTTCGTACGTGCTCCATTCGAAAGCCGAGGCCCATCAAGCGACCTGCGAGATGAGCCAACAATGGAAAGCGGGCAATATTACGGATGAAGGCAGGAGGGCCCTTTTTCCGCTCCTCATGCACCAACTCCTTGCGGCGATTGGAGCGCATCATCAACTGCAGTTTCTGGGTTGCTTTCGTGGGGAAGAGACGGCGCTTCTCCACAGCCGCGAGATGCTCATCACGCAAACGATGTCCTGCCAGCGGCTCCGCGAGAATGTTGGCAGCAGCCACCGCGTCCTGAATCGCAAGATTGACACCTACCCCGCCAATGGGAGACATGGCATGCGCCGCGTCGCCAATCGCAATCAGCCCGGGTTTCCACCACTGCTTCAGCCGGTCGATACGCACCTGCAGCAGGCTGACATCTGACCAGCCTTGAATTTCATCCATCCGCTCGGCTGGCAAGGGAGAAACAGCACGCACCTTGTTGCGGAATTCTTCCAGATCGCGCTGCCGGATCTCTTCGAATGTTTCGCCGCGAACGATATAGCCGCACTGCCAGTAATCGCCGCGATCGATCAGCACGAAGCCCTGTCGCGGACCTGCATGGCCCATGGTTTGCGCCGGGTCGCCCTCCTGTTTGGACAGCTTCATCCAGACGACTTCGCTGGGACTGCCGAAGCTTTCCACGTCCAGACCTGCCTTTTCCCGAACCACGGAATTGCGACCATCGGCGGCAACGACCAGATCACTCCGCAGCATCAACGTGCCTTCCGCGGTTTCGACCTTGAGGCCCTGAACCCGATGTCCCTCCTCCAGCACCTCTGTGACCCTTGCGCCTGTCAGCAAGCGGAAGTTGGGATAGCGCGCGGCCTGGCTTGCGAGAAAATTCAGGAAATCCCATTGCGGCATGAAGGCGATGAAGCGATTGCGCACGGGCAGGCGCGAGAAATCCGCCATGGTGATCGTCTGGCCGCCCATCTCGGCCATGAGTTTCGGCGCACGCGTGTGTGGCAGCTTGAGAAATTCCTCTTCAAGGCCCAGTTCGTAGATCACCTCCAGCGTAGACGGGTGGATCGTATCGCCGCGAAAATCGCGCAGGAAATCATCGTGCTTTTCGAGAACGGTCACATCGACCCCGGCACGCGCCAGAAGAAGCCCCAGCATGAGGCCAGCCGGACCGCCACCTGCGATGGCGCAGGATGTGTTCAGAACTTTTTCCACCATGCATGATCTCCCGATTCGCTTGCGACCCGACTCTGCCATCTGGCAATGAAACAGGGGAAATTCAATGCGACTTGATAAGCTCTTGTGAGGGACAGGCGCCGCCTGTAAACGGGCAGGTGAATGAGGAACGGGAAAGAATGACTTCTGCCAGACGCAGCATTTCCATCTTGGGTTCGACGGGCTCCATCGGCACCAATACGCTGGATGTGCTGACGCACCTCGATGAGGCGGACGGTTTCGAGGTTGTCGCCCTGACGGGCGCCGGAAACATCGAGCTTCTGGCCGAGCAGGCAAAGGCGCATCGCGCAAAGCTCGCCGTCACCGCCGATGAAAGCCAGTATGTGGCGCTGCGCGATCTCATGTCCGGCACCGGTATTGAAGTGGCCGCTGGCCAGACCGGCCTCCTGGAGGCGGCAAGCGCCGAAGCGGACATGGTGATGGCCGCCATCGTCGGCACGGCAGGGCTTGGCCCCACGCTGGCGGCGGCCAAACGCGGCGCAGACATCGCGCTCGCCAACAAGGAATGCCTCGTTTCTGCTGGTGACCTGTTCATCTCAGCCGTCAAAGCTGGTGGCGGTCGTCTGCTGCCGGTCGACAGCGAACACAATGCCATTTTTCAGGTGCTGGAGGAGAACCAGCGCCACGCCATCGAGCGCGTGATTCTCACCGCATCCGGCGGGCCGTTCCGCACCTTTACGCGCGAACAGATGGCGGGCGTGACAGTGGAGACAGCACGCGCGCACCCCAACTGGTCCATGGGCCTGAAGATTTCGATCGACAGTGCCTCCATGTTCAACAAGGCGCTGGAGATGATCGAGGCGAAACACCTCTTCGGCCTCTCGCCGGAACAGGTGGAGGTGATCGTTCATCCGCAATCGATCATTCATTCCATGGTAGGTTATGCGGATGGCTCCGTTCTTGCCCAGCTTGGCTGCCCGGATATGCGCCACGCCATAGGCTATGCCCTGCATTATCCCCGCCGCGGGAAGCTGCCGGTGGAGCGGCTGGATTTCGCCAAGCTCTCTCGACTGGATTTCGAAGCGCCCGATGAGACCCGCTTTCCGGCGCTCCGGCTGGCGCGGCTTGCCATGACACGCGGCGGGGTGCAGGGCGCTGTGCTGAACGGTGCAAAGGAAGTGGCGCTGGAGGCCTTCATTGCGGGCGAGCTTCCCTTCCTCGCCATGGCGGAGATTACCGAAGCCGTCATGGACGAGCTGGCACAACTACCACCAGCCACAACCATGGACGATGTGTTTGCTGCCGATCTGGAAGCGCGCCACCGGGCGAAGGCGAAGTTGCCTTAAGCATTTCCAGGAAAAGTGGCACCCGGTTTTCCGTCTGGAAATGCGTCAAACAGAGCAACTTCAGGCGTTGCGCCGCCGCCCTTCCATCAGGTCGAGAATGGCGCGGGCGGCATCCAGCACATTGGTGCCGGGACCGAAGACTGCAGCAACGCCGGAATCCAGCAGGAACTGGTAATCCTGCCGGGGAATGACGCCGCCCACCACGACAATCACCTCTTCCGCCCCCTTCGCCTTCAAGGCCTCGACGAGCTGCGGCGCCAGCGTCTTGTGACCGGCCGCCAGCGATGACATGCCGACCACTTGCACCTTTTCGGATACGGCAAGCGATGCCGCCTCTTCCGGTGTCTGGAACAGCGGACCGGCAATCACCTGAAAGCCGATATCGCCGAATGCAGAGGCAATGACCTTCGCACCGCGATCATGGCCATCCTGACCGAGCTTGGCGACCAGCATCTTCGGCTTGATGCCCGTTGCCTTGGCAAATTCCGAGAGACGCCCGGTCAGCGTCTGATATTCGGGATCATCCGCATAGGCCGGACCATAGATATCGCTCACCACTTCCGGCACGGCAGAGTGATCTCCGAAAACGGCGCGCATGGCATCGGAAATTTCACCGACACTTGCGCGGGCGCGGGCAGCCTCGACCGCCTTCTCCAGGAGATTGCCCTCTCCGGTTTCAGCGACCTTGGTCAGCGCTGCCAGTGCTTCCTCAACGCGTTTCGGATCGCGTTGGCGGCGGATCTGCTCCAGCCGCTTGATCTGCGAATTGCGGACAGCGGTGTTGTCGATGTCGAGAATATCGATCGGCTCTTCATTCTCCAGCCGGTACTTGTTGACGCCGACGATGATCTCCTCGCCACGATCCACACGCGCCTGCCGCCGGGTTGCCGCCTCCTCGATCAAGCGCTTGGGAAGACCATCAGCCACAGCCTTGGTCATGCCGCCCAGGGCCTCGACCTCTTCGATCAGCGCCCAGGCCTTGTCTGCCAGTTCCTTGGTCAGGCTCTCGACGTAATAGGAGCCCGCCAGCGGATCGACCACCTTGGTCACACCCGTTTCATGCTGAAGGATAAGCTGCGTGTTGCGGGCAATGCGCGCTGAAAATTCCGTCGGCAGGGCAATCGCCTCATCCAGCGCGTTGGTATGGAGAGACTGCGTGCCGCCCAGCACCGCCGACAGCGCCTCATAGGCCGTACGGATGACGTTATTATATGGGTCCTGCTCCTGAAGCGAGACGCCCGAGGTCTGACAGTGGGTGCGCAGCATCAGCGAGCCGGGCTTCTTGGGCTCGAACTCTTCCATGATGCGCGACCAAAGCAGGCGCGCAGCGCGAAGCTTTGCTGCTTCCATGAAGAAGTTCATGCCGATCGCGAAGAAGAAGGACAGGCGCCCGGCAAATTCATCGACGTTCAGGCCACGTGCCAGAGCGGCCCGTACATATTCCCGACCATCCGCCAGCGTGAAGGCTAACTCCTGCACCAGCGTCGCGCCCGCTTCCTGCATGTGATAGCCGGAAATCGAGATGGAGTTGAAGCGCGGCATTTCCTTGGCCGTATAGGCGATGATATCCGCAATGATCCGCATGGAAGGCTCCGGCGGATAGATGTAGGTGTTGCGAACCATGAACTCCTTCAGAATATCGTTCTGAATGGTGCCCGAGAGAAGATCCCGCGAAACGCCCTGCTCCTCCCCCGTCACGATGAAGTTCGCGAGGATCGGAATGACCGCGCCGTTCATGGTCATGGAAACGGAGATATCCTGCAAGGGAATGCCATTGAACAGGATCTTCATATCCTCGACCGAGTCGATCGCTACGCCCGCCTTGCCGACATCGCCGACCACACGCGGATGGTCGGAATCGTAACCGCGATGGGTGGCGAGATCGAAGGCGACGGACACACCCTGCTGACCGGCGGCCAACGCCTTGCGATAAAACGCATTGCTTTCCTCAGCGGTCGAAAAGCCCGCATATTGGCGGATCGTCCAGGGGCGCCCCGCATACATGGTGGCGCGAGGACCGCGCACGAAGGGTTTGAAGCCCGGCAGGCTTTCCAGATGCTCGACGCCGTCAAGATCTTCCGCCGTGTAGAGCGGCTTCACCGGAATGCCTTCCGGCGTGTTCCAGATGAGCTTGTCCGGTGATGCTTTTAGTTCCTTCTCGGCCAGCACCTGCCAGTCGGCAACGGTTTTCTTGCTCATCGGGCTGATCCTCCAGAGGCCGACATCACAGTCAGCGCGGCGTTGAGATTGACGAAATTGCTACTCAGTAGCATATTGAGCGCATTTTTCACGGGAGCCTTGAGCCATGACCGTAAAAGCATCCGTATCCATTTCCGACCAGCAAGACGCCTTTGCCCGCCGACTGGTTGAAGAAGGCCGCTATTCAAGCGTGAGCGCCGTAGTGCAGCAGGGGCTGGAGCTGCTGCGCGAGCAGACGGAGATGAAGGAAGCGGAATTGGCGGCTCTGCGGGAACTAATCGAAGAGAGAAGCAAGGGGCCTTTCTTGAATGCGGAGGAAAGCAGCCGCCGTATTGATGCGTTGATTGCACGCAAGAAAGCAGAATATGGTTTTTGAGCTGTTCCGGGCCCCTGCAGCGGACCAAGACCTCAACCTGATTTTCGAGCATCTTGTCGAGTCCTATCTCTCTCTCGGAGATGACTTGCACGACGCCGTTGAGCGTGCTGCAGCGCGCTTGAAAGCTATAGACAGTGATATGCTGGCGCTTGTTCGTGCTCCGCACCAGGGGAGTCTGCGGCATCAGATTTCGCCTGGATTGCGACAGGTGACCAAGAATCGCACGATTTTCTATTTTAAAGTCGATGAAGCAAGGCAGGAAGTGAAGGTCTTGGCGGTATTTTTCCGTGGCCAAGACCACGAGAAGCACATCCTCAAACGGCTTGGCAAAACGTTCGGCGACGCTTGACCACTTTTCCAAACCGTTAGATCCCATCTTACTCGAACTCCATGATCAGTTCGTCCACCGCCAAGCTCTGACCGGCACTGGCGGCAACACGCTTCACCACGCCACGACGCTCGGCTTTCAGCACGTTTTCCATCTTCATGGCTTCGACGGTGGCGAGCGTCTGACCGGCTTCCACCGTGTCACCCACCTTCACCGCGACGCCGGTAATGACGCCCGGCATGGGGCAGAGCAGCATCTTCGAGGTATCCGGCGGCAGCTTGACCGGCATAAGCTTTGCCAGTTCCGCCACACGTGGGCTACGCACACGCGCCGACACATCCATGCCGTTGGCGCGCAGGCGGATAGCAGATCCGACGAGATCCACCTTCACGCCCAGCTTTTGCCCGTTCAGCAGGAAATGCGCGTGCGTCTGGCCCGGATGCCAGGAACCGGCGACCGTGACGCTTTCGCCACCTTCGTTGAACGTGACGACCTGCGCATCCGCACCGCTTGAAAGCGAAACGGCATGGCTGACATCGCCCAGCTGCACCACCCAGTCCTTGCCCACCTTGCGGGCATGGTTGCCGATGGTGCCGGAAATCTGCGCCGCACGGCTCTGCACATGGGCATTGATGACAGCAGCAATGGCGGCCAGTTTCTGCGAAGCGGCGGCATCCGGCGTGACACCGGAAAAGCCATCGGGAAATTCCTCCGCGATATAGGCTGTCGTCAGCTTGCCGGAACGAAAGCGCTCCTGCCCCATGACGGCAGAGAGGAAGGGCAGGTTATGACCGATGCCTTCCACCTCGAAATCATTGAGCGCCGCCTGCATGGCATCGATTGCCACCTCGCGGGTCTCACCCCAGGTGCAAAGCTTGGCGATCATGGGATCGTAATACATCGAGATCTCGCCGCCCTCATAGACGCCGGTATCGTTGCGCACCACCGTGCCCTCAGCCTGCTCACCCTCGACAGGCGGGCGGTAACGGCTGAGACGGCCAATGGAGGGCAGAAAGTTGCGGAACGGATCTTCCGCATATAGGCGGCTTTCGATGGCCCAGCCGTTCAGCTTCACGTCGTCCTGAGCGAGCGCCAGCTTTTCGCCCGAGGCAACGCGGATCATCTGTTCCACAAGGTCGATGCCGGTGACGAGTTCGGTCACCGGATGCTCCACCTGCAAACGGGTGTTCATCTCGAGGAAGTAGAACTTGTTGGCCTTGCCATCGACGATGAATTCCACCGTACCTGCCGAGTGGTAACCGACAGCTTTCGCCAAAGCCACGGCCTGTTCGCCCATGGCGCGACGGGTCTCAGGTGTGAGGAACGGCGACGGAGCCTCCTCGATAACCTTCTGGTTACGGCGCTGGATGGAGCATTCGCGCTCACCCAGATAAAGGCAGTTACCGTGCTTGTCGCCCAGCACCTGGATCTCGATATGGCGTGGTTCGGTGACGAATTTCTCGATGAAGATGCGGTCGTCGCCAAACGAGCTTTTCGCCTCGTTCTTGGAAGACTGGAAGCCTTCACGGGCTTCCGCATCGTTCCAGGCAATGCGCATGCCTTTACCGCCACCTCCAGCAGAGGCCTTGATCATGACCGGATAACCGATGGCTGCGGAAATCTTCACCGCCTCATCCGCATCGGAAATCAGCCCCATATGGCCGGGAACGGTAGAAACGCCTGCTTCAGCTGCAATCTTCTTCGAGGTGATCTTGTCACCCATGGCCTGAATGGCACCGACCGGTGGGCCAATGAAGGTTACGCCTTCCTTCTCCAGCGCCTCTGCAAACAGCGGATTTTCCGACAGGAAGCCGTAACCGGGATGCACGGCATCGGCACCGGTCTGGCGGATTGCATCCATAATCTTGTCGATGACGATATAGGACTGCGACGACGGTGCCGGACCGATATGCACCGCTTCATCGGCCTCACGCACATGCAGCGCATTCGAATCGGCATCCGAATAGACGGCGACCGTCTTGATGCCCATTTTCTTCGCCGTGCGAATGACGCGGCAAGCGATTTCGCCTCTGTTGGCAATCAGGATTTTCTGGATCGGCATCGTGTCACCCCTGACCTAAATCTTCAAAAGCACTCGGGAAATTTTTCCGCGCGGCGGCCTCGTTGATCTTCAACAGCGCCGTATAGGATGAGGGATCGAAGCCGCGTTCTGCGGCAACCACTTCCCGTCCGAACAGACGGCCAAGCCGCTCGCCATCCAGATTGCCGCGCTCGAAGGGTTCCGCTCCGAAAAACTGCCACAGCGCTTGCAGGAAACCGGCATCCGCCAGAGCCACTGTCTGGTCCATGGTACGATGGCGCGGCATGGCCGTGAGTTTGGTCACCTTGGAATTGGCGCGGCGCAGTGTGTACTGCCACTGGGTTCCGGGAAGCCCCAGCGGAAAACCGCGATGCTTTGGCATTTCAGGGGTCTTGGCCATGGCTCTAGACCTCAAACACATCTTCGAAGGATTCAGGGAAATTCTGACGCGCTACGCGTTCATTGATCTGCAGCAGCGCCTCGTAGGATTGCGGATCGAAATCCTTGTCGACAGGCACCACTTCGCGCCCGAACAGCAGGCTGAGGCGGGCGGCATCCAGATTGCCGCGCTCAAATGGCTGGTCGCCGAAATGATGCCACAGTGCATGCAGGAAGGCCGCATCGATGCGGTGTTCCTTGGTGCCGGGACGGGCCTTGCGTGGAATAGCCTTGAGCGGTGTCACGCCCTTCGGGTTGGCACGACGAATGGTGAACTGCACGCCGGTGCCCGGCATTCCTCCTGGAAAGCCTCGGTGTTTCGTCATTTCCGGCAGGTTGGCCACGGGCAGTCTCCAGTTTATTCTTATGTGTCGACGGCCTGCCCGTTCCGAGGAAGAGGCAGGCCGATGTGTATGATCAGACGTTCAGACCGTTGAAGTCGGACGCATCGTGACGCTCAGGCAGGAAGGAACCCGGATCGCCCGAGGCCTTGTTGACGATGCCGCCGCGCTTGACACCGGGACGCGCCGCCAACTGCTTGGCCCAGCGCACCACATGTTCGTATTCAGCGGTTGACAGGAATTCGCCTGCATTCGGATAGGAGGAATCCAGTGCAAGGCGACCATACCAGGGCCAGATCGCCATATCGGCAATGGTGTATTCGCGACCGCCAACGAACTCATTCTCGGCCAACTGCCGGTTCAGCACATCCAGCTGGCGCTTGGTCTCCATGGCGTAGCGATCGATGGCGTACTGGATTTTCATCGGCGCGTAGGCAAAGAAGTGGCCGAAACCGCCGCCGACGAAAGGCGCTGAACCCATCTGCCAGAACAGCCAGTTCATGGCCTCGGCACGGGCCCGCAGATCGCCGGGCAGAAACGCGCTAAACTTTTCCGCCAGATAGACGAGAATGGAGCCGGATTCGAACAAGCGCACAGGCTCACCACCGCCCGTCGGCTGATGATCCATCAAAGCCGGGATCTTGGAATTCGGATTGACACCAACAAAGCCGGAACCGAACTGATCGCCCTTGCCGATATTGATGAGCCAGGCATCGTATTCGGCAACCGCGTGACCCGCTTCCAGCAGTTCTTCCAGCAGGATCGTAACCTTCTGGCCGTTGGGTGTGCCCAGTGAGTAAAGCTGCAGCGGATGCTTGCCGACCTTCAGTTCTTGCTCATGCGTGGACCCGGCGATGGGTCGATTGGTGCTGGCAAAGGCGCCACCATTGCCAGGCTCCCAGGTCCAGACCTTGGGCGGTTCATAGCCGGCTGGCAGGTTCTTTTCCGGCGGAAATTTGGAATCACTCATGGAATTGAAATCCTTGTTTCAAGAGGCTGACGCCGTGGAGGAAGGGCGTAACCCGCAAGATATAAGTGTTCACACTGGATACGCGAGCCTCAAAGCGGGATCGTGTCGTGCTTTTTCCAATGGGTGGTAATCTGCTTGTTGCGCAGAGAGGCGAAAGCCCGCGCAATGCGGCGGCGCGACGAATGCGGCATGATGACCTCATCGATGAAGCCCCTTTCCGCCGCCACGAAGGGATTGGCAAACCGCTCCTCATATTCCTTGGTGCGTGCCGCGATCTTGTCCGCATCGCCAAGCTCGGAACGATAGAGAATTTCGGTTGCCCCTTTGGCTCCCATGACGGCAATTTCCGCACTCGGCCAGGCATAGTTCACGTCAGCGCCAATGTGCTTGGAAGCCATCACGTCATAGGCACCGCCATAGGCCTTGCGGGTAATCAGGGTCACCATCGGCACGGTGGCTTCCGAATAGGCAAACAGCAGCTTTGCGCCGTGCTTGATCACGCCGCCATATTCTTGCGCCACACCCGGCAGGAAGCCCGGCACATCCACCAGCGTCAGGATCGGGATCGAGAAAGCATCGCAAAAGCGCACGAAACGCGCTGCCTTACGCGAGGCATCGATATCGAGGCAGCCCGCCAGCACCATTGGCTGGTTGGCGACGACGCCCACCGTCTGTCCTTCCAGACGGATGAAGCCGGTGACGATGTTCTTTGCAAAGGCTTCCTGAATTTCAAAGAAGTCACCCTCATCAGCAATCGCGTAGATGAGTTCCTTCATGTCGTAAGGCTTGGTAGGCGAATCCGGGATCAGGCTATCGAGCCGCATTTCCACTCGCGCCGGATCATCGAAGAAGGGACGCACCGGCGGCTTTTCGCGATTGTTGAGCGGCAGAAAATCGAACAGCTGGCGTACTGCTTCCAGCGTCTCGATATCGTTTTCATAGGCCGCATCGGCCACGGAAGACTTCTTCGTATGGGTGGAAGCGCCGCCCAGCTCTTCCGCCGTCACGATTTCGTTCGTGACCGTTTTTACCACATCGGGGCCGGTGACGAACATGTAGGAGCTATCGCGCACCATGAAGATGAAATCCGTCATGGCAGGCGAATAAACAGCGCCACCCGCGCAAGGCCCCATGATGACCGAGATCTGCGGAATGACACCAGAGGCCTCCGCATTGCGGCGGAAGACTTCCGCGTAACCGGCCAGCGACGCCACGCCTTCCTGAATGCGGGCACCACCCGAATCATTCAGGCCGATGACCGGCGCGCCGACACGAACCGCCATATCCATGATCTTGCAGATCTTTTGCGCATGGGTTTCAGACAGCGATCCGCCAAGAACGGTAAAATCCTGGGAGAAAACGTAGACCTGCCGACCGTTGATCGTGCCCCAGCCGGTAACGACGCCATCGCCGGCTACCTTTTGGCTTTCCATGCCGAAATCGACGCAACGATGCGTGACATACATATCGTATTCTTCGAAGGAGCCTTCATCAAGCAACACCTCGATACGCTCGCGCGCCGTCAGCTTCCCCTTGGCGTGCTGCGCGTCGATGCGCTTCTGGCCGCCACCAAGGCGTGCCTCTGCCCGCCGTGCTTCCACTTCGCTCAAAACTGCGCGCAATGATGCCTCCCCTGAATTTGTCTTGCTCTTGTATCGCGTTGACCATGCAGGCGAAACATGGATTTTGGTTGAAGAGGTGGCAATGTGTAATCTATAAATATGCAAACTGCATTTTGCGAAGTTGCAAACTCATGGCGATTGGCAAGCTCTATATCGGTCGAAAAGTTCGGGATGTGCGGGAGGCGGCCCGTGCCACACAAAGCCAGTTCGCAGAACGGCTCGGGATCTCGACCAGCTACCTGAACCAGATTGAGAACAACCAGCGTCCCGTATCCGCTGCCGTTCTGCTGGCGCTGGCGGAAAAATTCGGTGTCAGCATTGCTGATCTCTCTTCCGGCGAAGGGGACCGTCTTCTTTCCGCCTTGTCTGAAGCCCTCTCCGATCCGTTGTTTGAAGGCTACACGGGCAGCCTGCAGGATCTGAAGCTGGTGACGCAGAACGCACCTGCCATTGCCCATGCGCTGATTGCCGCGCATCAGGCCTATCGCCGTTCTAGCGAACAACTGGCCAGCATGGATGACCGGCTGGGTCGCGCGGCGCTGAGCGAGACCACACCTTACGACGAGGTGCGCGACTACTTCCATTTCGTGGACAACTACATTCACGAACTGGATATCCTGGCCGAGCGTCTGGCGGCCGAGATCGGCCTTGGCGGCGGGGACAACCACTCGGCCTTGCAGCACTTTCTGCTCAACCGTTTTGGTGTGCGCGTAGAGCGCACCTCCCTGAAGGATGAACTCATCCGCAGCTTCGATCCAGCCTCCCGTCGTCTCTCGCTGAACGCCTATGCGACGCCCGCCACTCGCGATTTCCAGATGGCGCTTCAGATTGCCCAGCTTTTCGCCGCAGAACCCATTGATCGCGCCGCCCGCGAGGCCGGTTTTCGGACAACCGAAGCGGTGGAAATCTGTCGCATTGGCTTACAGAACTATTTCGCCGGCGCCCTTCTTCTCCCCTACGAAAGCTTCCTGAAACGCGCCCGCGACCTGCGCCATGATCTCGACCTGCTCTCCGCCCATTTCGGCGCGAGCCTGGAACAGATCTGCCACCGGTTGAGCACGCTGCAAAGACCGGGGCAGAAGGGCATTCCCATTTTCTTCGCACGGGTGGATCGGGCAGGAAACATCACCAAGCGCCACAGCGCCGCCAAGCTTCAGTTCGCCCGCTTCGGTGCCGCCTGCCCCTTATGGAATGTGCATCAGGCTTTCGAGATGCCAAGCCGCATTATCCGGCAACTGGCGGAAACGCCTGACGGGGTGCGATACCTCTGTCTCGCCACCCAGATTACCAAGGGCAGCGGCGGCTTTCGCGCCGTGCAGCCACGCTATGCGTTGGCTCTGGGCTGCGAGATTTCCTATGCGGACAGCTTCGTCTATGCGGACGATCTGGATCTCGACAGCCGCGCCGCCTTCGAGCCCATCGGCATATCCTGCCGCATCTGCGAGCGCCACAACTGCCCGCAAAGGGCCATGCCCCCGCTCAAAAGCAGGCTGACGGTCGATCACGACAACCGTTCGATCGTGCCGTATCGGATTGTGTGAAACGAAAAGCGGACCGCGCTGCCACGATCCGCTTCTGAATTTCAGATCTTCGAATGCTCAGGCCACCGCACGCGCCAGTGCGCAACGCGACCAGAGCTGATGCAATGCGCCAACCAGGTGCTCGATATCAGCATCTGAATGCAACGGTGTCGGCGTGATGCGCAGACGCTCGGTTTTGCGTGGCACCGTCGGGTAGTTGATCGGCTGAACATAAATGTCCGAGTGATCGAGCAGCAGATCCGAGATCCACTTGCACTTGGCCGCATCACCCACCATGACCGGCACGATATGGCTCGGGTTCATCATGTGCGGAATGCCACGCGCATCCAGCGAAGCGCGCAGCTTTCGGACGCGATCCTGATGACGAGCGCGCTCGAACGGGCTGTTCTTCAGGTGACGAATGGAGGCGACCGCACCGGCAGCAAGCGCTGGCGGAATAGCCGTCGTGAAGATGAAGCCAGATGCAAACGAGCGAATGAAATCACACACGGCGTTTGAGCCCGTAATGTAACCACCCATGACGCCGAAGGCTTTGCCCAGCGTACCTTCGATGATGGTGATGCGATCCATAAGGCCTTCGCGCTCGGCAATGCCACCGCCGCGCGGACCGTACATGCCAACGGCATGCACTTCGTCCAGATAGGTCATGGCCCCGAATTCATCGGCCAGATCGCAGATTTCCTTGATCGGCGCGATATCGCCATCCATGGAATAGACGCTCTCGAATGCGATGAGCTTCGGAGCCTTCGGATCCGCAGCGGCCAGCTTGGCGCGCAGATCATCCAGATCATTATGCTTCCAGATGACGCGTTCGCACTTGCCGAAGCGAATGCCTTCGATCATCGAAGCGTGGTTCAGAGCATCCGAGAAGATGATGAGACCCGGAATCTTCGCACCCAGCGTACCGAGCGTTGCCCAGTTCGACACATAGCCCGAGGTGAAGATCAGAGCCGCTTCCTTGCCGTGCAGATCGGCAAGTTCCTGCTCCAGCAGAACGTGATAGTGGGTGGTTCCAGAAATATTCCGGGTGCCGCCAGCACCCGCGCCACAGTGATCGATCGCCTCATGCATGGCTGCAATCACAGCCGGATGCTGGCCCATGCCAAGATAATCGTTGGAACACCAGACGGTGACATCGCGTTTGCCTTCCGGAGTGTGGCGCGTTGCCCGCGGAAAGTTTCCACGGTGACGCTCGAGATCGGCGAACACGCGATAGCGGCCTTCCTGATGAAGGCTGTTCAGCTCGCCCTTGAAAAATGCCTCGAAATCCATTCTTACACTCCAGAACCTGCACCCCGTTTTGGGTGTTGAGGTTTGTCCCGTCAAGCCTGCAACCCGCGATTCCATGCCACCTGCGGCATTTGGCGCATTTTTTTGAATCATTCCAATATGAATTTATGAAAGCTGTCATAAGAAAAAATTGATTCACATCAAGCAGAGATAAAAAAGGGGCGGTTTTCACCGCCCCAAGTGGTTTTAAGCGAAGAAATTACCCCGCGGCATGCACCGCCCGCTTCGCCATGACCTTGACGAGATTGGCGCGATAGTCCGGCGTGGCGTGCATATCTTCCATCATCTGGCTCGCATCGACACTGACAGACGACACTGATTCGGCAGACCAGTTTGCCGAAAGTGCAGCCTCCAGATCCTGTACGCGGAACACGCCATTGGAGCCCGCCCCCGTAACCGCAACACGAACGCCGGAAGCATGCTTGGCGACAAACACGCCGGTCAGGGCATAGCGCGAGGCCGGATTGGGGAACTTGGCATAGCCAGCTTTTTCCGGCGCTTCGAAGGTGATGGCCGTGATCAACTCGCCCTCTTCCAGTGCCGTATCGAACATGCCCTGGAAGTAATCGTCGGCCGCGATCTCCCGGCGATCCGTCACGACCGTTGCATTGAGTGCCAGCACGGCGGACGGATAATCGGCTGCCGGATCGTTGTTGGCAACGGAACCGCCGATCGTGCCCATGTGGCGCACATGCGGATCACCGATCATGCCGGCCAGATGGCAGATAGCGGGGCATACGGCCCGAAGCGCCGACGACGAAGCGACTTCTGCATGGGTCGTGGCGGCTCCGATACGCACCTTGCGCCCTTCGACCGAGATCCCCTTCATGCTGGCCACATGCCGCAGATCCACCAGATCCGAAGGCGCGGCAAGCCGCTGCTTCATGGTGGCGATCAGCGTCATGCCGCCGGAAAGATAGCGGGCCTCGTCCTGCGACGACCGCAATTGAACGGCCTCCTCGACCGAGGAGGCGCGGTGGTAATTGGTATCATACATGCTTGATCCCTCCTCTTATTCGGCAGCCATGCGCGGCTGGGCGGATTGAAGCGCCTGCCACACCTTGAGCGGTGTTGCTGGCATGGTGATCTCCACACCGATGGCATCGGTAATGGCATTGATGAGCGCTGGTGGCGAACCGATGGCACCTGCCTCGCCACAGCCCTTGATGCCAAGCGGATTGCTGGGGCACGGCGTGTTCTGGTGCGAGAGCTTGAACGAAGGCAGATCGTCGGCCCGCGGCATGGCATAATCCATGTAGCTTGCCGTCAGAAGCTGGCCGCTCACCTCGTCATAGCGCACCTCTTCCAGGAGCGCCTGACCAATACCTTGCGCCAAGCCCCCATGCACCTGTCCCTCGACGATCATCGGGTTGATGATGTTGCCGAAGTCATCGGCAGCTACGAACTGGATGATCTCCGTCTTGCCGGTATCGGGATCGATTTCCACCTCGGCAATGTAGCAACCCGCCGGGAAGGTGAAGTTGGACGGATCATAGAACGCGGTTTCCTTCAGGCCCGGCTCCATGCCCGAAGGCAGGTTATGGGCAGTGTAAGCGGCGAGTGCCACCTGGAACCAGGGCAGCGTCTTGTCCGTGCCCGCCACCTTCAACTCGCCATTTTCGATGACGATGTCGCTTTCGTCGGCTTCCATCAGATGGGCCGCGATCTTCTTCGCCTTCATCTCGACCTTGTCGAGCGCCTTGACGATGGCCGACATGCCGACGGCACCGGAACGCGAGCCGTAGGTGCCCATGCCCATCTGCACCTTGTCGGTATCGCCATGAACGATATTGACGCTGGCGAGCGGTACGCCGAGGCGATCCGCAACCAGCTGGGCAAAGGTGGTTTCGTGGCCCTGCCCATGGCTATGCGAGCCGGTGAGAACCTCGATTGTGCCAACGGCATTCACCCGCACTTCCGCCGATTCCCAGAGGCCGACACCGGCACCAAGAGAACCAACCGCCTGCGAGGGTGCGATGCCGCAGGCCTCGATATAGCAGCTCATGCCGATGCCGCGCTTCTTGCCGCGCCCTTCTGCCTCGGCACGACGCGCGGGGAAGCCGTTCCAATCAGCAGCGTCCATCGCCGCTGTCAGGGATGCGTCATAGTCGCCCGCGTCGTAGTTCATGATGACAGGGGTCTGGTACGGGAAGCTGCGAATGAAGTTCTTGCGGCGAAGCTCTGCGGGAGAAACGCCAAGCTCGCGCGCCGCCACTTCCATGGTGCGCTCCAGCAAGTACGTCGCTTCCGGACGCCCCGCCCCGCGATAGGCATCGACCGGAACCGTATTGGTGTAGACCGTGCGGACATTGGCATGGATGGCGGGAATGGCGTACTGGCCCGACAACAACGTCGCATAGAGATAGGTCGGCACCGCCGACGAGAAGAGCGACATATAGGCGCCGAGATTGGCGATCGTATCCACCTTCAGGCCGATGATCCGGTGATCCTTGTCGAAGGCCATCTTGACCTTGGACACATGATCGCGGCCATGCGCATCGGTGAGGAAGGCTTCGGTACGATCCGATGTCCATTTCACCGGAACGCCGGTCTTTTTCGAGGCCCAGAGACAGACGATTTCTTCCGGATAGATATAGATCTTGGAGCCGAAACCGCCGCCCACGTCAGGCGCAATGACGCGCAGCTTGTTTTCCGGCGCGACATTATAGAAGGCGCTCATGACCAGACGCGCCACATGCGGGTTCTGGCTGGTGGTGTAGCAGGTGTAATGCTCCTCCGCCTCGTCATAGACGCCGAGCGCCGCGCGCGGCTCCATCGGGTTGGGCGATAGACGGTTGTTGAGGATCTCGATTTCGGTGACATGCGCCGCTTCGGCAATGGCCTTGTCGGTCGCCGCTCCGTCGCCGATCTGCCAATCGAAGATCAGGTTGCCCGGTGCTTCCGGATGAATCTGTGGCGCACCTGCTTCGAGTGCCGCTACGGACGTGATGACAGCGGGAAGTTCCTCATAATCGACCGTCACGACTTCCGCCGCGTCGCGCGCTTCAGCAACCGAATCGGCCACCACGATGGCGATGGCATCGCCCACATAGCGCACCGTATCCACGGCCAGCGGACGCCAGGCGCCCATTTTCATCGGAGACCCATCCTTGGAATGGATCATCCAGCCACAGATCAGGTTGCCGATCCCGTCGGCCTGCAACTGCTTGCCATCAAGCACATCAATGACACCCGGCATGGCCTTGGCCGCTGAAACATTGATGCCGGTAATCTTCGCATGCGCGTGCGGACTACGCACGAAATAGGCATATTTCATGCCCGGAACGACCATATCGTCAGTGTAGCGACCCTTGCCCGTGAGGAATCTCTTGTCCTCTTTGCGAGCAACGCGCGCACCAATCCCTTCCATACCCATGTCATCTCCTCCAGATGAAAGCGATAGAACAGCATTGAAAGGCCACGGCGAAAGCTGCCATCAGAGGCAGGAAAGATCCGCCGGATGCCGGTTCGAAATCTACTCGGCAGCCTGGCGCGATGCGCCATGCATCTCTTCATTGGCGGAGAGCACGGCCTTGACGATATTGTGGTAGCCGGTGCAGCGACAGATATTGCCCTCCAGCTCGTGCCGAACCGTCTGCTCGTCCAGATGACCGCCGTGACGATTGATCATGTCGACTGCGGTCATCACCATGCCAGGCGTGCAGAAGCCGCACTGAAGCCCGTGGTGCTGGTTGAACGCCGCCTGGACCGGATGCAATTCGCCCTGAGATGCAATGCCTTCAATGGTGGTGACGGTGGAACCTGCGGCCTGCACCGCCAGGATGGAACAGCTCTTCACCGATTTACCATCCATATGCACCACGCAGGCACCGCATTGGGTCGTATCACATCCCACATGGGTGCCGGTCAGGCCCAGCCTATCCCGGATGAAGTGTACGAGCAGAGTGCGATCGTCGCACTCACCCGACATCGTCCGGCCATTCACCGTCAACGTCACTTTCGCCATGATTTCCTCCCAAAATCCCCGAACAGGGAACGTGTCTCCTCAAACACGTGGTGTGCATCATTGGTCTTTTTTTAGCAGTGAGCAACAGATAGTTTTTTCCTGCGACATCAAATCAATGAGGATCAATGAAACTTCTTCGGGCAAGCTCTAGACTTCCTGGATTTGAGTCATATCCTCCCGTTCAAGCTGGGTTAATCTTGGCTGGTGTTAGCCTAGACGGGACCGGCCGAAGAGCTGGAAACGATCGTTCAAAGTTGGAGAGAGTAATGAAGAAGGCAATGATGCTTCTCATGGTGGGCGCGACCCTCGCAGGCTGCACCGCCACAGAACGTGGCGCCGGCATTGGCGCGGGCGCAGGTGCCGTCATCGGCGGCCTGGCGACCGGCAATGTTCGCGGCGCTGCCGTGGGCGCTGCGATCGGCGGCCTTTCGGGCGCTGTCATCGGCTCTGTTTCCGAGCAGCCTGGCCAGTGCTACTACCGCGACCGCTATGGCCGTCGCTATGTGGACGCCTGCCCGCGCGGCTACTGAGTTCTTCAGCGGAAGCTCGTTGAACAAAAGATTGGCCCCGGACTCGATCCGGGGCTTTTTGCTGACAGTGTGGCATATAAACGGTACCCTGGGACGCCGTTTGCGGTTACATTAGAAAAATTGAGTATAGACGCTCGCGTCTGAACGGGTGGGAAGAGCCGAACTGATTACGAGCAAGACGATGTGCGTACCGGTCCGCATGATGGCGTATCGGAAAAGAAGTCTCGCAGTTCTTCTGGCGGCGGGAGTAGCCATGACTGTGGGTTCTGCGGAACCCGCCCATGCCTTCAAGCTCTTCGGGATCAATCTCTTCGGCAGCGACGAGGAAGAAGCCGCCGACGTCATCGATCCCGTCCGCTACAGCACCACCCTGAACCTGACGACGGCAACCGGCGACCTGAAGGATCGGCTGGAGACGACGAGTGCTCTCAAGTCGGATGAGAAGCAGCCGGTCTCGGGCGATCTCGGCCTCGTCATCAAGGCGCGCGAAGATCGCGACAGGCTTGTGGCCGTTCTTTATGAAGAGGCACGTTATGGCGCCGTCGTGCGCATAACGATTGCGGGCCAGGAGATCGACAGGCTTCCGCCGGTTCCCGTGTTCGACCATAGCCAACCCGTCCCTGTTGTCGTGACGGTCGAGCCCGGACCCGAGTTTGCACTTGGCAAGGTAACGCTCGAGGGCGATGCAGCCGGGATCGATCCGGAATCCGTAGGCCTGGAACCGGGCAACAAGGCGGGCTCCGTATCGATCATCCAGGCGGGCGAGCGGATCGTTCGCGACCTCAAAAAGCAGGGAAGGCCGCTTTCGAAGATTGGCAAGCGCGACGTCATCGCCGATCATGCGACGAACACCGTCGCGGTGACAATCAGCGCTACAAGCGGGCCTGTCGCACCCTTTGGTACCGTGACTGTACGAGGCTCCGAGGGCGTCGATCAGGATTTCATTCGCCGCTATTCTCGCCTCGACAGACGCGAGACCTATTCCCCCGAACAACTCAAGAAGGCTGGTGACCGATTGCGGGAACTCGGCGTTTTCTCGAGCGTGACCATACGCGAGGCCGATGCTCTGGCGCCGGATGGTTCACTGCCGCTCAGCATCGAGGTTGCTGACGGAAAGTTCCGCTACTTCGGTTTCGGTGCCGAATTCTCTTCCATCGATGGCGCGGGCGTTTCCGGTTACTGGGGACATCGTAATCTCTTCGGCCAGGCGGAGTCGCTGCGGATCGAGGGACAGGTTTCCGGCATTGGTGCGACCACCGACCTCAATACCTTCGATTACTCCGCGGGCATCATCTACTCCGAACCTGGTTTCAAGATTCCGGAGATGACCTTCGATGCGAGCCTGCGGGCAAAGCGCGAGACGCCGGATGTCTATACTGCCAACACGATTACCGCACTTGCGACCCTGACCTACGAACTGAGCGAGCAGGACAAGGTGAAGGGTGGCGGCGAAATTGCCTGGAGCGAGAGCGAAGACGCGTTTGGCCGCAACCGCTACCTGACCTTTTCGCTGCCCATCGAGTTCGAACGTGACGCTCGCGACAACAAGCTGGAACCGACCGAAGGCTATCGCCTGACCGCATCGGCAAAACCAAGCTACGAGACCTATCGCGGCTCAATATTCTCGTCCTTCGAGGGGTCGATTTCCGGATATCTGGGACTGGGCGAAGAGAACCGGGTCGTTCTGGCAGGCAGGCTGTCGGCGGGCACGATCGTCGGCACCGACAATCTGCAGGATATTCCGACCATCAGGCGCTTCTACATGGGTGGCGGCGGATCGGTGCGTGGCTACACCTTCCGGGAAATTTCGCCCTATGATGCGCAAAATCGTGCGCTCGGTGGCCGCTCCTATACGGTGGCGAACCTGGAGGCGCGCGTCAAAATCAACGACAAGATCGGAATTGTGCCATTTTTTGACGTTGGAACCGTTTCCACCGAAATCGCGCCCGATTTCTCCGATATCCGCATGGGCGCCGGAATCGGGGTTCGCTACGCAACTCCGTTCGGCCCTCTGCGGTTAGACATCGCATTGCCGTTGAACCGCTATCCGGGCGGAAGCCAATACGGTATCTACGCTGGCATTGGACAATCATTCTGATGTCGCCAAACAACGAGGATCAGGATAAGGAATCCGGGACCGTGCCAAGGATGAACCCGCACCAATGACATCGTCATCGCGTGCCAGAAGCTGGATATTGCGCACCGCGCTTGCCGTGGTGACGATCCTGCTCGTCGGTATCATCGGCTTCGTGCTGTTCCTTGGCTTCGTTCCTGCGGGCAGCCGCTTGGCCGGAAACCTGATCTCCTCCGCAATTTCCTCGCCCGACCAATCCATTTCCGTATCAGCGCCGCAGGGGCTGCTGACGGGCCACCTGAAAATCGACCGTATCGCGCTATCCGATCGCAATGGCGTTTATGCCGAGGCAAGCAATATCCTGGTGGACTGGTCTCCGCTTTCGCTTCTGCGCCGCACTTTTCACGCGGACCGGATCGAAATCGCCGAATTGAAGGCAATTCGCCCTCCGGTTCCGGCGCAGCAGCAGCCCGCAACAAGCTCCGGCAATAGCGGCTTCTCCTTACCTGTGGCAATCGAAATCGATCGCTTCGCCTTGCCGGATATCGAACTTGAGCCTGCGATTACCGGGCGTCGCTTCGAGCTTGCCGCAGAGGGCGCTGCAAACGCGACCGGCGAACGCGTGGCACTGCAGCTTGCCGCGAGGCGCAAGGATGTACCAAACGCACTTGCAAAGACCGACCTCGTCTTCGCGCCGCAGCAGAACGAACTGAAACTTCAGGCCCTTGTTTCGGAACCGCAGGGCGGACTGCTGGCGCGACTCCTGCATTTGCCGGGCGCACCTTCGCTGGCGCTGGCGCTGGATGGACAGGGACCGCTGTCCAACTGGTCCGGGCAGTTGCGTGGCACGGTGGACAACAAGCCGGTGATCAGCATCGATGGTCGGCACGAATTGTCTGCTCAGGGTGTTCATCAGCTTCAGATCCATGGCGGCGGCCAGCTTTCCGAACTTCTGCCCCCGGCATTTCGTCCGCTTTTCATCGGTCGAACGGATGTCAATCTGGGCGCCCTGATCAGCCAGAGTGGGCGGATCGAAATCAAGAAGGGCGAACTGGCAACCGGCTCCATGAAGGTGCAGGCGTCGGGAGCGCTGGATCCTTCCGGTGACAACAGCCTGACCGGCAGCGCGACCGCGACCAATGGCTCGATCAATCTCGAATGGCCTATGCAGCCGCAAGCCGCGCGCTTTGCGATCGATAACCTGAACTTTACACTGACCGGACCGGCTGAAGGATCGCGTTTCAATGCGACGGCGGCGCTGAAGTCTATCAATGCAGCAGGAGCTTCACTGGCTCAGGTGCGGCTTCAGGCGGAAAGCGAAGACCTGAACCTGGTCGAGCAATCTGGCAGCGTTCGCACACGGCTCAGCATCGCCCAGGCGGATTTTGAAAATCCGGATCTGGACCGTCTGGTCCAGGGACCGATCCGGCTGGACGCCCCTATCAGGCTCGCCCCGCCTGCAATCGGTCTCGACGCATCGACCTTTGAAAGCGGCAAGGCATCCGGCACGATCAGTGGCGCCTTCAACACGGCAAAACAATCGGTCACAGGCAATATCCGCATATCGTTGAACCCGACCGGGTTGCCGAGTGCCGCGGCGCGTTACTTCGATGACGGGATCGGTGTCGAAGGCTATGTCGATGGCGTCATCGGCGGCCGGATCAGCCTCGAAAACCTCGTCGTCAAATCCAGCACGATCGAAGGCCACGGCAATGTGCTGTGGGACGGCACGAAACTCAATGCGCATCTGGCCGGGCGCGTGCCAGAGATCGGACGTTTCCAGCCTGATGCCAAGGGCGCAGCAGGCTATGACGTCGTACTGGACGGCCCTCTGAACGCGATCGGCGTCAAGGCGGTCGTAAACTCCGCGGAAGCCCGCTATAGCGGCCGGACGCTGGAGGCCGTCAGCGCCCGCTTTGACGGTACGGTCGGCACGTCTTCCATTGGTGGCATGGCGCTCATATCGGGCCGCGTGGACGGCAAGCCGCTGAAACTCGATACAGAAGTCCGTCGCGAAAACGGGACCATTCGTCTACCGAGGCTGGCGCTGGATGCGGGCGCGAACCGGCTGAGTGGAAACCTGGCATTTTCTCCTGATTTCCTGCCGCAGGGACAACTGGCTTTCGATTGGCCGGATATCGGTCTTCTTGCTTCACTGGCAGGCCAACAGGCGGGCGGCGACCTTCGCGGCTCCTTGAGCCTCGGCCAGTCGAACGGCAAGATCTCCGCGACGATCAACGCGACGGGTCAATCCGTTTCTTACGGCACGACGGTGATCGAGGGTCCTGCTCTCAACATCACGAGCAAGGATCTGCTTGGACTGTCGGTCGATGGTGTCATTCGCGCGGCCAAGCTGAACGCAGGCGGACAAGTGCTGGCCGACACGGCGCTGACGCTCGCTGACAGGTCTGGCATTCTCGGCTTCAATCTCGCAAGCCGTTATTCCGACGCGCCGCTCGTCATGACCGGCACCTTCGATCGCTCTCATCCGGACGGTATGACACTTGCGCTGGATCGTCTCGAGGCAAAGCCCTCTGGATTGAATCTCGCACTGGCAAACCCGGCGCGGGTGACAATTTCTGATGGTGTGGCAAATCTCGGCAGTATCGTCCTGAACGCAGGCGGTGGCCGTCTCGTCATCGAGGGCAGTGCGGGTCCACAGTTGAATATGGCGCTCCGGCTGAGCGACTTGCCCGCTGCCATCGGGGACGAGTTCCGTCCGGGCCTCGGCGCGGAAGGCATGATCGGTGGCGCAGTCACAGTCTCCGGTGCGGCGTCCAGCCCCGTCATTCGATACAGCCTCGGATGGCAGAACGCACAAATTGCCGAAACGAAGGCGCGCGGCATCGGCGCACTCTCGATCTCCAGCCGAGGACGTTTCCAGAACGGCACGCTGACGCTGGAACAGACGACATTGACCGGCCGCGATGGTCTTTCCATCAATGCGGGTGGAACGGTGGGGACCACGACGCCGCAGAGTCTCGATATCCGCGCCAATCTGGTTTCGGTACCCGCAAGCCTTGCCAATGCTTTTGTCGCCGATCTCGACGCACGTGGTCAACTGACGGGCACCGTCACGATTTCAGGCTCGATAAGCGCTCCTGAAGCCGCCTTTCAGGCAAAGCTCGCCAATGCTTCGGTGGCTCAAACGCGTGCTGCCAAGATAGACCGTATCGATTCCGATCTCTCGGGTCGCTTCTCCGGCAATAGCGTAACGATCGACCGGCTATCCGTGACTGGCGAGCAGGGCCTTTCGGCGGAAGCGAGTGGCACGATTGCCGTGAGCAATGGCAATGCCTTGGGGCTCCAGGCAAAGCTGAATGCAATTCCGGCCAGCCTTTTGAATGCCTTGCGCCCTGACATCGGCGCAGAGGGGGTTCTGTCCGGGACGATCAACGCAAGCGGTTCATTGAGCACGCCTGCCGCTGTCTTTGAGATGGCTGTGAAAGACCTGACGCTCAAGCAGACACGCGATGCTGGAATGACACCGCTTGGCGTGACCGCAAGCGGACGCCTTGAGAACCAGATTCTCAACCTGTCGAACGTCAGCCTCACCGGTGCGAACGGGCTCTCCCTGACAGCCTCAGGCACGGCAGCATTGGCCGGCGACAAGGCGCTCAATATGACGGCAAATATAGCCAATTTGTCGCTTTCACTCGCCGATGTGTTGCGTCCGGGTCTACAGGCCGGGGGCCTGTTGAACGGCTCCATCACGCTGTCCGGCCGCACCGATGCACCCGCGGTTCAATATCAGTTGCAAGGTTCCGACCTTGCAATTGCCCAGAGCCGCCAGACCGGCGTCCGCGACATGACCTTGCGCGCTACCGGCAGCTTCGAGAATGGTACTCTTACCCTCGGCGATACATCCCTGACCGATCCTTCAGGCCTTTCCGTCAATGCCAAGGGGCGCGTCGTCGTCACTGGCACTCAGGGACCGGCCATTGACGTGAACGCATCGATCGCTGCCCTGCCTGCAGCCTTGGCGAATGCATTTGCGCCCGGCCTTGATGCCGGTGGGATCATCTCCGGCACTGTTTCCTCGACCGGCACCCCGGAAGCACCGATTGCGAACTTCAAGCTGCGCTGGGCAGATGTCGCAACGGCACAAACACGCACAGCTGGCCTTGCAGGACTGAACCTCGACGCCGACGGACGCTTGGCCGAAGGAATGTTGAGCCTGAATGATGTGCAACTGACGGGGCCGCAGGGACTATCGGCGTCGGCGAAGGGTACGATAGGCCTCGCAGGCGAGCGTCCGCTGGATCTGACCGCTCAGCTTGCCGCACTTCCAGCAAGCCTCGCCAATGCATTTCTTCCAGGCGTGCAGGCATCCGGCCTGGTGTCCGGTTCGGCAAACATTGCCGGAACTGTCGCCTCGCCGTCCGTCCGCTATGACGTTCAGTGGGCTGACGGCGCAATCCGGCGCCAGGGTGACGCCGCAGTCGGGCCTCTTAATCTGCGGGCAGAAGGCTCCTTCTCAAACAACCGCCTGACACTTGGCACAACGCGCCTCACTGGCCCCAGCGGTCTTTCGGTTACCGCTAGCGGTGATGTATCGCTGCCGCAGGGCGGTCAGGGAGCCCCTGCCCTCAACCTCAACGCCGACATCAATGCGCTGCCTGCCAATCTTGCCAATGCCTTTGTGCCGAACCTCGGCGCTTCCGGGATTATTTCAGGCAAGGTTTCCGCGCTTGGCAATGGCGGCATGGGCGCCCGGTTCAATCTTGCCTGGAATGATGCATCGCTTGCACAGACCAGAAGCGCAGGGCTGCAAGGGTTCCGCATCACCACGGACGGCACGTTCGCCGACAACCGCCTCAACTTCCAGACGACGCTTGGCGGCGCTGGCGGATTGAACCTGTCCGGCGGCGGTAGCGTGGGACTGGCCGGTGCAAAGCCGCTGGATCTGCGCTTTCAGGGCAGGCTGCCCTTTGGCCTTCTGGCAAGCCAGCTTTCAGCACAGGGCTTCGTTCCGGAAGGCACGGGCACCATAAACGTGTCGGTCTCTGGAACTGCCTCAGCACCCCAGATAACCGGCAACGCTTCCACCAGCGGAGCCCGCCTCATCGATGTTCGGCGCAATCTGGCTCTCAACAACATCAATGCCCAGGTGAATTTCAATCGCGATCGCGCAGAGATCGCGACAATCTCTGCGTCGCTGTCGACGGGCGGCACGATTTCAGCACAGGGCAGCGTTGGGTTGACGGACGGCTTTTCCGCAGACCTGCGCATTGCATTGAACAACGCCACCTATGTAGATGGAACCTTGTTCAACGCCACCGCCAACGGCAATCTGACGGTGACCGGTCCTTTGCTGCAAAATCCGTCGCTTGGCGGGACCGTGACCCTCACACGCGCAAACATTACGGTTCCTGCAAAGCTTCCGGCCTCGCTTGCGGAAATCAACGTCAAGCATCGCAACACCCCGCCTGATGTGCGAGCTCTTCTTGCTGCACTGGCGCCGAAGGGCGGCGAAGGCACAAAAAGCAATCTTTCCCTCGATCTGGTTCTGAATGCTCCGAACGGTATCTTCGTGCGAGGGCGCGGGATCGATGCGGAACTTGGTGGCAATCTCACCATTCGTGGCTCAGCGTCAGACCCTGTCGTCGCCGGTGGCTTTGAAATGCGCCGCGGGCGTATCGTCATCCTCAGCAAGCGCCTCGATTTCACCAGCGGCAAGATTACCTTTGGCGGCAGTCTGATCCCTGTCCTGGACATGGCCGCCGAAACAAGTTCGAACCAGACGACCATCACCATTACTGTGACCGGTGTCGCCAACGATCCGGACATTGCCTTCACCTCCTCGCCCTCCCTTCCGCAAGACGAGGTTTTGGCGCGGCTGATTTTCGGCCAATCCATGTCGCGTCTTTCGGCCCTTCAGATTGCCCAATTGGCGGATGCCGTCAGCCAGCTTGCGGGCGGTGGAGATAGTTCGCTGTTCCAGACCCTGCGCGGCAAGCTTGGTGTGGACGATCTTGACCTGAAGACCGATGACAATGGCCAGACCAGTGTCTCACTGGGACGGCGCCTGAATGACAAGACCTACTTCCAGGTAGAACAGGGCGGCAGCAGCGGAGCCAAGGCCAGCATCAACCTGGATGTGGGCCGTGGCGTGAAGCTCAAGGGCTCCGCCGGGAGCGGTGGCGGTTCGGCCGGCATCTTCTACGAAAAAGAATATTGAAGGGGGCGCATCTACGCGCCGCTCGGACAAGCTTTCCGTGTCCGGATTCAGCATTAAGAAACTATCTTCCTATAATTTTAACGAAACGCCTTCGCGAGACAGAGATCCGTCGCGCTTGAGGCGATCAATTTAACAGCTTGCTGTACTCGCGAGGGGTGGGTGCAGACTTGCAGCAACGCTTAAGGACATCCGGAATGGCGACGATCACTTCCAACAGCTTCAGCGGCGACACTCTCGAAATCATCGCATTCCGCCTTCACGATCAGGAATTCTGCGTGAAGACGACGACGATCCGCGAAATTCGCGGCTGGGCTCCCTCCACGCCGATCCCGCACGCTCCGGCAGATGTCATCGGCGTCATGAACCTGCGTGGCTCGGTCATTCCAATCATCGATCTCTCCTACAAGCTTGGCATGAAGAGCACTGTTGCCAACGAGCGCTCCGCGATTGTCGTCACCGAGGTTCACAATATGGTCATCGGCATGCTGGTTGATCGCGTATCCGACATCCTGACGATCTCCTCCAACCAGATCCAGCCTGTCCCGGAAGTCTCCGCCTCCTTCGACAAGTCCTTCTCCGAAGGCATCATTGCATCGGAGAGTGGCATGATCTGCTTCCTGAACCTCTCCAAGATGTTTAAGGGCAGTGAAATCGACGATCTGGCAGCCTAATTTAGAATTACCGAAAGTATAAAAGGCAGCCTTGTAGCTGCCTTTTATTATTAAGGTTATTTTAAACTTGGTAAACAATGTGTTGATATTACCAAGAGCGTTGGATACGTAACTCCTGAGTTCAGGAGGATGATCCGTTGAGCAAACTGCTTCTGATTCATACCGGTGGCGCGATCGGAATGGCTCCAGGCCCCAAAGGGCTGACGCCGATGCGGGGGCTCGTCGAAAGCGCACTCAGCGCTCGGCTTCCAGCCGATATGAAGCTGGTTGCCAATGTTTTCAGCCCGCTGCTCGATAGCGCGAATGTCGGCCCCATTCACTGGAATGCCATGCTGGAGGCGATCCGTACCCATCCCGGATTGCCGGTCATCATTACCCACGGCACAGACACCATGTCGTTCACCGTCGCCGCCCTTTCCCAGGCTCTGGTGGACGAAGGCAGACGGGTGATCCTGTGTGGATCAGTCGTACCACTTGGCGAAGATGGCGATGCGGAAGCAAACCTGACACTGGCGATTGACGCTGCCACGCAGGAAGGGGACGGCGTCTTTCTTGCTTTCGGTGGCAAGCTTCTGACTGCCGATGGACTGGTAAAGCATCAAAGCCAGGATACCGTTTCTCTTCGCACCAAGCAGAATGAAAAGCTCGATCCTCCCCGGTTTCGGACCTTCCCGGAACGGCGGTTGGCGATCCTGACACTGACACCCGGAATGCCGGCAGATTTCCTGTCTGCTGCGCTTGCAACCTTGGACGGAGCGGTGCTGCGAGTCTTCGGATCCGGCACCGTCATGGCAAATCCGCTTGTCCTCGACGCGATCAAACAGGCCATTGCCGACGGCAAGCGCATCCGGGCGGTGAGCCAGTCACAGAATGGCGGCATCATTCCGGGCTATTTCGCAGCCGGTGCAGCACTTTGGGATATCGGCGTCGAAAATGGTGGCGATGAAACGCCGGAAGCGGCTCTGATCAAGCTCTGGCTGAACTGACATCATCCTGCGGCTATGCAAAAAGGGCACCTTCATTGAAGACGCCCTTTTGCTGCGATCCAGGCATGCCAGCAAGCGATTGCTCGGTCTCGCTGGCACGACGTGTCTTCGGAACCTCATCCAAACAGCGCGAAGCTGCTTCTCAGCGTTACCCAAACACCCCACAGAAGCGGAAGGCCAACCGCCGCCCAGGCAAGCATGGCCTTGGCATCCAGCCCGCCCTTGCCAATCCCGAAGGAGCCGGTGGGGCCAGCATTGGCTGCCGCCGACTTCGCCTGAAGCGATGCGACTTCCTCATCCGACATGAACCACTTGTCAGACAGTGGCTTGACAAAGGCATTGGCTACGAGGCCGAGTGCCAGCATGCCTGCGAGGATGTACATGGTGCTGGTGTAGAGCGCCGGACCCGGTGCCACGCCAGCGGCGATCTGCGCTTCACGGATGTAGTTCACCACGACCGGACCAACGATGCCGGCCGTCGCCCAGGCGGTCAGGAGGCGTCCATGGATTGCGCCAACGAACTGCGTTCCAAAGATATCGGCAAGATAGGCGGGGATGGTTGCGAAACCGCCGCCATACATCGACAGAATGATGCCGAAGGCAAGAACGAACAGCGCCTTGGAGCCCATCATGGCCAGCGTGGGAGCCAGTGCATAGAGCACGATGCCGAGAATGAAGAAGCAGAAATACGTGTTCTTTCTACCGATCTTGTCGGACATCGAGGCCCAGAAGAAGCGACCGCCAATGTTGAAGAGCGAGAGAAGACCGGTAAAGCCCGCGGCGATTGCGGCAATCTGCGCCTTCTGCGCCGCGTCGAGCTGGGCGAACGCAACACCTGGCTGACCGATCAGGGAACCCGCAAAGATTTCCTGCAGCATGGGAGAAGCCATGCCGATAACGCCGATGCCTGCCGACACATTGAGGCAGAGCACGGCCCAGATGAGCCAGAACTGCTTGGTCTTGTGTGCATCACGCAGGTGAACGTGGCGGGTCGTGATCATCGAGCTTTTTGCCACCGGCGGGGTCCAGCCCTCAGGACGCCAGCCAGCCGGGGGAATACGATATCCGAACGTGCCGCCCATCATGAAGACAAAATAGATAAGGGCCATGACGACGAAGGTCTGCCAGACGCCCACTGAACCATCCGTCTTGAAATAGGCCATCAGCAGGTTGGCCAAGGGTGCGCCAATCATCGCGCCGCCGCCGAAACCCATGATCGCCATACCGGTCGCCATGCCACGCCGATCAGGGAACCACTTGATGAGAGTGGACACCGGCGAAATGTAGCCAAGACCGAGGCCAATGCCGCCGATGGCACCGGCACCAAGCCACATGAGCCATAGCTGATGGAACATGACGCCCATGGCAGCAACCAGAATGCCGCCACACCAGCAGCAGGCCGATACGAAGGCCGCCTTGCGCGGACCGACTCGTTCCAGCCAGCCACCCCAGATAGCGGCCGAGCAGCCGAGCAGCACGAAGAACAGCGTGTAGATCCAGCCAAGATCAGCTACGCGCCAGTTGCAGGCGGTGGTGAATAGCGCTCCGGCCAAGGTCAGCGTCGAGCAGCTTGGATCGGTCGTCGGTAGCGCCTTGCTGAGCGGCAGCCAGAAGACGCTGAAGCCGTAGGCCATTCCGATGCAAAGATGAATGGCCAGAGCGGCTGGCGGAACCAGCCATCGATTGAAACCCGGTTGAGCGATGATCCGCTCGCGATCAAGAAGACCGGCCTGCGCCACGCCTCCGCCAGTTACGCCTGCTACCGCCATTGCGAAAACCTCCCTTGCAATGTCAGAACAAAGAATATCGATCCGGCACACGCCCGTGCGCCGGTTCGGATGATGTGACGATACGCACTACGTTGCTCGTCTATGGCTTCGGAAGCCTGCTCCCCGATCCGCAATCCCCACTGCGGATATCACCAGGGAAAAGTCAGGTAGAGCCCGCCGGAATACTTGGTTCCGACAGGGATTCGCCGGCAATCGGTCCGCGACCTCCAGGTGCGCCATGAGCCGCATCCTGGCCGAGGCCGACAGCATTTGTAGTGGCAGCGTTTGGCCGCTTGATCTTCGAGGAGGCCTGGACGACGAGCGGAAGAAATCCGCCAATGCCCTGGTCGATCATCTCGAAGAACCGGCGGCGCATACGCGGTTCCCAGAACTTGTTGATGTGGGTGGCAACGCCATCCACCCGCACCTCTTCCGGCTGCGACAGGAAGAAGGTCGCGATCTGGTTCGCCATCCGAACCAGCTTTTCATCGGTGTGATTAAGCGACATGGGCAGCCTCCCCGGACATGAAACGATCGGGCCTCGTAAACACTTCGAATTCATCTCCCCGGGCAATTCCAATCAGGGTCATGCCCGCTTCATTTGCCGTATCGATTGCAAGCGCTGTGGGCGCGGAAATCGCAATGAGAACCGGACAGCCAAGAATGGCCGTCTTCTGCACCATTTCCACCGACAGACGGCTGGTCACCACCACGGCGCCATCGCGCGCCGCCTCGCCTTCGCGGACGATGGAACCAACAAGCTTGTCGAGCGCATTATGCCGACCGACATCCTCCCGCAACGCTATCAATCCTCGAGCCGGGCGATAGAAACCCGCACCATGCACTGCGCGTGTTCCGCGGTTGAGTTTCTGGGCGTCGCCAAGCATTCGCACTGCCAAGGCAACATGATCGGCGGACAGCCATGGCAAGGGTTCCGGAACCTTCGCGACCTGCCGCGCAGCCTGCTCTATGGATTCGATGCCGCACAGACCACACCCAACCGGGCCCGCCATCTTGCGCCGGCGCGCGGTCAGCGCATCGGCAGTGCTGTCCTTCAGGGTGACCTGGACATCGATGCCAGCACCGGCTTCGACACTCTCGACGGCGACGATGTCCTCGCTTAAGCGGATGATCTCCTCCGCCAGCGAAAAACCGTAGGCGAAATCCACCAGATCGGACGGGGTCGCCATCATGACCGCATGGGTGGATCCGCCATAGGAAAAGGCAACCGGAACTTCCTCAGGCACCAGACGGGAGGCTTCGGAAAGCCGCCCCTGCCGGAAGCTCAATGCGCCTATCCTGCGGCTCGTCTCTCCCACCATCAAAGCTTACCCCGCCGCTTCCAGCTTGCCGGCAATCCGGCGTGACTTGCGGCTGAGTTCCTCATATTCCTCCTGCCATTCCGTTGGCCCGTTGGACGGCGAGATCTGCACTGCCGTGACCTTGTATTCTGGACAGTTCGTTGCCCAGTCCGAGAAATCGGTGGTGATGACATTGGCCTGCGTTGTCGGGTGATGGAAGGTGGTATAGACGACGCCCGGCGCAACACGATCCGTAATCAGCGCCCGCAACGTAGTATCGCCTGCACGGCTGGCAAGCTTGACCCAGTCACCATCCTTGATGCCACGCTGTTCGGCATCATGCGGATGGATCTCCAGCAGGTCCTCCTCATGCCAGACGACATTGGCCGTACGCCGCGTCTGCGCACCGACATTGTACTGCGAGAGAATGCGGCCGGTGGTGAGAAGCAGCGGGAAACGCGGGCCGGTGCGTTCATCCGTCGCCACATATTCCGTTCGTATGAACTTACCTTTCCCGCGCACAAATCCGTCCACATGCATGATAGGGGAACCGTTGGGAAACTTCTCATTGCAAGGCCATTGGACCGAGCCCTTTTCCTCCAGATAGGCATAGGAGACACCGGCAAAGCTTGGCGTGGTGGCCGCAATCTCGTCCATGATTTCAGACGGGTGACTGTAGGCCCATTTCAAGCCCATGGCCTGAGCCATCTTCTGGGTTACTTCCCAATCCGCATAGCCGTTCTTTGGCGTCATTACTCGGCGTACGCGGTTGATACGACGTTCGGCATTGGTGAATGTGCCATCCTTTTCCAGGAAGGTCGAACCCGGCAGGAAGACATGCGCATAGTTGGCGGTCTCGTTCAGGAAAAGGTCGTGCACGACGACACATTCCATGGCCGCCAGTCCGGCAGACACATGCTTGGTATCCGGGTCAGACTGAAGAATATCCTCGCCCTGGATATAGATGCCCTTGAACGTGCCTTCGACGGCGGCATCCAGCATGTTCGGAATGCGCAGGCCCGGCTCGTTGTTCAGCGTAACGCCCCAGAGCTTTTCGAAGGTCTCGCGGGTTGCATCATCCGAGATGTGGCGATAACCGGGAAGCTCGTGCGGGAAGGAGCCCATATCGCAGGAGCCCTGCACATTGTTCTGGCCACGCAGCGGGTTAACGCCCACGCCCGGACGACCGATATTGCCCGTGGCCATGGCAAGGTTGGCAATCGCCATGACGGTGGTTGAGCCCTGGCTGTGCTCAGTCACGCCGAGACCGTAATAGATCGCGCCATTGCCACCCTTGGCATAAAGACGCGCGGCTCCACGCAGGTCTTCTGCCGGCACACCAGTGAATTTCTCTGTCTCTTCCGGAGAATGCTGCGCTTCGGAGACGAAGGCTGCCCAATCCTCGAACTCGGACCAATCGCAGCGTTCGCGAATAAACCGCTCTTCAAACAGGCCTTCGGTGACGATGACATGCGCAAGCGCCGTCAGCACTGCCACATTGGTACCGGGTTTCAGCGGCAGGTGATAGGAGGCTTCGATATGCGCAGAGCGAACGAGATCGATACGGCGCGGATCGATGACGATCAGCTTCGCGCCCTGACGAAGGCGCTTCTTGAGGCGCGAACCGAAAACCGGATGACCGTCTGTTGGGTTGGCGCCGATGACGATCACAACATCCGTATGCTCGACGCTGTCGAAATTCTGCGTGCCCGCCGATGTACCGAAGGCCTGGCCCAGACCATAACCGGTTGGCGAATGGCAGACACGGGCGCAAGTATCGACATTGTTGTTGCCGAAACCGGCGCGGATCAGCTTCTGAACGAGGTACGTTTCCTCGTTCGTGCAGCGCGACGATGTGATGCCACCAATGGATTCGCGGCCGTACTGATACTGAATACGACGGAATTCGGACGCCACATGGGCAAAGGCTTCTTCCCATGTCACTTCGCGCCAAGGATCAGAGATCTTCTCTCGGATCATTGGGTTGAGGATACGGTCCTTGTGGCTTGCGTAACCATAGGCGAACCGACCCTTGACGCAGGAGTGACCGCGATTGGCCTGTCCGTCCTTCCACGGCACCATGCGCACCAGTTCCTCGCCACGCATTTCAGCCTTGAAGGAGCAGCCTACACCGCAATAGGCGCAGGTGGTCACAACCGAATGTTCCGGCTGGCCGATCTCGATCACCGATTTTTCGGTCAGCGTCGCCGTCGGGCAAGCCTGTACGCAGGCACCGCAGGATACGCATTCCGACGATAGGAACGCCTCATGTGCGCCGGGGGAGACGCGGCTATCGAAGCCGCGACCTTCAATCGTCAGTGCAAACGTACCCTGGACTTCCTCGCAGGCGCGAACGCAGCGAGAGCAGACGATGCACTTGGAAGGGTCATAGGTGAAATAAGGATTGCTCTCGTCCTTCGGCATCCATTGCGCGTTGACCTCGCCCACCGCCGAGCGCGCCTTGACGTGATTTTCACCCTCATAGCCGTAGCGCACGTCGCGAAGACCCACAGCGCCCGCCATATCCTGCAACTCGCAATCACCATTGGCGGCGCAGGTCAGACAGTCCAGCGGATGGTCGGAGATATAGAGCTCCATCACGCCCTTGCGGATCGCCTTCAGCCGCTCCGTCTGCGTGTAAACCACAAGTCCGGCAGCAACGGGCGTCGTGCAGGAGGCGGGGGTGCCGTTGCGGCCCTCCACCTCGATGAGACAGAGGCGGCAGGATCCGAATGCATCGACCATGTCGGTCGCGCAGAGTTTAGGCACCTGGATACCGGCCTCCATGGAGGCGCGCATGATGGAGGTTCCGGCTGGCACCGTGACCTCGCAACCATCGATGGTCAGCGTTACCATCTCTCTGGATCTGGATGCGGGTGTACCGTAATCGATTTCAGGAACGAGGGGCATGGCGCTTACCTTTCCGCCGTCATCCTCGGGCTTGTCCCGAGGATCTGCTGCGTCTGAATATTGAAAGCCGGTTCAGCCGGGAACGTTACCCGCGTGGAAAGCTCGGTAGATCCTCGGGACAGGCCCGAGGATGACGAAGTAGAACCGTCACTCATTCTGCCGCCTCCCTCACCGGTGCAGGTGCGAAATCCTCCGGGAAATGTGTCAGCGCGCTCATGACCGGGTAAGGCGTAAAGCCGCCAAGTGCACAGAGCGAACCGAACTTCATGGTGTTGCAGAGATCTTCCAGCAGCACCTTGTTCTTCTCCGGCTCGATGCCGCGCGCGATCTTGTCGACCGTCTCGACGCCACGCGTCGAGCCGATGCGGCAGGGCGTGCACTTGCCGCAGCTTTCGACCGCACAGAACTCCATGGCGAACCGCGCCTGCTTGAGCATATCCGCCGTATCATCGAAAACCACGACACCAGCATGACCGATCAGGCCGCCTGCCGCCGCAAAAGCCTCATAATCGAAAATTGTCTCGAAGAGCGAAGGCGGGAAGTAGGCGCCCAGAGGCCCGCCGACCTGAACGGCCTTGACCGGACGCCCGGAGATCGTGCCGCCACCGATTTCGTTGATCAGCTGGCCAAGCGGCAGGCCAAACGCGGTCTCGTAAAGCCCGCCATGCTTCAGGTTACCGGCGAGCTGGATCGGGATCGTCCCATGTGAACGACCGACGCCGAAGTCACGATAGAAGGCGGCGCCCCGATCCATGATGACCGGGATCGATGCAAGGGACATAACATTGTTGACGACAGTGGGCTTGCCGAACAGGCCCTGAAGCGCTGGCAATGGAGGCTTGGCACGTACGACGCCTCGCTTGCCTTCCAGGCTGTTCAGCAGGGATGTTTCCTCACCGCAGACATAGGCACCGGCCCCAACGCGCACCTCCATGTCGAATGCGTAAGCAGATCCTAACACCGACGAGCCAAGAATGCCTTCCCGGCGGGCGACCTCGATTGCCTCGCTCATGGTCGCAATCGCATGCGGATATTCGGACCGGGTATAGATGTAACCCTTGGTCGCTCCGACCGCTATGCCCGCGATCACCATGCCTTCAATCAGGACGAAGGGGTCCCCTTCCATGATCATCCGGTCTGCGAACGTGCCGCTATCACCCTCGTCTGCATTGCAAACGATGTATTTCTGGTCGCCGACAGCATCTGCAACCGTCTTCCACTTGATACCGGTCGGGAAGCCTGCACCACCTCGACCACGCAGGCCACTATCGGTCACCTGTTTCACGATATCTGCAGGCGCCATGGCAAGCGCGTTGGCCAGACCCTTCATGCCCTGGTAATGCCGGTAGTCTTCGAGCGACAATGGATCCGTCACACCACAGCGGGCGAATGTCAGCCGCGTCTGGCTTTTGAGGAACGGGATTTCCTTGGTCAGCCCATGACAAAGCGGGTGATCGCCGCCACTCAGAAAATCCGCATCGAACAAAGATGCGGCATCGGAAGCTTTCACCGGTCCATAGGCTATACGGCCCTTGGAAGTGCGAACCTCCACCAGAACTTCCAGCCACAGCATGCCGCGCGAACCGTTGCGGACGATGCGGACATCCACGCCGCGCGCGGCAGCTTCCTTCTCGATTGCCGCAGCAACCCTGTCAGCACCAACAGCCAGGGCGGCAGCATCGCGAGGAACGAAAACGGTGACACTCATCGGCGCGCCTCCGTCAGGATTTCGCCAAGACAGTCTTCGTCCAGGCGGGCATAGACATCGCCATCCAGCATCGCGGCAGGCGCCTGCGCACAAAGGCCAAGACAGAAGACCGGCTCAAGCGTGATCGCACCGTCCGAAGTCGTCCCATGCCAATCAACGCCCAGCTTTGCCTTGATCTGCTCCGCCAGAGACTCGCAGCCCATCGACTGGCAAGCCTCGGCGCGACAGAGCTTCAGCGTATGCCGTCCGGCAGGATGATCGCGAAAATCGTGGTAGAAGGTGACGACCCCGTGAACCTCGGCCCGTGACAGGTTGAGAGCTTTGGCGATGATTTGCTTTGCACTCTCGGGAACGAAACCGAATTCAGCCTGCACCTTATGAAGAACAGGAAGAAGCGGCCCTTCCAGATGGCGACAGCTTTCAACGATCTCGGAAACCCGTGTTGCCTCATCGACGGCAACGGCACGAATGTTCATCAGTCAGTCCTCCCAAACCGACAAGACCCAGGTCGCTCCAGAGAGCTTCCTGTTAAGTCGGCTCGCTCATCTGCGACGACGTATATTTGTCTTTTGCGAAGAATGGCGAATTTGCCGACACTAGGTCAATAACGGCTTTCCGTCGCTCGATAGGAGATTTCTATCGAAATCCAATGCTGCAGCGCGCAATCGCGCCTCGTGCAGCAGGGCAGAGACCAGCGGAGTATGTGGTTCGCGATGCGTTGCGACCAGCCCAACCAGATGTTCGGCATCTGGCTCGACGATCGGAACCATTCGGATCTGTTCCGGAAAACCAAAGGATTCCGCGACGTTACGCGGCATGATCGACGCCCATTGACCGGTCCTGATATGGGAAAACAGCACGATCATCGAATTCGATTCAAGCGTTGGCTTGGCCCAGACACCAGCTTCTGCCATGTGCTTGTTGATGATGCGGCGGTTTTGCATATCCGGCGTCAATAGGCAAAGCCGAAGAGCGGAAACCTCTTTCCAGGTCACCGATTCCTGGTCTGCCAGTGGCGTTCCTGTTGCGGCAATCAGGTGATACCGCTCCGAATAGAGCGGAACCGTCGTCACGCGGCCAAGCGGTTCATTGTCGAGGTATGTGATGCCGGCGTCGATCTCGAGATTTTCCAGCTGACTGAGCACCAGGAGTGACGTGCGCGACGTGACAGAGAACGTAACTGCCGGATGGCGCGCCTGAAATGGCTCCGTGAGGCGTGGCACCATGGCCAGCGCAGTGGGAATGACGGCAAGCCGGATATGACCGGCGAGACCTTTCCGCGCGGCCCGCATCTCTTCGCGCATGGTGCGGGTATCGCTGACGATCCGTCGCGCCCATTCCAGCACGCGCTGTCCCTCGGGTGTAAGGCCCTGATAGCGGGAACCGCGCACGACAAGAATGACGCCCAGCTGGTCTTCAAGCTGGCGAATGGCCGCCGAGAGTGTGGGCTGGGAGACCCCACACTCCTCCGCGGCGCGACCGAAATGACCAGCACCGGCCAAAGCAATGAAGAATTCGAGCTTATCGATCATGCCTGTCAGGACCCCATTCGCTTGCTGACGCAACAGTTCCACACGGTGTCAGGATCGACAACAGAAGAAGCCCCCGCTTTCGCGCTACAATGCGAGCTTTCCAGACAAATCCTTCAACATCTCGGCACTTCTCCTGAGCCCTTCCCTCTCCTCGTCGTCGAGGTCGGGATGAAGATCAAGGTGGACCCCGGCCCGACCGATGACGCGGGGCAAGGAGAGCGTGACATTCTCGATGCCCTCGACAACGTCTGTGGTGGTCGAGACAGATAGGATCGCCTGCTGATCCTGCGCTATGGCTTTCACGATCCGGGCCAGGCCCCCACCGATCCCGTAATAGGTTGATCCTTTACCTTCAATGATGCGATAGGCCGCGTTACGGACATCGTGATCGATTGATTGACGCAGGTCCTGCGTCAGAGGCCGGCCGACCTGTTCGGCGAAAGCACTGAGCCCGATGGAACCGGCCCGTGCATTCGACCACGTCAACACCTCGCTGTCACCATGTTCCCCCAGCACATAGGCGTGCACGGATTGTGGGGAGATGCCGAGATGACGGCCGATGAGGCTCCGGAAGCGCGCCGTATCCAGAATGGTTCCAGACCCGATGACCTTGCTTCTCGGCAGGCCGGAAAGCCGTGTTGCGACATGCGTCATGATATCGACCGGGTTCGACGCGATCAAAAGGATAGGATCAGAAACCACAGCCAGCACGGCGCCGACGACAACACGAAATACCTCCGTATTCCGTTCGAGGAGGGCCAGACGCGTTTCACCCGGCTTCTGGCTGACACCAGCTGCGAGGATGACCATGTCGGCGCCGTCCAGCGCGTCATAACCACCGGATGTGACCTTGGTCGCCGAATGGAACGGAGTCGCGTGGGAGATATCTTCTGCCTGCGCCAGCGCAAGTGCGCGGTTCTGATCGACGAAAACGATTTCGCTGGCGGTTCCTGCAAGCGCGAGCGCAAACCCTGCCGCACTGCCGACCATGCCTGCACCCACGATGCCGACTTTCATGCCCTACCTCTCATACTGGCCACGGGGATAGGTACACGAACAGCGGCAGATGACAACCAAAGGATGGATAGTGCTTTCTCTGGCAGCAGCCGCCTCGATCCTCGACCGACAGTCCAGCGCGCTTGACCTGGCGAAAGTCCAATAAAGCGGATCCGTCCAAATGAAAAAGGCGGCCCAATGGACCGCCTTTCCAAAAATCAGACTCAACTTCGCACTTCAACCAGGCAGAATCGAATGGTTGAGATGCGTGAGTTCGGCCAGCATGTGCTCGAGCTTCGTGCGATGCTCATCCGTGGGCGCATCCGAGATATCGGCGCGCAGAGCTTCAATCCGCTGCTGGAAGAGATCGCGATTTGCGTCTTCCTGGGCAACAGCAGACTCCGCCAGCACGGTGCAGCCCGAAGGCAGAATGTCCGCGAACCCGCCGAACACGACGTACTTCTTGACCTGGCCAGAGACCAGCTTGACGGTCAGCACGCCTGGCTTGATCGTCGTCATCGTTGGCGCATGCTTCGCCAATACGGTCATCTCACCGAGAGTTGCCGGAATGATGACTTCCGTCACCTTTTCCGAAACCAGCAGGCGCTCGGGAGACACCAATTCAAAATCAAAAGAGTCGGCCATGACGGTCCACTTCTCCGGGCGTTATGCAGGATGGAGAAGCGCGCCCAATCAGGGCGCGCCTTCCGTCGATGACATTAGGCAGCAGCTGCCAGCTTCTTCGCCTTCTCGATGGCTTCCTCGATGGAGCCAACCATGTAGAAAGCAGCTTCCGGCAGGTGGTCGTATTCACCGTTGACCAGACCCTTGAAGCCCTTGATCGTGTCTTCCAGGGCCACCAGCTTACCCGGAGAACCGGTGAAGACTTCAGCAACGAAGAATGGCTGCGAAAGGAAGCGCTCGATCTTACGGGCGCGGGCAACCGTCATCTTGTCCTCTTCGGACAGTTCGTCCATCCCGAGGATGGCAATGATGTCCTGAAGCGACTTGTAGCGCTGCAGAGTCGTCTGAACCTTACGGGCAACTTCGTAGTGCTCTTCACCGACAACCATCGGGTCAAGCATACGGGACGTGGAGTCCAGCGGATCCACAGCCGGGTAGATGCCCTTTTCAGCGATCGAGCGCGACAGAACGGTTGTTGCGTCCAAGTGGGCGAACGAGGTTGCCGGAGCCGGGTCGGTCAAGTCGTCGGCAGGAACGTAGATGGCCTGAACCGAGGTAATCGAGCCCTTCGTCGTGGTCGTGATGCGTTCCTGCATCTGGCCCATGTCTGTTGCCAGCGTCGGCTGATAACCAACGGCCGAGGGAATACGGCCCAGGAGAGCCGACACTTCGGAACCAGCCTGCGTGAAGCGGAAGATGTTGTCGACGAAGAACAGAACGTCTTGGCCCTTGTCACGGAAGTCTTCAGCGATCGTCAGACCCGTCAGAGCAACGCGTGCACGTGCGCCCGGCGGTTCGTTCATCTGACCGTAAACGAGAGCAGCCTTGGAGCCTTCGCCACCACCATGCTTGTTAACGCCAGACTCGATCATTTCGTGATAGAGGTCGTTTCCTTCGCGGGTACGCTCACCCACGCCGGCGAAGACCGAGTAACCACCGTGCGCCTTCGCGACGTTGTTGATCAGTTCCATGATGAGAACCGTCTTGCCAACGCCGGCGCCGCCGAACAGGCCGATCTTACCGCCCTTGGCGTAAGGAGCCAGAAGGTCGACGACCTTGATGCCCGTGACCAGGATCTGGCCTTCCGTCGACTGTTCGACGTAAGCCGGAGCTTCCTGGTGGATGGCGCGGAGCGTGGACGTGTCCAGCGGACCAGCTTCGTCAACTGGCTCGCCAATGACGTTCATGATACGGCCGAGCGTCTGGTCACCAACCGGAACCGAGATCGGAGCGCCTGTGTCCTTGACCGGCTGACCACGAACCAGACCTTCGGTCGAGTCCATAGCGATGGTGCGGACAGAGTTTTCGCCGAGGTGCTGCGCGACTTCGAGAACAAGGCGGCTGCCATTGTTGTCTGTTTCAAGCGCATTCAGGATCGGCGGCAGGTCGCCATCAAATGCGACGTCAACGACGGCGCCGATAACCTGCGTCACCTTGCCGAGGGACGAGCCCGTTGCGATAGCCATGATTCTTACCCTCTTTGTTCCTTAGAGCGCTTCCGCGCCCGAAATGATTTCGATGAGTTCCTTCGTGATCTGCGCCTGACGCTGACGGTTGTAAGACAAGGTCAGCTTGTTGATCATGTCGCCAGCATTACGTGTCGCGTTGTCCATGGCGGACATCTGCGCACCGTAGAAGGAAGCGTTGTTTTCCAGCAGGGCACGGAAAATCTGCACCGCGATGTTGCGCGGCAGCAGTTCTTCCAGGATCTCCTGTTCGCCCGGCTCGTACTCATAAAGTGCAGCAGTCGCTGGCACTTCCGCCTGATCGAACTTGGCCGGAATGATTTGCTGCGCCGTCGCCACCTGCGAGATGACGGAAGCGAAGCGGGCATAGAACAGCGTTGCGACGTCGAACTCGCCGGCGTTGAAGAGGGCCAGAACCTTCTGGGCCACTTCATTCGCCTGTACGAAGCCAAGCTGCTTGACTTCGCGGAACGTGACGTAGTCGACAATGTTCTCACGGAAGCTGCGGCGCAGGATATCGTTACCCTTGCGGCCGACAGTCAGGATCTTGACGGTCTTGCCTTCCGAAAGAAGCTTCAGCGCATGGTCACGAGCCAGACGGATGATGGAGGAGTTGAAACCTCCAGCCAGTCCGCGCTCACCCGTGGCAACGATCAGCAGGTGGGTCTGGCTCTTGCCGGTACCGGTCAGCAGCAGCGGTGCCTCTGCGCTATTGGCAGAGGCGGCGCTGAGGCCGGCAAGAACGCGGTTCATCCGTTCCGCATAGGGGCGGGCCGCTTCGGCCGCCTCTTGCGCACGGCGCAGCTTCGCCGCGGCGACCATTTTCATCGCCTTGGTGATCTTCTGCGTCGCCTTGACGGAGGCGATCCGGTTTTTCAGATCCTTAAGTGAAGGCATCCGTTATCGGTCCTTGAGCTTGTCCGTTCAGGCGAAAGTCTTGGCGAAGGAATCCAGCGCCGACTTCAGCTTTGCACGGGTGTCGTCAGACAGCTGCTTTTCCGCACGAATAGCGTCGAGGATCGACTTGCCGTCGTTGCGGAGGTACGCGAGCAGGCCCTGTTCGAACTTGCCGACCTGGTTGACAGGCAGCTTGTCGAGGTAGCCGTTGACGCCAGCGAAGATCACTGCAACCTGCTCTTCCGTCTTGAGCGGAGAGAACTGCGGCTGCTTGAGGAGTTCCGTCAGGCGTGCACCACGGTTCAGCAGGCGCTGCGTGGAAGCGTCGAGGTCGGAACCGAACTGGGCGAAGGCCGCCATTTCGCGGTACTGGGCCAGTTCACCCTTGATGGAGCCGGCAACCTGCTTCATGGCCTTGATCTGCGCAGCAGAACCAACGCGGGAAACCGACAGACCGACGTTAACGGCCGGACGAATGCCCTGGTAGAACAGGTCGGTTTCAAGGAAGATCTGACCGTCGGTGATCGAGATCACGTTCGTCGGAATGAACGCCGAAACGTCGTTACCCTGCGTTTCGATGACCGGCAGAGCCGTCAGCGAACCAGCGCCACGCTCGTCGGAGAGCTTGGCAGCGCGCTCGAGAAGACGCGAGTGCAGATAGAAAACGTCGCCCGGATAAGCTTCGCGGCCCGGAGGACGACGCAGCAGAAGCGACATCTGACGGTAGGCGACAGCCTGCTTGGACAAGTCGTCGTAAGCGATGAGAGCGTGCTGGCCGTTGTCACGGAAGTACTCGCCCATTGCGCAACCTGCGAATGGCGCAAGATACTGCATCGGAGCCGGGTCAGAGGCAGTCGCTGCAACAACGATCGAGTACTGCAGAGCGCCACGCTCTTCCAGAACCTTCACGAACTGCGCAACAGTCGAACGCTTCTGGCCGATAGCCACGTAAACGCAGAACAGCTTGTCGTTCTCGGGACCATTGTCGTGGATTGCCTTCTGGTTGAGGAAGGCGTCGAGAATGATCGCGGTCTTGCCGGTCTGACGGTCGCCGATGACCAGCTCGCGCTGACCACGTCCAACCGGGATCAGGGCGTCGATAGCCTTGAGGCCCGTCGACATCGGCTCATGAACCGACTTGCGCGGAATGATGCCCGGAGCCTTCACGTCAACGCGCGAGCGGCGCGAAGCGTTGATCGGGCCCTTGCCGTCGATCGGATTGCCGAGTGCGTCGACAACGCGGCCGAGCAGTTCCGGACCAACCGGAACGTCCACGATGGCGCCAGTCCGCTTGACGGTGTCGCCTTCCTTGATGTCGCGGTCGGAACCGAAAATAACGACACCGACGTTATCAGCTTCGAGGTTGAGCGCCATGCCGCGGATGCCGCCGGGGAACTCGACCATTTCACCGGCCTGAACATTGTCCAGACCATAAACACGGGCGATACCGTCACCTACGGAAAGAACCTGGCCGACTTCGGAAACCTCAGCCTCCTGGCCGAAGTTCTTGATTTGATCTTTGAGAATTGCGGAAATTTCCGCGGCGCGGATATCCATCAGCCAACCTCTTTCAGTGCAAGCTTAAGCGTGGAAAGTTTGGTGCGGAGAGACGTATCGATCTGACGCGAACCGACCTTGACGATCAGCCCACCCAGGATCGACGGATCAACGGATACGTCGAGAGTGACATCCTTGCCCGTTACGCCCTTCAGCGTCGATTTCAGTTCATCTTCCTGCGCCGAAGAAAGCGCATGGGCCGAGACAACCTCGGCAGTCACTTCGCCCTTATGCTGGGCGACGAAGTCGCGATAAGCGCGGATCATGCCCGGCAGGGCAAACAGGCGGCGGTTGCCCGCAACGACCTTGACGAAGTTTGCAACGAGACCGGAAATTCCAGCCTTGTCGCAGAGGGCCGCGATTGCACGCGCCTGATCTTCCGAAGAGAAGACCGGGCTGGCAATCAAACGCTTGAGATCATCGCTCTCGTCGATCATTGCCTGAAAACGGTCAAGATCGGCGCGCACTGAATCGATAGAATTCGACTGCAGAGCAAGCTCAAAGAGCGAAGAAGCGTAGCGTTCCGCTACGCCGGAAGTCCGATGGGATGTGTCAGCCACGGGCACGAATTCCCTGATTTCTATTCAAATTACCAGCCAGTTTTCGGAATTCAGGCAAGCATCTGAATTTGCTTCTTTTTCTCAACACGGCCAGAGGCCCCCCTCCGCCGTTCTCCGAAATTCGCGGTTCGTCTAGCATAGGAGTTCAACAGGCGCAACACGCCGAAGGGCGCAAATCGCCTGAGAGGCAAGGCGTTAAAACGATTTTCTCGCTTTTCACAGCGTCGGGTTCCCTTACCGGACGATACCTCTCAAATGCCTTGCTTAGAAATAACCGAAGACATAGCCCAATGGCAGAGCCGCAATCACAATCTGGGCGAGAAGCTGTACAATATTTCTAGCGGTCACGCCCCGATCAAAGATCAGTGAGATGAGCCGCCCGAGTGCCGCCACTCCGGCAGAAACGCCAAGGGCCAGATAGGTCCAGTCCTGAGCCAGGAAAAGCGCCGTCAGGCCAAGGCCGAGCTGCAAACCGCCATTGGACCGGATTGCGGCATAACCTTCAGGTGTCACTTCTCCGACGGTAAATCCAAAAAGCTTGAGCGCCGTTGAAGGCAGGGCGAACTGAAGGAGGCCATGGAGCGCAAGAAGACACGCACCCAGATAGGCCAGCCGTTCAGGAAGTTCGGTTGGAAAGTAAAGTTCCATGTCATCCTGCCATGTTTCACGAATCGCAAGCCTGCGAAATATCAGGGGAAGCCCGGATTTTCAAAGAAAGCTTTGTGGATCCACATCCAGCTGAACCTGAACTGAGCCGCGTGCCTTCGGTCCGCTTGACAGCATCGCCCTCAGAAAGCCCTGCATGTCGCTGTTGCGGCGTCCGTGCACCAGCAGACGGAACCGGTGGCGCCCACGTACGATGGCAAGTGGCGCCTCGGCAGGTCCAAGCACGGTGACGCCAGACATCTTCGGCGCAGCGTTACGAAGTCCTCGCGCATGTGTTTCGGCATCGAGGCGCGTGTCGGCGGAAACGATAATGGAGGCGAGGCGCCCAAAGGGAGGTAGCAATGCCTTTTCCCGCTCGCCGATCTCGCGCTCGTAAAACGCCGAGGCATCGCCGGATGCGATCGCCTGCATGACAGGATGCTGCGGTTGATAGGTTTGCAAGAGCCCGTAGCTCTTCAGACCGGTTCTCCCGGCGCGACCGGTGACCTGACTGAGCAGCTGAAACGTGCGCTCGGCGGCGCGCGGATCGCCATTGGCAAGGCCAAGATCCGCATCGACAATCCCGACAAGCGTCATCAGAGGGAAGTTGTGACCTTTGGCAACGAGCTGCGTGCCGATAACGATATCCGCCTCCCCCTTGGCGATGGCTTCCAGTTCCAGCCGCATGCGCTTCACGCCACCCAGGAGATCGGACGACATGACGATGGTTCGGGCATCGGGAAAATGACGCTCCACTTCCTCGGCAATCCGCTCGACGCCCGGACCGCAGGCGACCAGGTGATCGAAGGTGCCGCATTCGGGACAGGCCTCCGGCGTTTTCTCCGAATAGCCGCATTGATGGCACTGGATCTGGTTGCGGAACCGATGCTCAACCAGCCAGCTCGAGCATTGCGGACACTGGAAGCGATGCCCGCACACACGGCAGAGCGTCAGCGGCGCATAACCACGCCGATTGAGAAACAGAAGCGCCTGCTCTTTCTTCTCGATCGTCTTTCCAATGGCCCGCAGCATGACGGGCGAGAGAAAGCCACCCTTGGCAGGCGGATGCCGCCGCATGTCAACGAGATGCAGGTCCGGCATGGCCGCATCGCCAAATCGCGTCGGCAGATGAACGACATGATATCGACCGCTCTGGCCGTTGACCTGGCTTTCGACGGACGGCGTGGCAGACACAAGAACGATGGGAAATTTGCCAATGCGGGCCCGCACCACGGCCATGTCGCGCGCATTGTAGAAGATACGGTCTTCCTGCTTGTAGGCGGGATCATGCTCCTCATCGACAACGATAAGACCAAGCTCCTCAAAGGGAAGAAAGAGAGCGGACCGCGCTCCGGCCACGACACGCACCTCGCCGGTCACGACACCGCGCCACACTTTTTCCCGCATGCGGGGCGCAAGATCTGAATGCCACTCGGCAGGCTTGGCACCGAAGCGGTCCTGAAACCGTTCCAGAAAGCTTGAAGTGAGTGCGATTTCCGGCAACAGGATCAGAACCTGCTTCCCCAGACGCAAAGCTTCGGCAATTGCTTCGAAATAGACTTCCGTTTTCCCCGACCCGGTCACGCCATCGATCAAAGAGGCCGAGAAGCCAGCCGTTTGCACCGCTTCCACCAGCTCGGAGGCGGCCTGCTTCTGCGGTCCATCGATGCGCGGCGCGACATAGTCCGGATCGGGAACGGCAACGACCGGCGGCGGCGGAAGAAAGACAGTCTCGAACAGTCCCTGTTTGACCAGACCATCCACGACGCTCAGCGAAACACCGGCAGCATGCGCAAGGCCGCTCCGCGTCCAGGGAATGTCGTCTTCCAGCGTCTGAAGAACGCGTTGACGTGCAGGGGTCACGCGATCAGGTTCACCGCCTGTGAACCGCAATGCCTCGATCATCGGCTCTGGTTCCAGTGCCGCAGGAGCACGGATTGCCATGCGGGCCACCAGTCCGGGCGGAGACAGTGTATAAGCCGATACCCATTCGATGAATTCCCGCATGTCTTTCGTCAGGGGTGGACAATCGAAAACCTGATCGATCGCCCGGAGCTTCTTCGGATCCAATGCCTTTTGGTTATCGCGCACCTCCGGCTCGTCCCACACGACACCAATGTGCTGGCGCGGACCGATCGGCACCTGCACGACAGAACCGGCTTCGACCGCCATGCCTTCCGGCACGGCATAACTATAGGCTTCCGGCACCGGCAGAGGCACCAGAACGGGTACAACGCGCTTGGACGCCGGTGTGTCAAACAGGGCGCCGAACAGGCTATGCGAATCTTGCGTCATCGGGCTGGACCATGCCCCGAAGAAGAACAAAAGGGAACCATGACAAGGCCGCTTTTTCCACCGGGGACTGGGGATCGACACAGGCAGCAGCGACAAATTCTGCATGCTTAATCAAATTGTAATGCTCAATTGTGACTCTGCGAGCCAATGTCGGACACATACGGAGCGACGATGAACGAGATCCTCATTCTGGCGACGCCCGAACTTCTGGACCATCGGCGGCAATGGCTGGACAGCCTCGCCAACGAGAAACGCTTCTCTGCAAACACGCTGACGGCCTATGAGCGGGATACACGTCAGTTCCTCCAGTTCCTGACCGTCCATTTCGGCAACCCACCGGGCCTCGCCGAGATTCATACTCTGCGCACAGCCGATCTCCGCGCTTTTCTGGCACAACGGCGAAGGGATGGATCGGGTGCCCGGTCCCTTGGGCGTCACCTCGCCGGTCTGCGGTCGTTCCTGCGCTATCTCGAGCGAAAGGGCCTTATCAATGCAGCGGCCGCTGGCGCCATCCGGGCGCCGCGCCAGCCCAAATCGCTGCCCAAGCCCCTCACCGACCGGCAAGCCCTTGAAGTGGTCAGCACACAGGCGCAGTTGCAGGAAGAGGGTTGGATTGCCGCGAGAGATTCAGCGCTCCTGACACTTCTCTATGGCTGTGGCCTGCGCATTTCCGAAGCCCTTTCGCTGACCCCTGCCGACTTGCCACCGGACGCAAAATCGATCCGGATTACCGGCAAGGGAGGCAAGACCCGGCTCGTTCCGCTGCTGGAGATCGTTCTGGATGCCATCGCGCGGTACAAGACGCTTTGCCCTTTTGAGCTGGAGGCAGAGAAACCACTGTTTCGTGGCGCACGGGGTGGACCGCTGCAGCCCGCAATCATTCAACGCGAAATGCAGAAGCTGCGCGGAGCCTTGGGCCTGCCGGACAGCGCAACGCCCCACGCCCTTCGCCATTCCTTCGCAACACATCTTCTGGCCGGCGGTGGCGATTTGCGAACGATCCAGGAATTGCTGGGCCATGCCAGCCTTTCCACCACCCAGGTTTATACCGGCGTGGATGCCGCTCGTTTGCTGGAAGTCTATGACCGTGCGCATCCGCGCGCATGAATTCTATCGATTCCTGCGCGGATGATCACGCGGCCACGGCATTAACCATATCCGTTAAGACTGCAGCGATCTTGGGACACTAGGGTAACGACCATGAACACGCGCGCACCCCATTTCTTCGTCCTCCGTCGTCTCCTGACCCGGGGTCTGCATCAATCCGTCATCAGCAGCGGTGCCCTCGGCATGATCGCCCTGATCCACGTATTGGCCCTGATTTCCTTCTTCGTCGTGCTGGGTTTCGCCGCCCAGGCAAGATCGGCAGAGGACATTTGCCGGGGTAGCAATCTGCTTAGCGAGATGGAGCGAACTGATCCGGCACGTTACCGATCCATTCAGGCCGAAGGCGCCGAGGTGGCAAACGGCAAGGGTGTCTTCTGGAAGGTCGAGAAGCCGGGTACCGCACCGTCCTGGCTGCTGGGCACCATGCATGTGACGGATCCGAGCGTCCTGAAGATGCCGACAGGTGCGCCCTATGCGCTCTCCAAGTCCAAGGTCGTCATCATCGAGTCCGATGAAATCCTGGATGAAAAGAAAGCCATGGCGGGCATGCTGGCGCGTCCGGAACTGACGATGATGATGAATGGAAAATCCATCCAGGATTTTCTCGCGCCGGAAGACAAGGCAAAACTGGAGACGGCTCTCAAGGAGCGAGGCATACCGCTGACGGCCGTATCACGCATGCAGCCATGGATGCTTTCCAGCTTTCTGGCACTGCCGGCCTGCGAGCTCAGCCGGAAAGCAAAGGGCGCCGCATTCCTGGACAAAAAGATCGCCGACGACGCGATAAGGGCCAATATCCCGGTCAAAGGCCTTGAAACCATGCAGGAGCAGCTCTCCGCAATGGCGTCTATCCCGACCGACTTCCATATCAAGTCGCTGATCGAGATGATCGGGCTTGGCTCCAAGATGGATGATGTCAGCGTCACGATGCGCGACCTGTATCTGGCCGGCGACATTGGCATGACGATGCCGATGCTGAAGTCGCTGGCCCCCGACGGAGCCGAAGGCGAAGGCTATGCCGAATTCGAAGAACGGATCGTCCGTCAGCGCAATCACACCATGGTGGACCGCGCCCTTCCCATGCTGAACGCAGGCGGTGCATTCATGGCCGTTGGAGCCCTGCATCTGGTGGGTGACGAAGGCCTTGTTGCTCTGCTGAGAAAGCAAGGCTTCACCGTCACCCGCGCGGACTAGGCACCCCGTGTCATCCGAGCCAGAACATTGGTCTTCCAATAGAACTGATGGACCAGTGCGCCGGCAATATGCGCGCCGAGCAGAAGCCACAGAACCACCTTCAGCACGTCGGCATGCAAGTCACCCGCTGAACCGATGTTGAAGTAATAGGCGGCAGCACCACTCAGCGGCATTGCGAAAAGAAGCACGTAAAGTAAGCCATGCGTCGCCTGCGCGACGAGTTTGAGCAGTGGTGGCTCTTGCGCGGGCGGCTGCGGCGCGCCCTGCACCAGACGCAAACCAATGCGCACGACAGCGAGCACCAGAATGGCGATGCCGACGTACGCGTGAATATTCGCGCTTGCCAGATCATCCGGCGTTACAGTCTGGCCTCGCTTAACCAGGTGGTGCCAATGCTCCATGCCTTCCGTGAAAAGCAAATTGAATAAAATCAGCGCTGCCATGCCCCAATGAAGCGCCCGCTGGGGAATTGAATAAGAAACCGGGTTCATACATCACCTCTTCAAATGCAGTCGATGTCCCTCGAAGCAGAACCAGACGCCCATCGCCGGGAGGCGCAGAAATCTGGTTGGCTTCAGCAATCGGGTTATGGCCGTAAAACCTGCAATCTGGCTGAACGCAGAACGCAAAAAACCCCGCCTGCGTGAGCCGGCGGGGTGTCTGACGTATGACCTTCGATGAGGCCGGTCGATTACATGTGGAGCGGCTTGAAGAACGTGGCCAGGGCCGCTTCCTTCACGGCTTCGGACATGGTCGGGTGCGCGTGGCAGGTACGACCCAGATCTTCGGACGAACCGCCGAACTCCATCAGCACGGCTGCTTCGTGGATCATTTCACCCGCACCGAAGCCGATGATGTGCACACCCAGAACGCGATCCGTTTCCTTGTCGGCCAGAACCTTCACGAAGCCTTCGGTCGCCTGCATGGCGCGCGCACGGCCATTGGCCGTGAACGGGAATTTGCCAACCTTGTAGGAAGCACCGGCTGCCTTCAGTTCTTCTTCCGTCTTGCCGACCGAAGCCACTTCCGGCTGGGTGTAGACGACGCCCGGAATGACGTCGTAATTCACATGGCCATGCTGCCCGGCGAGAATCTCCGCAAGGGCAACGCCCTCGTCTTCCGCCTTGTGCGCCAGCATCGGTCCCTTGACGACATCGCCAATGGCATAGATGCCCGCAACATTTGTGCGGTAGTGAGCATCGATCTCCACACGACCGCGGTTATCGAGAGCAACACCTGCCTCTTCCAGACCAAGGCCAGCCGTGTAGGGCTTGCGGCCCGTTGCAACGAGCACGACATCGGCATCGATGGTCTGCGCTTCACCGCCCTTGACAGGCTCGAAGGTAACCTTTGCGCCCGCTTCCGTCTTTTCAACGCCGGTAACCTTGGCACCGAGATTGAAGGTGACGCCCTGCTTGCCGAGGATGCGCTGGAACTGCTTGGACACTTCGCCGTCCATGCCGCCGAGGATCGTGTCGAGATACTCGACGACCGTTACCTTTGCACCGAGGCGAGACCAGACGGAACCAAGCTCGAGACCGATAACGCCGCCGCCGACGACAACCATATGGCCCGGCACCTTTTCGAGCGCGATACCGCCCGTGGAGGACACGATGACTTTCTCGTCGATCTCGACGGCAACGCCCGGAATGCCAGCCACATCAGAACCGGTCGCGATGACGATGTTCTTCGTCTCGATCTCCTGGACCTGACCGTCGGCGCCGGTGACAGAGACCTTGCCAGCGGAAACGATCTTGCCGGTGCCGATGAAGCTGTCGATCTTGTTCTTCTTGAACAGGAAGGCCACACCATCGACGTTCGCCTTTACGGTCGCGTCCTTGTGGCCCATCATCTTTTCAAGGTTGAGGGTTGTGCCAGACACTTCGACACCCAGATCCGCCATGCCGTGCTTGGCATGCGCGAAGACTTCGGAGGCATGCAGCAGAGCCTTGGAGGGGATGCAGCCGACATTGAGGCAGGTACCGCCAAAGGTCGCGCGCTTTTCGACGACGGCCACCTTCATGCCGAGTTGTGCTGCCTTGATTGCGCAGACATAGCCGCCAGGGCCCGTACCGATAACGACCAGATCATATGCCATTGATCAAATTCCTCTGCTTAAGACGGCTTATCTGCCGCCGCTCACGTTCATGATTGTGCCAGTCACATAGGATGCATGAGGCGAGAGCAGATAAAGAACCGCCTCCGCCACTTCATCTGCCGTTCCGGCGCGTTGCATTGGCACGCTGGGTGCCAGATCTTTTGCGCGATCCGGTAGCCCACCGGATGCATGGATATCAGTATCGATAATACCGGGGCGGATTGCATTGACCCGCACACCCTCGGCAGCAACTTCCCGCGCAAGGCCCACGGTAAACGTGTCCACAGCGCCTTTGGCAGCGGCGTAATCCACATACTGACCCGGACTGCCGAGAACCGCCGCCATTGAGGACAGATTGACGATGCTGCCGCCCTGCCCGCCATGACGCGTCGACATCCGCTTCACCGCTTCCGAAGCACAGCGGATCTTGCCCACCACATTAATCGCAAACATGCGGTCCAGCCGCTCGCGTGACATCTCGTCGACGCGGGCCGTCTGATCGACAACACCTGCATTATTGACGAGGCCGTCGAGCCTGCCGAATCTCTCGTCAACCGCACGAAAGATCGCTGCAATTCCATCTTCACTGCCGGTATCGCCCTGTACGATCTCGGCAGCCCCACCAAGGCTACGGATCTTCGCAGCAACAGCGTCTGCTGCCTGAGCATTCGAGACGTAGTTGATAAGCACGGACCAGCCCTGTTCGGCGGCCTTCAGCGCAACCGCAGCACCAATACCCCGGCTTCCACCCGTGACCAGCAGAACTTTTTCGTGTGCCATCATCGCTCCTACAGACTGGGTTCTAGACTATCAGTCCGACGACCATCATGGCGATGCCGAGCAGCGAGACCATCCAGATCAACGAGCGGACTTTTGGAATACCTTGAAGGTAAAGCGGGATGTAGGCGATGCGCGCCAGGAACCAGACCCATCCGCCGATCAGACCGATACCGCGAGCATCGCTGTAAAAGGCCAGAGCCAGGATCAGTGCCACGACGGCTGGATAGGTTTCGCGGTAATTCAATGAGGCACGCTCGGCGCGACCGGCGATCGGAGCCTTGGGCTTCAGACCTTCATCGCGCGGACCGGCATTCCATTTCGGTCCCAGTTCACGGGTCGCGAAGAAGCCTTGCAGCATGACATGAACGATCAGCAGCACGACGCTGCAAACCAGAAGCGCCATGTAGGGCGTTGCATGCGCAGCGATCGGATCCATTCTGTCTACCTCGTTTTCGGCGTTCGAACGACCATGAAGCGCGCAGCAGGCGCAGCTTCTTCGATATCAGACAATCGAATTGAGAATGACGAGACGCCCGCGAACACTCTTCGCGGGCGTCTTATTCAAAGATCAGAGATCGAGAACCAGACGTTCCGGATCTTCCAGGCTTTCCTTGACGCGAACAAGGAAGGTCACCGCTTCCTTGCCGTCAACGATACGGTGATCGTAGGACAGCGCGAGATACATCATCGGACGAATGACGATCTGGCCACCGACCACGACCGGGCGATCCTGGATCTTGTGCATGCCCAGGATACCGGACTGCGGCGCATTCAGGATCGGCGAAGACATCAGCGAACCGTAAACACCACCATTGGTGATGGTGAAGGTGCCGCCCTGCATGTCTGCCATGCCCAGAGAACCGTCGCGTGCAGCCTTGGCGAGACGGCCGAGTTCCTTCTCGACGCCAGCAATCGACAGCTGGTCCGCATCGCGGATGACCGGAACGACAAGACCCTTGTCAGTGCCGACAGCCATGCCGACGTGACAATAGTTCTTGTAGATGATGTCCGTGCCGTCGATTTCGGCGTTGACGGCTGGCAGTTCCTTCAGGGCGTGCGTGACAGCCTTGGTGAAGAAGCCCATGAAGCCAAGCTTTACGCCGTGCTTCTTTTCAAAAACGTCCTTGTAACGGTTACGCAGGTCCATGACCGCCTTCATGTCCACCTCGTTGTAGGTGGTCAGCATGGCAGCTGTGTTCTGTGCATCCTTCAGACGCTTGGCGATCGTCTGGCGCAGACGCGTCATCTTCACGCGCTCTTCGCGAACAGCATCGTCCGTGGAAGACGGTGCGCGCGGAGCGGCAGCAACCGGAGCCGGTGCGGAAGCCACCGGACCCTTGGCGATCGCCGCCAGCACATCGCCCTTCAGCACCTGGCCGCGCTTGCCGGAACCATCAACATCAGCCGTGTTGATGTTGTTGTCGGCAGCAAGCTTTGCCGCAGCCGGAGCAGCGGGCATCGAGGACGTTGCGGGTGCAGCGGCGGCGGCAGGCTGGGCAGCCGGGGCCGGAGCGGCCGCCGGGGCAGCGGCAGGCTGAGCCGAAGCAGAACCGGCAGCACCTTCGGCAATCTGGCCGAGCAGCGCGCCGAGACCAACGGTCTCGCCGGCCTGAGCGACGATTTCCGTGAGAACGCCGGATGCCGGCGCCGGAACCTCGACAGTAACCTTGTCGGTTTCCAGTTCGACGATCGGCTCGTCAGCCTTGACCGTGTCGCCCACCTTCTTGAACCAGGTGCCGACGGTTGCCTCGCTGACGGATTCGCCAAGAGTAGGGACGCGAATTTCGGTGGCCATGATCTGTTTCCGTTTTAAATCCGATATCGTGTTTTACGAGTGAAGGCGGGGCGGCTGAAATCAGCCGCCGAGCGCGTCTTCGAGGAATGCTTCAAGCTGTGCGAGGTGCTTGGACATCAGGCCCGTTGCCGGAGAAGCGGCTGCCGGACGACCCGTGTAGCGAACGCGCTGGTACTTGGCGTCGATATGCGCCAGAACCCATTCGAGATACGGATCGATGAATGCCCATGCACCCATGTTCTTCGGCTCTTCCTGGCACCAGACCATTTCGGCATGGCGGAAGCGGGACAGCTCGTTGATGAGCGCCTTGGCCGGGAACGGATAAAGCTGTTCCAGACGCAGCAGGTAGATGTCATCAATGCCGCGCTTTTCACGCTCTTCCAGCAGATCGTAATAGACCTTGCCGGTGCACATCACAACGCGGCGGATCTTGTTGTCCTTCTGGAGCTTGATCGGGCCGTCCTTGATCACTTCCGCATCATCCCACAGCAGACGGTGGAACGAGCTTTCGCCCGCCATTTCCGCCAGCGAGGACGTTGCGCGCTTGTGGCGCAGCAGCGACTTCGGCGTCATCAGGATCAACGGCTTGCGGAAATCACGCTTCAGCTGACGGCGCAGGATGTGGAAGTAGTTGGCAGGCGTCGTGCAGTTCGCGACCTGCATGTTGTCTTCCGCGCACATCTGAAGCCAGCGCTCGAGACGTGCCGAAGAGTGTTCCGGACCCTGACCTTCGTAGCCGTGCGGCAGAAGGCAGACGAGACCGGACATGCGAAGCCACTTGCGCTCACCCGACGAGATGAACTGGTCGAACACGACCTGCGCACCGTTGGCGAAGTCACCGAACTGGGCTTCCCAAAGCGTCAGGGCGTTCGGGCGCGCCAGGGAGTAGCCGTACTCGAAGCCGAGAACCGCTTCTTCCGAAAGCATCGAGTTGATGACCTCGTAGCGGGCCTGGTTGGGAGCCAGGTTTGCCAGCGGAATGTAACGCTCTTCCGTGTCCTGATCGTAGAGAACCGAATGACGCTGCGAGAAGGTGCCGCGCTCGCAATCCTGACCGGACAGACGAATCTTGTGGCCTTCCGTGACCAGCGAACCGAAGGCCAGCGCTTCCGCCATCGCCCAATCGATCCCTTCGCCGGTCTCGACCATCTGCGAACGGTTTTCCATGAAGCGCTTGATCGTGCGGTGCGCGTTGAAGCCGTCCGGAACGGTCGACAGCTTGCGACCGATTTCCTTGAGGCTCTTCATCGGTACGGCCGTCTTGCCACGACGCTGCTCGTCGGCATTGTCAGCCGAACGCAGGCCGGACCACTGACCATCCAGCCAGTCGGCCTTGTTAGGCTTGTAGCTCTGGCCAGCCTCGAATTCCTGCTCCAGATGGGCACGCCAATCGGCCTTCATCTTCTGGAATTCGCCGTCGGTGATCAGACCCTCGGCAATCAGACGCTCGGCATAGAGTTCCGTCACCGTCTTGTGGGCGCGGATGACCTTGTACATCTTCGGCTGCGTGAACGCGGGCTCGTCGCCTTCGTTGTGGCCGAAGCGGCGGTAGCAGAACATGTCCACAACAACCGGCTTGTGGAACTTCATGCGGTATTCGGTTGCGATCTTGGCCGCGTAGGTCACCGCTTCCGGATCGTCGCCGTTGACGTGGAAGATCGGGGCCTCGATCATCTTGGCAACGTCGGACGGATAGGGCGACGAACGGGAGAAGGCCGGGTTCGTCGTAAAGCCGATCTGGTTGTTGATGATGAAGTGCATCGTGCCAGCCACGCGGTGACCGCGCAGGCCGGACAGGCCGAGAATTTCAGCGACGACACCCTGACCGGCAAACGCCGCATCACCGTGGATCAGCAGCGGCAGAACCTTTGCGCGCTCCTTGAGCGGAATGATGTCGCCATCCCAGCTCTTGGTCAGCATGTCCTGCTTGGCACGCGCCTTGCCCATCACGACCGGGTTGACGATTTCCAGGTGCGACGGGTTGGCCGTCAGCGACAGGTGAACCTTGTTGTTGTCGAACTCACGGTCAGAGGAAGCACCGAGGTGGTACTTCACGTCGCCGGAACCTTCGACTTCATCCGGCTTGAAGGAACCGCCCTTGAACTCATGGAACACGGCGCGGTGCGGCTTGTGCATCACGTTCGTCAGAACGTTCAGACGGCCACGATGCGCCATGCCGAGAACGACTTCTTCCAGACCGTCCTGACCACCGCGCTTGATGATCTGCTCAAGAGCCGGAATGAGCGCTTCACCACCGTCGAGACCGAAGCGCTTCGTGCCCTTGTACTTGACGTCGATGAACTGCTCGAAGCCTTCGGCCTCAATGAGCTTGGACAGAATTGCCTTCTTGCCGTTCGCCGTGAATTCGACGCCCTTGTTTGGGCCTTCGATGCGCTCCTGAATCCAGGCCTTTTCCTCCGGGTTGGAGATATGCATGAATTCAACGCCGAGCGTCGAGCAGTAGGTCCGCTGCAGGATCTCCAGCATCTCGCGGATCGTGGCATATTCCAGACCCAGCACATTATCGATGAAGATCTTGCGGTCGTAATCGGCTTCCGTGAAGCCATAGGCGGTTGGAGACAGCTCGTTGTAATCTTCGACCGGTGCGGCAAGGCCAAGCGGATCGAGCTTTGCATGCAGGTGGCCGCGCATGCGGTAGGCGCGGATCATCATGATGGCGCGAACGCTATCACGCGTTGCCTGCAGGACTTCCGTCGCATCCACTGGCTTTCCGGCGGCGGCTGCGGTTGCCTCGGCCTTGGCCTGAACCTTCTTTTCGATGGCCTTCTCGACGACCGGCCAGTTTCCATCAAGCGCGGAAACCAGTTCGCCGTTTGCCGGAATAGGCCAGTTCCTGCGCTGCCAGGAGGCGCCCTTGGCGGCCTTCTTCACGTCTTCCGGATTATCGGCAAGCGCCTTGAAAAAGGACTGCCATTCCGGACCGACCGAATTGGGATCGTCCTCGTACTTCGCATAGAGCTGCTCGATATAGGCAGCATTCGCGCCGTCGAGGAACGAGGTGATAAGGAACTGCTCGTTGGCTTCTTGCCGTGCCATGGTGCTACCGCGGACGTAACGCCCGCCTCCTGACGTAATCTTGAAACCGGATCTTCAAGCGCCGGTTATCGCTTTCATTCGTAGTGCCGCGGGCGTAACTGCGGAACAGGCCCTTTTTGCGGCTGAGGCAGGCGAACCATCGACTGATTCGCCTGCCTAAAGCTTGATACTCGCAACTTATCTGGCGCTAGCCCTTGAGGACTTCAACCAGTGTCTTGCCGAGACGTGCCGGAGAAGGCGAAACCTTGATACCAGCTGCTTCCATGGCAGAGATCTTGGATTCCGCATCACCCTTGCCGCCGGAGACGACAGCACCGGCATGACCCATGGTGCGGCCCTTCGGAGCAGTGCGGCCTGCGATGAAGCCCGCCATCGGCTTTTTGCGGCCCTTCTTGGCTTCGTCGATGAGGAACTGAGCCGCATCTTCTTCGGCCGAACCACCGATTTCGCCGATCATGATGATCGAGGTCGTGGCTTCGTCCGCAAGGAACATTTCCAGCACGTCGATGAACTCGGTGCCCTTGACCGGGTCGCCGCCGATGCCGACAGCCGTCGTCTGGCCAAGGCCTTCATTCGAAGTCTGGAACACGGCTTCGTAGGTCAGCGTGCCGGAGCGGGAAACGATACCGACCGAACCCTTGCGGAAGATGGAGCCCGGCATGATGCCGATCTTGCACTCTTCCGGTGTCAGGATACCCGGGCAGTTTGGTCCGAGCAGGCGCGACTTCGACTTGTCGAGCTTCGCCTTGACGCGCACCATGTCCGCAACCGGAATGCCTTCGGTGATGCAGGTGATGAACGGGATTTCGGCGTCGATCGCTTCGATGATGGCGTCCGCTGCACCTGCTGGCGGAACATAGATCACGGTCGCGTCAGCGCCGGTCTTTTCCTTGCCTTCGACAACGGAGGCAAAGATCGGCAGGGTTTCACCCTTGGAACCGGTCCAGTTGCTGCCGCCCTTGGACGGGTGGATGCCGCCGACCATCTGCGTGCCGTAATAGGCCAGCGCCTGTTCGGTGTGGAAGGTGCCGGTCTTGCCGGTCAGGCCCTGTACGAGGACCTTTGTGTTCTTGTTTACAAGAATGGACATCGAATAGGTTCCTCAGATTAGCCGTTGATCGCCGCGACGATCTTCTTGGCCGCATCGTCCAAGTCGTCAGCTGCGGTGATGGCAAGGCCGGATTCGTTCAGCAGCTTCTTGCCGAGTTCGACGTTCGTGCCTTCGAGGCGGACGACGAGCGGAACCTTCAAGCCCACTTCCTTCACGGCGGCAATCACGCCTTCCGCGATGACGTCGCACTTCATGATGCCACCGAAGATGTTGACGAGGATGCCCTCGACCTTCGGGTCAGCCGTGATGATCTTGAACGCAGCCGCAACCTTCTCCTTGCCGGCGCCACCGCCGACGTCACAGAAGTTTGCCGGCTCCTTGCCGTACAGCTTGATGATGTCCATGGTTGCCATGGCAAGGCCCGCGCCGTTGACCATGCAGCCGATGTTGCCATCGAGAGCAACGTAAGCCAGATCCCACTTGGATGCTTCGATTTCCTTGGCGTCTTCTTCCGTTTCGTCACGCAGTGCGCGAACGTCTTCGTGGCGGAACAGAGCGTTGCCGTCGAAGGAAACCTTGGCGTCGAGAACGCGCAGGTTGCCGTTGGTCATGACGATCAGCGGGTTGATTTCGAGAAGGGCCATGTCCTTCTCGACGAAGGCCTTGTAAAGCGCCGGGAAAAGCGACTTCGCATCTTCAGCAGCAGCGCCGTCGAGCGCGAGAGCGGCGGAAATCTTCGCCACATCGTCAGCCGTTACACCCGTTTCCGGGTCAATGGCGATTGTGTGGATCTTCTCGGGCGTATCATGCGCAACCGCTTCGATATCCATGCCGCCTTCCGTCGAAACGACGAAGGCAACGCGGCCAACCGAACGGTCGACCAGCAGCGAGCAGTAAAGTTCGCGAGCAATGTCGGCACCGTCTTCGATGTAGAGACGGTTGACCTGCTTGCCGGCTTCGCCCGTCTGCGCCGTCACCAGCGTGTTGCCGAGCATGTCCTTGGCGTGGGCGACGACTTCGTCGATCGACTTTGCAAGACGAACACCACCCTTGGCGTCAGGGCCGAGTTCCTTGAACTTGCCCTTGCCGCGGCCGCCAGCATGGATCTGGCTCTTCACGACATAAAGCGGGCCCGGAAGCTGCTTTGCAGCTGCTGCGGCTTCGTCTGCGGAGTGAATCGCCACACCCTGGGCGACCGGCGCACCAAAGCCCTTCAGGAGAGCCTTGGCCTGATATTCATGAATATTCATCGTCTGGTCCTTAAATCCTGGTCCGCGAACGGATTACTTCAGAGAAGGAGCGATGTTGGTGCAGGCTTCGCAGAGACCGGCGACAGCACCGACGGACTTTTCGAAGGCTTCCTTCTCGTCCTTGTTCAGGTCGATTTCGATGATGCGCTCAACACCGCCAGCGCCAATGATTGTGGGTACGCCGACATACATGTCGTTGACGCCGTACTGGCCGGAAAGATGTGCGGCGCATGGCAGAACACGCTTCTTGTCCTTGAGGAAGGACTCAGCCATTTCGATGGCCGATGCAGCAGGTGCGTAATAGGCAGAGCCGGTCTTCAGCAGGCCGACGATTTCTGCACCGCCGTCACGCGTACGCTGAATGATCTGCTCCAGACGCTCAGCCGTAACCCAGCCCATCTTGACGAGGTCGGTCAGCGGGATGCCGGCGATCGTGGAGTAGCGAGCGAGCGGCACCATGGTGTCGCCGTGACCACCCAGAACGAAGGCCGTCACGTCTTCAACGGAAACGTTGAATTCTTCAGAGAGGAACAGGCGGAAACGAGCGGAGTCGAGAACGCCAGCCATGCCGACGACCATGTTCTTCGGAAGACCGGAGAACTTCTGCAGAGCCCAGACCATTGCGTCGAGCGGGTTGGTGATGCAGATGACGAAGGCGTTCGGTGCGTACTTCTTGATGCCGGCGCCGACCTGTTCCATGACCTTCAGGTTGATGCCGAGCAGGTCATCGCGGCTCATGCCGGGCTTGCGGGCGACACCAGCGGTCACGATGCAGACGTCTGCGCCTTCGATGGCCGCATAATCGCTGGCGCCGGAAAGCTTGGCATTGAAGCCTTCAACCGGACCGGACTGGGCGATATCGAGACCCTTGCCCTGCGGAACGCCGTCGGCGATGTCGAACAGGACGATGTCGCCCAATTCCTTCAGGCTGGCCAAATGCGCCAGCGTGCCACCGATCATGCCGGAACCAATAAGTGCAATCTTCTTGCGAGCCATTGAGATGCTTCCTCTCTATTCGAAGGCACGGCCGGCATGAGACCTGTCGACCGATCTGGGCATCCGCATAGCTCTAATACTTGAAATTGGCAAACGATTATTTTGGAGCCAGTATTTTCAATCGGTTAAAGCATTAAATTCTTACGTAAACGTAAGATATTTCGTCATGATTCCGTCAGATTTGTTTATGCTTTTCCTGATGAAGTACCAGATAATCAGGGCTACGCATTTCGAAGAGACGAGAAACCGTGCGGTCGAACTCGAAGCCTTCGGTGCCATGACGTTCCAAGAGCAGGGATTCCGCAGGTGCTTCCGCTGTGATGAACACCCGGACCGTCCGATCGTAGAATGTATCGATGAGATTTATGAAGCGCTTGGTTTCGTTGCGCTTGTTGAGACCGAGCCGCGGCACGCGCTCGATGAAGACGATATCGAAGCGCTTCGCAATCTCCAGGTAATCGGCAGCACCAAGAGGCTTTTCGCAAAGATCTGCAAAACTGAAACGGGCAACGCGCCCGACAGCACAGGGAACGGGGATCACCCGCCCCTTGCGCGGAATTTCCGTCGCTTCGATCTTCCTGCCATCGGTGATCTGATGCCAGGCGGATTCCATCGCTGCTTCCGAGCGTCCATCAAGCGGTGAAAGATAGACCGGCAGGCTCGCTGTTTTCTCCATCCGGTAATCGGTCGGTGAATCCAGCGTCACCACATCGACATACTGCTTCAAGAGCTCGACGGAGGGCAAAAACAGCGAACGATTCAGGCCGTCCTTGTAGAGATTATCCGGCGCGACGTTGGACGTTGTCACGAGAATGCAGCCAAGCCGGAACAGTTCGGTAAAGAGGCGCCCGAGGATCATTGCATCGGCAATATCCGTGACGGAGAATTCATCGAAGCAGAGCAGTTCCGCCTCGGCAAAGATGCTGGCGGCAACCGGCGGAACCGGATCCGTTTCCTTCGTTTCCCCATTCTTCAGCTTCTGCCGGTGGGCATGGATCCGTCCATGCACATCCGCCATAAATTCATGAAAGTGGCAGCGTCGCTTGGCGGCAACCGGAGCCTTGGCAAAGAACATGTCCATCAGCATGGTCTTGCCCCGACCCACCGAGCCGTGAACATAAAGACCGCGTATGGCCTGATCCGAGCGCTTGCTCTTCTTGGCGAACAGCCAGCCAAGCGCGCTCGTCTTTTTCGCCGGGACGCGACTGCGCAACTGCGAAAGTACCCGGTCTAGATGACCGGCAACAGACAACTGCGCCCTGTCAAGTTGCAGCGAACCGGCAGCCGTAAGGCTTGCCAGTTCATCAGTCACGCTGTTGTTGTAATCAGGCAGTTTGGCCATGCATGTTGCTCATTGCGCCAACCAAACCAGCAATCTCAAACGTCATCGGACAAACACGGCCAGAGCAGGTCCAGCAAAAGTGCGTCAGCGGTTTTGCGTCCGGACTGCGTAAAGCAGAAGTAGAGAGCATTTCAGGCGATCCCGTTTTACCGAAATGCTCTAGTCGGATGCCCAATGAGACAGCAAGCGGTGGCGTTTGTCCGATCTGATCAGATTTGCTTATCGGCTCAGGCTGATCGCCTGGCCGGAATTCGTTGTGCCGTCAAAACGTGTATCGGCGCTTTTGTAGACGCGGCCGATGACATCACCATTGCGGTTCTTGAACAGCACGTTCTTGCCGGAGACTTCCCATGAGCCCATGGTGGTGAGTTCGCCCGCACAGCCACGCGTGCCGCCGCGCGAACCACTGCCGAGGTTGGTGAGCGTGAGGAACATGTCGCAGCTCGTTCCGCCGCTATTGACACGCCAATTGCCGACCATCGACTCCTTGGTCACGTCAAGCGCAGTAGCAGGTGCCTGCCCACCGCCTGGCGGCAAGGAAGCAACGGCTGTGCCTGCTGCGCCATTGTTGGGGGCTGCCGGAAACTGCGACGGATCCGAAGCACCCGGAGGAGGCAACTGGTTGGCCTGTACCGATGGAACCGGCTGCGCCTGCAGGGGAGCGGGGCCAGGCAGATTGCTGTAGGGGCTTGAAGAGGTTCTCTGGCAGCCGGCCAAGGACACTGCGACCAAAACGCCGGTCACCACATATCTGAACTGCATCATTAAGCTCCCAAATCTCCGCTTCGCTCAACCGACACCTGTGCGGCGCACAAGGATTATCGCTGATGATTGTCTCAAATCAAGTCATTGCGCATGAATGAACCATGCATTCACGCGGTTACCTCGCCCAAATGGTACATTTGAGGGCGAGGTCAACCATGAAGACAGGACTAGATGCGGCGCTCGACCATCATCTTCTTGATCTCGGCAATTGCCTTGGCGGGGTTTAGACCCTTCGGACAGGTCTGCGCACAGTTCATGATGGTGTGGCAACGGTAGAGGCGGAAGGGATCCTCGAGATTGTCGAGACGCTCGCCCTTGGCTTCGTCGCGGCTGTCGATCAGCCAGCGGTAAGCCTGCAGAAGAACAGCCGGACCGAGGTAACGGTCGCCGTTCCACCAGTAGGACGGACAGGAGGTCGAGCAGCAGGCGCAGAGAATGCACTCATAGAGACCGTCGAGCTTCTGGCGGTCTTCATGGCTCTGCTTCCACTCCTTGGCAGGAGTCGGGGATACCGTCTTCAGCCAAGGCTCGATCGAGCGATGCTGCGCATAGAAATTCGTCAGATCCGGAACCAGATCCTTCACGACCGGCATATGCGGCAGCGGGTAGATCTTGACCGTCCCGTTGATGTCGTCCATGCCCTTGGTGCAGGCCAGCGTGTTGGAGCCATCAATGTTCATGGCGCAGGAACCGCAAATGCCTTCACGGCACGAACGGCGCAGCGTCAGCGTCGGATCGACCTTGTTCTTGATGTAGAGCAGCGCATCCAGAACCATCGGGCCGCAATCGTCGATATCGACGAAATAGGTATCGATCCGCGGATTCTGGCCATCATCCGGATTCCAGCGATAAATGCGGAATTCGCGAACATTGGTAGCACCGGTCGGCTTGGGCCAGACCTTGCCTTCGGTCATCTGGGAGTTCTTTGGAAGAGCGAGTTCAACCATTTTTGGACCTTCGATCCTCGGCGGTAACCGCCTGACTGTTCATCTTGATATAATCATTCGGCGCCCATTGCGCCAATGCTGCATTTGCCATCTTCCAGGGCTTGCCATCGGTGGCAGACCACAGAAGCAGAAGTCTTTCTAGGCCACGGCGCACTGCCATCCAGACATTGCGTCCTGGCGGAGGCACCCGATCCGCCTTTTTGGCAGCGCGATCGGTCGCAATGACGCTCGCCGCACCGGATTGCATCACGACCCACGGCGACAGATCAGCGATCTTCAATCCGTGCCAGGACGGCGCCCAGAGGAAGTCATCCGCCGGCATAAGCACATCACCGATACGATCCAGCAACCGCTGCGCTGCCTTGCGCGTCAGCATGTAAGCGGCTGCCCCCGAACACGGACGCAGAGAACGCACAAACGCCCGATCTCCGGCATTGCCGAGTCTCAGCGCTTTTCGCGCACCTGGCCGATAGATGCCCTCAAGCTTGACGATGTCCGCATCGAACCCCTGCCGGAGCAGAGCCTCGATAGCGGCCTCGAACCCTTGCTGCGGCACGGCATCGTCTTCGAGGATGATGCCGTGGTCGAATTCGGATTCCAGAAACGTTCGCCATGCCAGAATGTGACCGGCCAGGCAGGCCTCCTCCGTCAGCATGAACAAGCGGTTGCGATGCGCGTTCCATCCCAGAGCATTGGGCGGAACCCGCAACGGCAAACGTCTGACCGCCAGAACCGCTGCCGGGTCAAGCCGGGCGTCGATCCCCGCAATCCTCTGCAAGGGCCATGGCAGGCTGCCGAACCCTGCCTCGATCTGCCGCCATCGATCCGGCGACCGATCGAGATTGATTGCGAACAGGCCGAGTGGCCTCCCACCAGAAGCGCTATTCACTGTTCCGGGAAAGGAGACCACCATGCTCATCGATCAGTACACACGCGCCTTTGGCGCGATCTTCGCATCATCGATGCCGTCGGCAATCAGGTCTGTGTGGACCGGACGATAGTCCAGCTTCACGTCACCGTTGTCGGCAACCCAGGCCAGCGTATGCTTGCGCCAGTTTTCGTCATCGCGACCGCCCATCGGACCATCCTTGTAGTCCTCACGGGCATGCGCGCCGCGGCTTTCCTTACGGGCTTCCGCGCCATAGACCGTTGTGATGGCATTGGCCATCAGGTTCTGCAGTTCCAGCGTTTCCACCAGATCCGAGTTCCAGATCATCGAACGGTCGGTGACCTTCAGATCCTTCATTTCGGTCCAGATTGACGAGAGACGCTGGCAACCGCTTTCGAGCGATTCCTGCGTCCGGAACACGGCTGCGTCTTCCTGCATGGCGCGCTGCATCTTGTCGCGAAGCACCGCCGTCGGCGTGGCACCGGAGGCATGACGCAGACCGTCGAAGCGATCCATGATCTTGTCGCAGGCAGCAACATTCAGAGCCGGGATCGGCTCATCGCGATTAACGACCTGCGCTGCACGGATGGCAGCGGCGCGACCAAAGACCACGAGGTCGATCAGCGAGTTGGAGCCGAGGCGGTTTGCACCGTGAACCGATGCGCAGCCGGCTTCGCCAACGGCCATCAGACCGGGCAGAATACGATCCGGATTATTGGAGTCGGCGTTCAGCACTTCGCCCCAATAGTTCGTCGGAATGCCACCCATGTTGTAGTGGACCGTCGGCAGAACCGGGATCGGCTCACGCGTCACGTCAACACCTGCAAAGATCTTCGCGCTCTCGGAAATGCCCGGCAGACGCTCGTGCAGTACAGCCGGATCGAGGTGGTCCAGATGCAGGAAGATGTGGTCCTTGTTCTTGCCAACGCCACGGCCTTCGCGAATTTCCATCGTCATGCAGCGAGACACGACGTCGCGTGATGCCAGATCCTTGGCGGATGGGGCATAGCGCTCCATGAAGCGCTCGCCTTCGGAGTTGACGAGGTAACCGCCTTCGCCGCGTGCACCTTCGGTGATCAGGCAGCCTGAACCGTAGATGCCGGTCGGGTGGAACTGAACGAATTCCATGTCCTGAAGCGGGAAGCCGGCGCGGGCCACCATGCCGCCGCCATCGCCCGTGCAGGTATGGGCAGAGGTCGCCGAGAAGTAGGCACGGCCATAACCGCCGGTTGCCAGCACGACCATCTTGGCCGCAAAACGGTGGATCGTGCCGTCATCGAGGTTCCAGGCCACGACGCCGGTGCAGCGACCGTCATCGGACATGATCAGATCAAGCGCGAAATATTCGATGAAGAATTCCGCATTGTTTTTCAGCGACTGGCCATAGAGCGTGTGCAGGATGGCGTGGCCCGTACGGTCAGCGGCCGCGCAGGTGCGCTGCACCGGCGGACCGGCGCCGAAGTTCTGCATGTGGCCGCCGAACGGACGCTGGTAGATCTTGCCTTCCTCGTTACGCGAGAACGGCACGCCATAGTGCTCAAGTTCATAGACCGCCTTCGGCGCTTCCATGACCATGTACTGCATGGCATCCACGTCGCCCAGCCAGTCGGAACCCTTCACGGTGTCGTAAAGGTGCCACTGCCAGCTGTCCGGCGTCATGTTCTGCAGCGAGGCCGCAATACCGCCCTGCGCCGCAACGGTGTGGCTGCGGGTCGGGAAAACCTTGGTGATGCAGGCCGTCTTGAAGCCCTGCTCGGCCATGCCAAGTGTGGCGCGAAGACCGGCGCCGCCGGCTCCCACGACAATCACGTCATAGGAGTGATCGACGTAGGTATAGGCCTTGCCGTTCTGCGCAATAGGTGTGATCGAAGCCATTGGATGTTATCCTGCGAATGCGATCTTCAGGGCGGCGAAAAGACAGAGTCCACCGGCCAGAAGCGAAAAGAAGGAATTGAGGATCAGAAGCGCAAACTTCGTCCCTTCGGTGTGGATGTAATCCTGAATGATTTCTTCCATGCCGAGCTTCATGTGGACGATCGAGGCAATGATCGTCAGCGCATTGATCGTCGCGATGAACGGGTTGGACAGGGCTGAAACAACCTCTGCGTAGGGCTTGCCCGCATACATGATCAGGAAGCCGACATAAAACAGCAGAAGCGGAACCAGCGCGATCGACGTTGTCCGCACTTTCCAGAAGTGCTCCGTGCCGCTCTTGGCGGAGCCAAGCCCGCGAACCTTGCCGAGTGGAGTACGCATATCCATAAGGTGTTTCCTTACCGTACGATCAGAACCACGATCCACACGAGAACCGTGAGCGCGATCGAAGCAACCAGATTGGCCTTGGCGAGCTTTGTCGAGAATTCCTTCTCGAAACCATAGCCCAGATCCCACATGATGTGGCGAAGGCCACCCAGAAGATGATGCAGCATGGCCCAGGTGTAACCGAACAGGATAAGCTGTCCTACGATGGAACCGAAGAACCAGTTCACCTGATTGAAGGCGTGCTCGCCGGAGGCGGCGGCAACGAGCCAGGCGGCCACCAGAACCGTGCCGAAATACAAGGCGCCACCGGTAATGCGGTGGACGATCGACATGGCCATGGTAGGAATAAAACGATAGACCTGAAGGTGCGGCGACAGTGGCCGCTTGTTTGTTACATTCGCCATCATAATCCTCGCGGCGTTCGTGCGTGATTGAAACGGGCACGGTCCCGGCGCAGCATGCTCACCATAGAGTATGTGCATCGCATCATCGGCTGATTTACCCATCGATTTGGCATATCACAAGCCGGATTCAGAAGGTTTTTAAATTTAATCGATTGTGGAGACAGCGCATTCTGTCGCAAGCATCATGCTTCCCATCGCCTCTTTATACGATCGAGCGAGATGACGGGTTGATCAATGCAACTTTCTGCCAATACTATGGTTAACTTACTCTTAATTTCGAGAGGAAAAGCCATGATGGCCGGACTGATAAAGCATGCGCTTATTGTCGCAATCTGCCTGACAGCGCCGCTGGCAGGTGCGCGGGCAGATATGGTCTGGGGATCTTCACCCAATTCCCTCGCAAAACAGTCTGGTCCGTCGGATCGTCACGGAAGCTGGACGAACCACCGTTCACCGCGAAACGAATATCGCTTCAGCGCTCAGAATACCTATCATTATCAATCCGGCCATCAGCGGCGTGACGTCGTGGGCGGCAACGGTCTGCCTTCTTACGTCCGCGGCCTCGGCACCTTCGCAGGCGGGCTGAGCGCCGTTCGCTTCCGCGGAAACGGCATCTACTTCTTTGCAGATGGCATCGGGAATGGGAGCGCATCCGATGTTGGTCCCGGCGCCAAGATCATCACTGTGTCCCCGACGGGCAAGACAAACGGGAAATCGGCCTGCGCCATGGAACATGGTGTCTGCGTGGTGCGCGGCTCGCCGTAATCATTCGGAAGGCAGAAATCGCCAGACCGTCGTGCGCTTGATCTCGCTGTCTTCCAGCGCCCGCGTAACCGGCACCTCATAGGTGCCGAGCGCTTCCAGCCGCCGCTTGGGGAGGTAGTAGCGACCGGGATCACCGACGATGATATCCTTTCCCTGCGCCAGAAGCTCATCGAACCAGACGGTTATGCGTGCCGCAAATTCGCGATCATAGAAAACGTCTCCCGCAAGCACGACATCCTGATCGATTGAGTGCCCCACCAGATCTTCAGCGGAGAAATCAAGCTCGACGCCATTGACCTCAGCGTTCAGCGCGATCGCGCTTTTCGCCCAGGGGTCGATATCGACAGCCAGTACGGAGCTCGCTCCCGCCATGGCCGCCGCTATTCCCACCAGCCCCGAACCCGATGCAAAATCGAGAACAGACTTGCCCGACACACAGTCCGGATGATTGAGCACATGCCGCGCAAGCCCCTGCCCTCCGGCCCAGGCAAAGGCCCAGAACGGCGGCTGCAGACCTATCTGCTGCAGCTCATCCTCTGTTTTCAGCCATAGATCATGCGCTTCATCGGCAAGATGCAGTTGTATCTCCGGCACATGCGGCGGCGCCGTCAGGCTTGTATTGGCAAGGATGAACTCAACCGGGTCGGTTTTCAGGCGTCACCTATTCAGAAGGAGAAAGCGGCGGATTATCGAGCCCGCCCATCCGGCAAACCTCAAACCACTCCTCTTCCGTCACGGGCTGCACGGAGAGCCGCATGGAGGTGACGAGAGACATCTTGGCGAGCTTCGGGTTCGCCTTGATATCCTTGAGCGAGACGGGCTTCGGCATATCGCAGACGGCGCGTATATCCACGCAATCCCAGCGCAGATCCCCCTCTGCCGTGGAATCCGGATGAGAAAGCGTGCAGACCTCGGTTATGCCGACGACCTCCAGCCCCTCGTTGGAGTGATAGAAGAAGCCTTTGTCACCAATCTTCATGGCCCGCATATTGTTGCGCGCCAGATAGTTGCGAACGCCGGTCCATTCTTCGCCTTCTGCGCCCTTGGCCTTCTGCATCTCCCAGGACCACTTGAAGGGTTCGGACTTGTACAGCCAGTAAGCCATGCCGCTTACGCTCCCGGCTTGTTGAAGACCCAGTTATAGGGCTTCACCTCGACAGAGGAAAACAACCCAGCCTTGGCATAAGGATCGGCATCGGCAAGCGCCTGCGCCTCCTCAAGCGTCTCCGTTTCGACAATGATCAGGCTGCCATTCGGCTTGCCTTCAGCATCCAGAAACGGACCGGCGATCTTCAGGATACCCTTGTCATTCAGCGCGTTGAGGTGATCTAGATGCGCCGGACGCGTCTCCATGCGCACATTCAGGTGGCCGGGTTTATCGGTGCAGAGAAAGGCGAAAAGCGCCATGGTTCATGCTCTCCTGTCGAAAAATCATTCGGTTGTAATGGGGCGGCTCATCAGCCGCTCCAGCGCAGTGGTGACATCCAGCCTGCCCTCGATGATGGCGGCAACTGCATCGGTGATTGGAAGCTCGACGTGATGGCGCGAGGCAAGATCCGAGGCAATCGCGGCGGTGAACGCACCTTCCACCAGCGCACCACCAGCCATATCCGCCGGATGCCCCTGCCCCAGCGAAATGCCGAAGCGCAGGTTGCGCGATTGGTGGCTGGTGCCGGTCAGCACCAGATCGCCCAGACCGGAAAGGCCGCGGATCGTCTCTCCCCGACCGCCAAGCGCTTCCGCAAGGCGGGACATTTCCGCAAGCCCTCGCGAGATGAGCGCGGCTCTCGCCGATTCACCCAGGCCCGCTCCCTCTGCAATGCCGCAGGCAATCGCCAGCACGTTCTTGAGCGCCCCACCCAATTGAACGCCAATCGGATCGGCAGAGGCATAGAGCCGGAAGGTGCGACCGGAGATAACCCGCGCCAATCGCTCCGCGATCGAAAGATCGGCGGCAGCGACGGCCATTGCAGTCGGCAGACCGCGGGCAATATCCGCCGCAAAGCCTGGACCGGAGAGAACGGCAGCCGAGTGATGCGGCAATTCATGGCCCAGCACCTCTGTCAGCAAACGCCCCGAAGAACGCTCGATCCCTTTAGCACAGGACACGATGATGGTCTCGGACCGGATGTAGGGCCCATAGTGGCGTGCCGCATCCGCATGCGCCTGGGAGGGCATTGCAAACAGCACGATGCTTGCCTCTTCCAGCGCATCGGGCTCAGCGGAAAAGACAAGATTATCTGGCAGCGGCACGCCGGGAAGCGCTGCATTGTGGACTCGATCATTGCGCAGATCCGCCATCAGGGATGGATCCCGCCCGATCAGCGTCACCGGCACGCGGCCTTCCAGCGCCACAACCGTTGCCAGCGCCGTCCCGAAGCTTCCTGCCCCGACGACGACGATGTTTTCCCGTTCGCTCATGCCTTTGCTCCCCGCTTGCCGGACCCGATGAGGGCGGCCGCTTCATTGTCGAGTGGCCAGCGAGAGCGCGGAGCAACAGAAATCGGATCGGCGGGAAGACCCGCTGCCATACGTTCCAACCCGGCCCAGGCAATCATGGCGGCATTATCGGTACACAGGTTCAATGGCGGCGCGATGAAGGCAAAGCGATGCTCGTTGCACAGATCCTGCAGCGTGGATCGGATAACCTGATTGGCCGCCACGCCGCCCGCCACCACAAGCGAAGGCTCGGAAAGCGCGGGAGAACGCTCGCGAAAGCGCGCAAGCCCACGTCCGATCCGGTCCTTCAAGGTTCGTGAGATGGCGCGTTGGAAGGAGGCGCAGATATCGGCGATATCCTGCTCAGTCAGTGGCTGGATGGCGGTTGCCGCCTGCCGCACCGCCGTCTTCAGACCCGAAAACGAAAAATCGAGCCGCGCTTCCCCGACCAGAGGACGCGGAAAATCGAATCGCGTGGCATCGCCGGTGCGTGCTGCTTTCTCCACCGCTGGACCGCCGGGATAGGGAAGACCAAGAAGCTTGGCCGTCTTGTCGAAGGCTTCGCCCAAGGCATCATCAATCGTCGTGCCCCAGCGCTCGTAATCGCCAACGCCCTTCACCAGCACGAGTTGGGTGTGACCGCCGGAGACGAGCAGCATCAGATAGGGAAAACCGAGACCATCCGTCAGACGTGCCGTCAACGCGTGGCCTTCCAGATGGTTGACCGCATAGAGTGGCTTGTTGGCTGACATGGCAATCGCTTTGCCGGTCATCAGCCCCACCAGAAGTCCGCCGATAAGGCCCGGACCGGCCGTCGCTGCAACCGCATCCACATCTGACAGTTTGATACCTGCGCGGGAGAGAGCTTCCTCGATCAGGCCATCAAGAGCCTCGACATGAGCACGCGCCGCGATTTCAGGCACCACGCCTCCGAAAGCGCTGTGCTCTTCCAGCTGCGACAAAACGACATCGGAGATAATCTCGCCGCGCCCGTCCTCATGGCGCACCACAATGGAAGCAGCTGTCTCATCGCAGCTTGTTTCGATGCCGAGAATGCGAAGAGGGCGTGTCATAAAGGCCAGACGTCTTTGGATGAATTGCGATGCGGGCGAAACCCGTTTACGAAGCTATCGCGTAACAATGGATGACGACAGATGCAAACAAAACCTTTCCGCATTGGCACCCGCGGCAGCCCGCTGGCACTTGCACAGGCTTCCGAAACGCGCGCCCGCCTGATGGCTGCGCACAACCTGCCGGAAGAGATGTTTGAGATCGTCGTTCTCTCCACCAAGGGTGACCGCATCACCGACCGGTCGCTGGCGGAAGTCGGCGGCAAAGGTCTGTTCACCGAGGAACTGGAGGCACAACTCCTGACCGGGGAGCTGGATTTTGCCGTGCACTCCTCCAAGGACATGCCGACGCTTCTGCCTCCCGGGCTTGAGATCTCGGCCTATCTGCCGCGCGAGGATTTTCGCGATGCCTTCATCGGTCGCACGGCACCGACGCTGATGGAACTGCCAGAAGGTGCAACCATCGGCTCATCGTCGCTGCGCCGCCAGGCCCTCATTCGCCGCCGCCGTCCGGATATCTCGGTCATCATCTTCCGCGGCCTGGTGGAAACGCGCCTGCGCAAGCTGGAGGAAGGTCAGGTGGATGCCACGCTTCTGGCACTCGCCGGATTGAATCGTCTGTCCATGCCGGATGTTGCCACCGAATTGATGGACCCGGCCGAATTTCCGCCAGCACCGGCGCAAGGCGCGATCTGCATCGAAAGCCGCATCGGCGACCGGCGTGTGCTGGAACTGCTCGACGCGATCAATCATCGCCCCACCTGGGATGCCGTTTCCTGCGAACGCGCCTTTCTCGCCGCACTGGATGGCTCCTGCCGCACACCCATCGCCGGCTATGCGGTTTGCGATGGCGATAACCTGAAGTTCTCCGGCCTGATCCTGACACCGGATGGCACGAAAGAGCACGCTGTTCAGATGGAAGGTCCGCGCATCGATGCGGGCACCATCGGCGTGAAGGCCGGAACGACGGTGCGGGAAGCGGCTGGCACAGGTTTCTTCGAAGGCTGGGTGTAGTCCGATATGCGGGTATTGGTGACCCGACCACGGCAGAGTGCTGAACGCACGGCAGAAAGACTGCACAAGCTTGGTCATCAACCTCTCATCCTGCCGCTCACACGCCCGCGTCATCTGCCTGAAGACGCAGAAAAAGCGCTTGGCCGCCCCCATTCTGCACTGGTCGTCACCAGCGCTGAAGCGGTGCGGGCGATTTCCAAACTCGACCTTTCTGCATATCTCGATGTTCCGGTGTTTGCGGTTGGCTCTGCAACGGCAGACGAGGTGCGTCACGCCGGATTTTGCACCGTCCGGGTGGCAGATGGCACCGGCGAAGGGCTTGCCCGTCTGCTGATTGACCTCGACCGTCAGGATCTTCTCTATCTGGCAGGGCATCCGCGTTCACCGGATCTTGAACGGGGCCTCACCGCTGCGGGCATCCGCTTCTCCACCACCGTCTGTTATGAGATGCTACCGCTTGTCTGGATACGTTCTGAGGTGCAAGTGCTGGAAACAGCTCCCGATGCGGTGCTTCTGTATTCCGGCGAAGCAGCGCGGCTGTTCATGGAGCAACCATTGGTTAGGGATAATCCTGACTTCTGGCAAAACTGCCGCGCCCTATGCCTCAGCGGTAAAGTTGCCCGCAGCCTTGGCGAAGCGACGAAAATGAAGGTTTCGGTTGCCAGCCAGCCAACGGAAGAGGCGCTGTTCGCTCTCCTTTCTTGAACAACCGGAACCAAAATCCCTCGAGCCCCTTTCCATCATCCATCCGGCTGACTAGTTTTGAGCTGGAACAGTTCTAGAAGAGGTTGCCATGGTTTCGGATAAGCCGCCCCGCCGCTCCCGTTCGGGAAAGACCCCAGTCACACTTGATCTGGCGGCCGAGGACAAGGGCATCATCGCCGAACCCGTGCGCGCCAATGACACGGACGAGCCGACTGCGAGCACACCGGTCGACCCCGTGGCCGACCATGCGACCGCCGACGCCATCACGCAAACCACGTCGGCAGCAGACGATGCGCCCGCACAAAGCGCTCCGGCATCAGGCGAAGCAACCGCTCCCGACGCACCACCGGCCAAACTCGGGTCAGAAGCCGATCCGGCCTCTTCCGCCGGCGCGCCAGCGACATTGAATGACACGCTGAAGCCTGCGGACATCGCCTCCTCCGAGCAAAATCCGTCGCCCTTCAGTCAGGCAGCGGAAACACAGCCTGAGGCTCCTGTGTCGCCAGCATCGTCGACGACTGCGCCTCTGGCTTCCAATCACGCAGGCGAGACCTCGAAAAAATCACCCTCCACATCTGCCATGATCGCCGCTGGCATTGCAGGCGGTCTTGTTGCGCTTCTGCTTGCCGGAAGCATGCAGTATGCGGGCATTATTCCCGGTCTCGGCCCGCAAGGGCGTGGCGATGCAGCGGCTATCGACCAATTGCGTCAACAGGTCGCCGCTCTCCAGACCGCCAAGCCTCCGGCAGATCTGACCGCGCGCATTGCGGCACTTGAAAAGAACGGTGGCGGAAATGCTGAGCTTGCCCAACAGGTGGAAAGCCTGCAGCGAGATCTGGCCGCGGCAAAATCCGCCAGTGCCGCCATGGGCGATAACAGCGCCAAGCTTGGCCAGCGCATGCAGGCGCTTGAACAGCGGATCACCCAGCCGGGCCGGGAGCAGGCCATTGCCCGCGCACTGGCTGCGGCAGGGCTGAAGGCCGCAACGGACAGAGGCGGCTCGTTCAAGGCTGAACTCGATACCTTTGCGAGCGTGGCAACCGACGATCCGGCAGCCTCGAAACTGCAAGCCTACGCGGACAAGGGTGTACCGACTCGCGCCGATCTGGTCCGCCGCTTTCCTGCCGCTGCAAATGCCATGATCGATGCCATTCACCAGCCCGCCGCTGAGGAAGGCATAGCAGCGCGCCTGATGTCGAGCGCCATGCGCGTAGTGAAGGTTCGTCCGGTTGGAGATGTCGACGGCGATACGCCGGAAGCGCGCGTGGCCCGCATGGAAGAGCGCATCAAGAATGGCGACCTGAAGGCTGCAGCAGCGGAGTTCAACGGCCTGCCGGATGCAGCAAAGCAGGCAGCCTCAGCCTACAAACAGGCACTCGATGCGCGCATAGACGTGGATGAACTCGCTGCCGGGACGCTGACGCGTGCCATGGCTGCCAGTGGTTCGAACGGTTGAGGAGCATCTGAATGATCCGTCTGTTTATCTTCGCGATCGTTACTCTTGCCCTCGGTTGGGGCTTTTCCTGGCTGGCAGATCGCCCCGGCCTGATTGCCATCACCTGGCAGGACCAGTTGATCGAGACCAGCATCATGGTTGCCGCCACGGCGCTAGTTGCACTCATCGGCGCGGTCATGTTCGTCTGGTGGCTGATCCAGACAATCTGGACCTCTCCGCATTCGGTGCGCCGCTTCTTCCGTGCGCGCAAGCGGGATCGCGGCTATCAGGCGCTCTCGACCGGCCTTATTGCCGCCGGTGCTGGCAACGCGCTTCTGGCGCGCAAGATGACCGCTCGCGCCCGTGGCCTGTTGCGGGCGGATCAGGAGCCGCTCATTCACCTGCTGGAAGCGCAGACGGCGCTCATCGAGGGTCGTCACGAGGAAGCCCGCGAAAAGTTCGAGCGAATGGCCGATGATCCCGAAACGCGGGAACTGGGTCTGCGCGGCCTTTACATGGAAGCGCGTCGGCTGGGCGCCAACGAAGCAGCACGGCAATACGCGGAAGCAGCCGTCGAGAATGCCCCCTATCTGCCCTGGGCCGCTGAGGCGACCCTCGAATACCGCTCGCAGTCTGCGCGATGGGAAGAGGCCATTCGCCTGCTCGACCAGCAGAAGGTGGCCAATGTCATCGAGCGGAAGCGGGCAGACCGTCTGAAGGCCGTGCTTCTCACCGCCCGCGCCACGGAACGGCTCGAAGGTGACCCAAAGGGGGCAAAAGACGATGCAAATGCCGCTTTGAAGCTCGCGAAGGATCTTGTTCCGGCGGGCATTATCGCCGCCAAGGCTTATCTTCGGGAAGACAATCTGCGCAAGGCTGCAAATGTCCTTGAGGGTCTGTGGAAACACCAACCCCACCCGGATGTGGGCATGCTCTATCTCCGCGCCCGTCCCGGCGACAGTGCGGCGGATCGCATGTTGCGCGCCGAACGGCTGGAAAAGCTCAAACCCAACAACCCGGAATCGCTTCTGATCATGGCGCAAGCCGCGCTGGACAAACAGGATTTCAAACTTGCGCGTGAGAAGGCGCAAGCAGCACTTCGCATGGATCCGAGAGAAGGCATCTATCTGCTTCTGGCCGATATCGAAGATGCAGAAACCGGTGATCAGGGCCGCATTCGCCACTGGATGGCGCAGGCGGTTCGCGCCCCGCGCGACCAGGCCTGGGTGGCAGATGGTTTTGTATCGGACCATTGGCTGCCGGTCTCGCCCGTGACAGGAAGGCTTGATGCGTTCGAATGGAAGCGGCCCTTCGGACAGCTCGAAGGTCCGGTCGAGGAAGGCACGGTTGCTGCCGAAACGGCCATCGCAAATCTTCCGCCGGTCATCGCTCAATCGAGCACAGGGGAGCAGGCACCTGAACCCGAACCGTCGACGGTATCTTCAGCCATCAAGCCGGCACCACAAAAGCCGGTCAAACTGGAGGTCATCCAGCCTTCCGCCGCAAGTCCCGCCCATTCAAAGCCCTCGACCCCACCCGTGGAAGAGATAAAGGCGCCGGATCCGTTCAACGGTCGTCCGCCAGATGATCCAGGCGTCAAGGATGAGACGGCTTCCACTTCAAGCGCAACCAGACTGCGGCTGTTTTGACCATGCTGATGTTCGAGCGAATTCAGGAATTTTTTCAGGAACTCGGCGTTGGGCGTCCGGATGATGCCTACTCTCCGGACGATCCGCGCGTGGCCTTCGCAGCCCTCTGCTTTCAGGTGATGGAGGCCGATGGCTCCATTTCAGACAAGGAGAAGCTGCGCCTGGAAGATATGCTGCGCGAACGCTACCAGCTGGACAAGTCGCATCTCGATAGCCTGATGGAAGCAGGGCGCTCCGCAGGGTCGGAAGCGGTTGACTATTATCGTTTTACCTCCGATCTTAAGCGACATCTAAATCCCGACGAATGCGTCGCACTGATCGGAGCCCTCTGGGATCTGGTCTATGCCGATGGCGAGCGCAGCGAGATGGAGGACCATGTGATCTGGCGTATTGCCGATCTTCTGGGGGTTTCGGCGCGGGATAGAGTAACGGAGCGGCAGAAAGTGGCGGCTCGGACGGTAGGAAAGGATGCGGGAGGAGATTAAGGATTGGTCGTCGATGCTGATGGTGCCTAACCGTCGAACTGAAAAGCAACCCATTCTCGTCGTTCTGCATCAGGAACGCTCTTCTCCCGGTCGCGTCGGCCAGATGCTGACGGAAAAGGGCTACCCGCTTGACATTCGCCGACCAGTCCTCGGTGATCCGCTACCCGATACCCTAGCAGGTCACGCAGGCGCGGTCATCTTCGGCGGCCCGATGAGCGCCAACGATCCGGAACCTTTTGTGAAGACAGAGATCGACTGGATCTCGGTTCCCCTGAAAGAAAACAAGCCCTATCTCGGAATCTGTCTCGGCGCACAGATGATGGTGAAAAACCTGGGCGGAAATGTTGGTCCGGACCGGGAAGGCATGACCGAGATCGGCTGGTATCCCATCCGCCCCACGGCGCATGGCCGCCTGCTGATGGACTGGCCATCCATGGTATACCATTTCCATCGAGAAGGTTTCGATGTCCCACGCGGGGTCAAGCTTCTGGCAGAGGGCGATGCTTATCCGCATCAGGCCATCCGCTATGGCGAAAATGCCTGGGGCGTCCAGTTCCACGCAGAACTGACACGGGCCATGATGCACAGCTGGGTGGTGCGCGGCGCATCGCGCTTCACCATGCCCAATGCGCAACAAGGCCGGGAGCATCTGGAAGGCCGGATGATCTTCGATGCACCGTTACGCGCATGGCTTTGGAATTTTCTCGATCTCGTCTTCGACAAGCCAGCTTTTGAGACGGCGCAGCCCGTCAAACCGAACCTGGAAAGCGTATAGGCGCTATCGATCGCTCGGCGCATCGAGATTATCGATCCGACGCAGTTTCGGGAAGCCGATCGCCCAGATAATGGCAACCGCCAGAGTTCCGAAACCGCCGACCACGACCGCCGGGACAGCGCCGATCAAATGCGCCATTGTGCCCGCACGGAATTCGCCAAGCTCGTTCGACGCACCGACAAAGACCATGTTCACGGCGTTCACCCGGCCGCGCACCTCATCCGGCGTCCACAGCATGATGAGGCTCTCACGCACATAGACTGAGATCATGTCCGACGCACCCATCAGCATCAGCGCGGCGATCGAGAGCCAGGCGACTTGCGACAAACCGAATACAATGGTCCCTGCCCCGAACAGTCCGACGCCGACAAACATCAGCAGGCCCGCATGGTGACGGATCGGATAGGCAGCCAGAAGCACGGCGACAACAAGCGCCCCGATGCCGGGAGCTGCGCGCAGCAAGCCTAGACCCCATGGTCCGAGCGCCAGAATATCCCGGGCGAACACTGGCATGAGAGCAACAGCACCGCCCAGCAGAACCGCAAACAGATCGAGCGATATCGCCCCCAGCACCACCTTTTCGCTGAAGATGAAGCGGAAACCTGCAAGGATCGTGTTCCAGCTGACCGCCTTCGACGCCGTGCGCTGGTTCGGCTTCGGGATGCTGATGATCAGCACCATTCCTGCCGCCATGAAGAAGAGAGCGACGCTGTAAGCGGCAACCGGGCTGACACCGTAAAGCAAACCTCCAGCGACAGGCCCAAGGATCGAGGCCGTCTGCCAGGAGGAAGAGTTCCAGGCAATCGCGTTGGGCAGGTCCGCCTCCGGCACAAGGTTCGGCGCGAGCGACTGTACGGCGGGCCCCATGAAGGCGCGCTCTATGCCGAAAACCACCAGGATCCCGAAAACAGGCCAGGGCGAGAAACTATGCGTCAGGGTCAAGCCCAGCAAGGCCGCCGTGCATAAACCACCAATCCCGAGGCAGATCGCGACGATGGCGCGTCTGTTGTAGCGATCGGCCACGGAGCCCGTCACGAGGATCAGCAAAAGCGACGGCAAGAACTGAAAAAGGCCGATGAGCCCGAGATAGAGAGCATTGCCGGTCACATCATACATCTGCCAGCCGACGGATACGCTGACGATCTGGATCGCAAAGGCTGCCAAAAAACGCGAGAAGAAGAAGCGCGCATAGGCGGAATGCCGGAATGCGGCAAAGCGATCAGCTGAGGCGGTAATGGACATGGATGCTTGGCTTTCGCAACGCTCCCGACAGAAACGGAACGCCGTTCACTATGATTCGCAATGGGCCGAGGGTCAGCCCTTGTGGCTTAAGTCGTCAATAGCTAAATGTCTGTCAACCGAGAAATGGAGATATGAATGCTCGCGCTGTTTCAGACCATCGATCTGGCTTTGAACCTTTATACCTGGGTCCTGATCCTCAGTGCCATCTTCTCGTGGCTGTTTGCGTTCAACGTCATCAATTCGAGCAACCAGGTCGTCAATACCATCGGAACGATGCTGTATAACCTGACCGAACCGGCTTTGCGCCCCATTCGTCGCTTCATGCCGAACCTCGGCGGTATCGATATCTCGCCGGTGATCCTGCTGCTCATCATCTTCTTCCTCCGCTCGCTGCTCTGGACATCCATCGCTCCGATGTTCATTCGGTGAGCGACGCAGGCCATCCGGTCAGTGCCTATGCTGACCACATTCGGCTGAGTGTGAGGCTGACGCCCAATGCCTCGCGCGATGCCGTCGAGGGGCGAGAGACCGGCGATGATGGCGAATGCTGGCTGCGCGCCCGCGTGACTTCGGTCCCGGAAGATGGCAAGGCCAACAAGGCGCTGGTCCAGCTGCTTGCCAAATGGCTTCGTGTTCCGAAATCCTCGATCTCATTCATTTCCGGCGAAACATCGCGCAAAAAAATCCTCCGGATCGAAGGCGACCCGGAGGATTTGCAAAGCAAGATCAAGAGCCGTCTGGCTGACTGATCACTTCTGTACGTTGTAACGCTCGATCGCTTCGACGATCAGCCGCTTGGCAACCGTCACATCCTGCCAGCCACCGATCTTCACCCACTTGCCGGGCTCCAGATCCTTGTAGTGCTCGAAGAAGTGTTCGATCTGCTTCAGCGTGATTTCCGGCAGATCGGTGTAGTTTTCGATCTTGTCATAACGGCGGGTCAGCTTCGGCACCGGCACGGCAATGATCTTCTCATCCTTGCCGCCATCGTCTTCCATGATCATGACGCCGATCGGGCGAACATTGATCACGCAGCCCGGGATCAGCGGACGTGTGTTGCAGATGAGAACGTCCACCGGATCGCCATCTTCAGACAGCGTATGCGGCACGAAGCCGTAGTTCCCCGGATAGGTCATCGGGGTGTAAAGGAAGCGGTCAACGATCAAAGCGCCTGCATCCTTGTCCATCTCATACTTGATGGGATGGCCGCCGACTGGCACTTCTACGATGACATTCACGTCGTCCGGCGGGTTCTTGCCGATCTTGATCGCATCGATACGCATGGTTCTCCCCGAGTGCGTTGAATAGTGACGCCTCGATACTGGGAAAACCGCCGCATTGCAACACGACCATGTGCGAAGAAGCGGCTTTGAACCGCTGCAGTGTCAGGACCAGACGAAGCCCAGCTTTCGCAGGTTCACCTCGCCAAAACCTTCCATGCCTTCGACCATATCCTGGCCTCCGTGCCGACGGAAGAAACGCACGGCGTGCTCGCTGTCTTCAAGGCACCAGACCACGAGACCCTTGCAGCCCAGCGAGCGCAGAAGACGGCAGGACTCGCCGAACAGCTTGCGGCCCATGCCGATACCCTGAAACTCAGGACGCAGATAGATTTCGTAGATTTCCCCGTCCTGCGGCAGCGCCCGTGCGCGATTGAGACCAACCGTTGCATAGCCTGCAATCGTACCGGCAACGTCCAGCACCAGCAGCGTTGCCGGTCCCCGTGTCGCCCGACGCCACCAGGCTTCACCTCGACGCTCCAGCATCTCCGTCAACTGTCTGTGCGGAATGAGGCCTGCATAGGCTTGAGACCACGCTTCCCGGTGAACCTCGGAAACCGCTGTCGCATCGTTGGGTTCTGCGCGTCGGACGTCGATGGTTAGTGTCTTCATGACCGTGCTCACTCATGTCTGACGCAATCCAGGTGCGCCGCACGCCTCATCCGTGCCTCATGAAGTTAACGCATTCTTAACCTTCCCCACAAGACGGGAGCGACCACTGCCCACGAAAAAGGGCCCCGGTTGATACCGAAGCCCTTCCACAATTCAAACCTGTCGAAATCGATCAGGCGATCTTCTGCTTCTCGAAACGCTTGCGATCATTCGGATCGAGATACATCTTGCGCAGACGGATCGACTTTGGCGTCACTTCCATCAACTCGTCGTCCTGGATCCAGGACAGCGCGCGGTCCAGCGTCATGCGGATCGGCGGCGTGAGCTTGACGGCTTCGTCCTTGCCGGCAGCGCGGATGTTGGTCAGCTGCTTGCCCTTCAGTACGTTCACTTCCAGATCGTTGTCGCGGGAGTGAATGCCGATGATCATGCCCTGATACACCTTTTCACCCGGCTCGATGATCATCGGGCCGCGATCTTCCAGGTTGAACATGGCGTAGGCAACCGCTTCACCGGAACCGTTCGACAGAAGAACACCGTTGTTGCGGCCAGCAATGGCACCCTTGAACGGCTGGTAGCTGTGGAACAGGCGGTTCATGATCGCGGTACCACGCGTATCCGTCAGCAGTTCCGACTGGTAGCCGATAAGACCACGGGTCGGTGCCAGGAATTTCAGGCGGATGCGGTTGCCACCGGAGGGGCGCAGTTCTGTCATTTCGGCCTTGCGCTCGGACATCTTCTGCACAACCACGCCGGAATGCTCTTCGTCGACGTCGATAACGACTTCTTCGATCGGCTCCATCGTTTCACCGGTTGTTTCGTCCTTGTGCATGACGACGCGCGGACGCGACACGGCCAGTTCGAAGCCTTCACGACGCATGGTTTCGATGAGAACCGCGAGCTGCAATTCGCCGCGGCCGGACACGAAGAAGGAATCCTTGCCTTCGGCTTCTTCGATCTTCAGGGCGACGTTGCCTTCGGCTTCCTTCAACAGACGGTCGCGGATGACGCGGCTCGTCACCTTGTCGCCTTCCGTGCCAGCCAGTGGGCTGTCATTGACGATGAAGGACATGGTGACGGTAGGCGGATCGATTGGCTGGGCCGTCATGGCTTCCGTCACGGACGGATCGCAGAACGTGTCGGCAACAGTTCCCTTGGAAAGACCGGCGATGGCCACGATATCGCCCGCATGGGCTTCGTCGATTGCCGTGCGCTCGATACCACGGAAGGCGAGGATCTTAGAAATACGACCGGTTTCGATCGTCTTGCCGTCCTGACCCAGAACCTTCACAGCCTGGTTCGGCTTGATGGAACCCGACGCGATACGGCCGGTGATGATACGGCCGAGGAAGTTGTTGGCTTCCAGGATCGTGCCGATCATGCGGAACGGGCCTTCTTCGACGGTCGGCTCCGGCACGTGCTTCAGCACGAGATCGAGAAGCGGTGCGAGACCCTCATCCTTCGGGCCTTCCGGATTGAAGTTCATCCAGCCATCGCGGCCCGAACCGTAGAGAATCGGGAAGTCGAGCTGCTCGTCCGTTGCGTCCAGGTTGGCGAACAGGTCGAACACTTCGTTGATGACTTCTTCATGGCGGCCGTCCGGACGGTCGATCTTGTTGATCGCCACGATCGGGCGAAGACCAACCTTCAGAGCCTTGGAGACAACGAACTTCGTCTGCGGCATCGGGCCTTCGGAGCTGTCGACCAGCACGATTGCGCCGTCCACCATCGAGAGAATACGCTCGACTTCACCGCCAAAGTCGGCGTGGCCGGGGGTGTCGACGATGTTGATGCGAACACCCTTCCACTCGACAGAGGTCGCCTTGGCAAGAATCGTGATGCCGCGCTCTTTTTCCAGGTCGTTGCTGTCCATCACGCGTTCTGCAACGCGCTGGTTTTCACGGAAGGAGCCCGACTGTTTCAGGAGTTCGTCGACGAGGGTCGTTTTCCCATGGTCAACGTGCGCGATGATCGCGATGTTGCGTAGTGCCATATCAAAAATCTCTGAAGCTGCGGCGCTTGAACCATCAATAATGAGAACGCGCCAATTTTCGTTGGCGCGCTCATAGCCTGTTTTTCGCAAACGCGAAAGGGGGCGGGACCGGAACAGTTAATTCCAGCCCGTCAACCCGCTTAAATCATGCCCTGCGAACCGGATCGAGCGTCACCTTGTAGAGTTCCACGTCGTCACGGTCCATCAGCCGCACGGTCAATTGCTCGGTCTGGCCGTCCACGTCCACAAGGCCAAAGAACTGCAGACCGGCGGATGGCGGCAGGTTCTGTCCCTGTTCGGCGGTCGGTGCCTTGATGAACTTCAGCTCAGGACCAAACGTCATGTCGAGGTCGTTCGGGCCGAATGTTCCCGCATGCAACGGACCGGAAATGAATTCCCAGAAGGGTTCGAAGTCCTGGAACTTGGCCTTGTCGGGATTGTAATAGTGGGCTGCGGTGTAGTGCACATCCGCCGTCAGCCACACGGTGTTGTAAATCCCCGCCGTCTTGATGAAGCGGAGCAGATCGGCGATCTCCAGTTCGCGGCCCTTCGGCGCGCCATTGTCGCCCTGGGCAACCGCTTCCGTACCCTTGCGATTGGCAAAATCGTCCCAGACGATGACACCGAGCGGCATGTCAGCCGCTATGATCTTCCACGTGGCCTTGGAGGCGGAAAGCTCCTGCTTCAGCCAGGCCACCTGCTGCTCGCCCAGAATGCGCGATTCCGGCGTCTGCTCCGTCTCCATGCCGTCATGGTTCGAACCGCGATAGCTGCGCATATCAAGGAAAAAGACATCGACCAGCGGCCCATAGGCGATCTTGCGATAGACCCGGCCCGGTTCGGCGGGCGTATAGCGGATGGGCGACATTTCGTGGAAAGCACGGGCGGCGCGCGCCGTCAGCAGGGAAACGGATTTTTCCTTGTAGCGGTCATCCGCCATCAGGTTCTTGCTGGATGACCAGTTGTTGACGACTTCATGATCGTCCCACTGGTAGAAGGTCGGACAGACGGCGGAAAGCTCCCGCACATGCCGGTCCATCATGTTGTATTTCCACTGGGCGCGGTATTCGTCCAGCGTCTCTGCCACCTTGCGCTTTTCGTCGATCAGCACCGTGTTTTTCCATGTGGTCCCGTCCTTGAAGGCGACCTCATCCTTCATCGGGCCATCGGCATAGATCGTATCGCCCGAATGGATGAAGAAATCCGGCTGATGCCGCGCCATCGTCGCATAGGTCTTCATGCCCGTCTCGTCGATACCCCAGCCCTGACCGGCCGTATCGCCCGACCAGACGAAGCGCACGGAACGGCGCGAAGCCGGCGCCGTGCGGAAACGTCCAGTGATCGGCTCGGAGACGCTGTTTATGTGAGCAAGGTCGGCTGCAACGAAACGATAGAAAATGTCCTGATCGGACGGCAGGTCGGCCAGCAGGCGCTTCACGGCAAAATCCGTCTCGGCCAGCGCATCCATCGGCGCAAGTCGCACCGGGTTCTTGAAGCTCTCGGTGGTCGAATATTCCATCATGATGCGCGACGGACGATCGACACGGGTCCAGATCATGCCGGATGACATATCGACATCGCCCGACTGAACGCCATGGGTAAAGGTTGGGCGGTCGGCGCTACGGGCGTAGAACGGAACAGCAAGACCGGAACCCGCGACAAGGCCGGTTGCAGCTGTGGAAACGAGGAAGGAACGGCGTGACACCTGTCCGAGTGTGTTGCGCATGAAACTCTCCTGGAGCTCGATGGATGGAAGCGGTCGGTACGAAAACTCGCTGACCGGAACCCACCATGCGCACGTGTCAGATTCATCATGCCTAAATGAAGGTTTGTTGATGTTTCCGTGACGGAGATCGAACTCCGCCCCGGAAACGCTATTACGATGCCTCAGGCGTCGCTGCCAGAAAGTTCTCCCACCATGGCAAGGCCCTTCTTCTTCAGCATGGCCTCGGGATCCGGAAGCTTGCCGCGGAATGCCTTGTAAGCCTCTTCCGGATCGATGGAGCCACCAACGGAATAGATGTTGTTCTTCAGCTTGCGCGCCATGACGGGATCAAACGCATTGCCTGTCTCCTCGAAGGCCGCAAAGGCATCCGCATCCAGCACTTCCGACCACATGTAGGAATAATAGCCAGCCGAATAGCCGTCGCCAGAAAAGACATGCTGGAAGTGCGGCGTCGCATGGCGCATGACGATCGAGGACGGCATGCCGATTTCCGAAAGAATCTGAGCCTGCACCTTCATCGGATCGTCTACCGCTCCACGCGTATGGAAGGCCATGTCCACCAGGGCCGACGAGGTGAATTCGACCGTATTGAACCCGGCATTGAAGGTGCGAGCCGCCAGCACCTTGTCCAGCAGCGCCTTTGGCATGGGTTCACCGGTCTCGTAATGAACGGCATAGCGGGTGAGAATCTCCGGCACCGTCAGCCAGTGTTCGTAGAGCTGCGATGGAAGCTCGACGAAGTCGCGCGAGACACCCGTGCCCGAAACGGAAGGATAGGTCACGTCCGACAGCATGCCATGCAGACCATGGCCGAATTCGTGGAACAATGTGCGTGCATCATCCAGCGAAAGCAGCGCGGGCTTGCCGGGCGCGGGTTTTGCGAAGTTGCAGACATTATAGATGATCGGCAGTTCGCCCTCGGCACCATTCTTCAGAGGCAGCTTGTGCTGGCTCTGGAACGAACTCATCCACGCACCCGAGCGCTTCGAGGAGCGAGCGAAGTAATCGCCAAGGAACATCGCCTTCAATGTTCCCTCCGCATCGCGAACCTCGAAGACACGCACGTCTGGATGATAGGCGGCGATGCCCTTCGTTTCGGTGATGGTGATGCCGAACAGGCGATGCGCAACGTCAAAGCAGGCTTCGATGATCTTTTCGAGCTGCAGATAGGGCTTCAGTTCCGATTCGGAAAAATCGAACATCCGCTCGCGCAGCTTCTCCGCATAATAGCGCCAGTCCCAGGGCTGAACCTTCCCGTTGATGCCATCTTCCGCCATAAGCCCTTGCAGCGACGCCTCTTCTTCTGAAGCCTTGGAACGCGCTTTGGCCCACACCTTCATGAGCAGATTGTTCACATTGGCGGGCGTCTTCGCCATCGTATCATCCAGCTTGTAGGCGGCGAAATTCTCGTAACCCAGCAGCTTGGCCTTTTCGAGCCGAAGCGCCAGCACCTGCCGGACGATAGCGACATTATCCCGCTCGCCACCATTCTCGCCACGCTTCACCCAGGCATGAAACGCCTTCTCGCGAAGGTCGCGGCGGCTGGAAAACGTCAGGAATGGCTCGATGATCGAACGCGACAGCGTCACCGCATAGGCACCTTCAGGCGCGCTCCGCTCGCGGGCGGCAGCCGACATCGCATCTTTCAGGAAACCCGGAAGACCGGCCAGATCCTGCTCATCGGTCAGAACCAGCGACCAATCCTTCTCGTCGCCCAGAACATTCTGGCCGAACTGCGCGCCAAGGCCCGCCAACGTCTCATTGATGGAAGCCAGACGCTCCTGCTGTTCGCGCGAAAGCTTGGCACCGGCGCGCACGAAACCTTTCCAGTGGCGTTCCAGGACGCGCATTTCCTCGACGGTCAGGCCAAGCTCCTGGCGCTTTTCCCAAAGGCTGTCGACGCGGCGAAACAGGCCCTCGTTCATGGCGATGCGCGAATAGTGCCGGGACATCTTCGGCGCGATCTCCCGCTCCAGGGCCTGGATCGCATCATTGGTATGAGCGCCGGCGCGGTTCCAGAACAGCGCCGATACGCGCGACAGCTCGTCGCCCGCAATCTCAAGCGCCTTGATCGTATTCGAGAAACTTGCCGCCTCTGTATTGTTTGCGATCGAATCGATTTCAGCATCATGCAGTTTCAACGCAGCATCGAAGGCCTGTCCGAAGTCTTCGTCCCGTACACTCTCGAAGCGTGGCAGACCGTTCGGACCGCTCCATTCGACAAGAGCCGGGTTGATTTGCGAAGCCATAGTCATCGATCGATTTCCTTCTTGTGGAGCATGCCATCATCCTCGCCAAAATGGCGATTCTGGGAAGCGAAACAACAAGGAATAGAAGAAATATTAACTAATTATTGACAGTTGACCGATTCGTAACTGGCGCTAGTGTGCGGCATGCTATCCAAATGATGATGGATATGGCCGACGTGGAAATCACTTCCCTTCACTGGTCGAGCGGTTTGTTTCATCGCGATCAAACCCGTGACGCCAGGGCAGAAAAACCGCAGTTCTCCGTACCCTCGGAAGCAACACCTGCTTTCGAGGTGCCTGCCGTTGACGAGAAGGCACTGGATTATTCCGCCATAGCACCGCGCCTGCTTCGGGAAGTCGCCCTTCAGCGATACGTATCGGGCGATATAGACCAGGATACCTACATCGCGCTGGCGCAAGAACTGCCAATGCAGATTTCCGATACTGCTGGAAACGTTCTCGACCTCTCGTCTGTGACCGATGACACGGAGTTCGACTTCGCGGCCTATTACACGGATCAACGCGAACTGGCCATTTCGCTGGGCGATGATGAAAAGGCGGCAACGCTGACCTCCGTCCTTAAATTTCTGAATTCCTGAACTTCTTTCGGCCAGCGGCTGTCATATAATCCCTATTGGTGATATTAAGTCATGCTTATTATCGCGGGTCAGGGCATGACAGACAGTATCGGCATTCACGGTTTGGGCTTCCTGTTGATCGACAGTGCACGCTGGTTGAGGCTCGCGTTCGAACGCCGTATCGCAGAAGCGGGCTTGGGCATTACGGCTGGCGAAGCAAGGACGATCCTCAACCTGCATGCCATGCAGGCCTGTCGCCAGATGGATCTGGCACAGCGCATGGGCGTAGAACCCATGACCGTCTGCTCGTTTCTTGATCGTTTGCAGAACCTCGGCTTCATCGAACGGCAGACAGACCCGACCGATCGGCGCGCCAAGCGCGTCACGCTGACCGAGCGCTCGCAGCCCTTGATCGCAGCGTTGGAAGAAGAGCTCGATCATCTGCTGACCCAGGCAACACAGGGATTGGATGCTCAGGAAACATCGGCCCTGAAGCGCGCGCTTCAAATGGTGATCACCAATTTGCAGGGCGAACTTGCCAATTCGGTGGAAGAGGCGAAATCAGCCTGACATGCAGGATATCACAAGGCCCACTGCCGTGATGAGCGAACGGCGCGTGACATTCGTCGGCGCGCTTCTGACCACGCTCGGGCCGATTTCCATGGCCATCTATACGCCCGCCATGCCGCAACTCGTGCAGGCTTTCGGCACGACGGAAGCCGCGATCAAACTCAGCCTGTCGCTCTTCTTTGGCGGCTTTGCCGTCGCACAACTCGTGGCAGGCCCGCTGTCGGATGCGCTTGGCCGTCGAACGGCAACGCTGATCTTTCTGGCGATCTATCTGATCGGCTCTGCGCTCGCCTTCGTCGCGCCAACGGTGGAGGCGATCCTCGTTGCACGCCTCGTGCAAGGAATTGGCGCCTCGGTAGGCGTCGTGATTGGTCGGGCAATTGTTCGCGATCTCTATACGGGCGCCAATGCGGCACGTATTCTCAACATGATCGGCATCTTCCTGGCCATAGGTCCGGCCCTTGGCCCGACACTCGGAGGCCTTGCGCTCGCCGCCTTCGATTGGCATGCCGTTTTCGTCCTGATGATCGCCTTCGGCGTGGTAGCGACAGCCTGTACCTTTTTCCTGCTGAAGGAAACGGTCGTCCCGGACCCCTCACGGCTGGAACCGAAACAGTTGATCGTGAACTATGCGGAAGTGGCTCGAAAGCCGATCTTCCTTGCAACCTCTCTCGTTCTCAGCGGCACCATCGGCGCGCTTTACGCACAAGCGACCATGCTGGCCTTCATCCTGATCAACCGCGTAGGGCTGACACCGACCCAGTTTGGGATAGGCATGCTCATGCAGTCCGGCTTCTTCCTGCTTGGCTCGATCACGCTGAAGATGCTGTCTGCCAGACTGGGCAATCTTGTCTGTGCGAGAGTGGGGATTACGCTTTGCGGCATCGGCGCAATTGTCATGGCGCTTTCGGTCGCGTGGCTTGAGCCGTTTTTCCTGTCGATCATGGGGCCGGTCGCGATCTGCGCCTTCGGGCTGGCGCTCGTATCGCCCTATGTCGTGACAGTCGGAATGGCGCCCTTCCCTCATATTGCCGGGTCCGCCTCCGCCCTGACTGGCTTTCTGCAGATGGCGGGCGGCTTCGTGGGCGGTTTTCTCGCCGCATCCTTGGGCGATCCTCTGACGGCGTTTGGGATCATTATCCCTGCCATGGAAATCATGGCCTGCGCCGCATTCCTCTGGCTGACCTATCTTCTGAAGCACCAGAAGGCATAGAAAAACCCGCCTCCAACACTGAAGGCGGGTTAAAGATTCTCGCGAGATGCAGGCGTTACTTGCCGAGATTGCGCTTGGCCAGCGTGCGAAGACGCAGAGCATTGAGCTTGATGAAGCCCGCCGCATCCTTCTGGTCATAAGCGCCCTGATCGTCTTCGAAGGTCACGAGCTTGTCGGAATAAAGCGACTTGGCCGACTCGCGACCGATAACCATGACATTGCCCTTGTAGAGCTTCAGCGTCACTTCGCCTTCCACATGCTCCTGGCTCTTGTCGATCAGAGCCTGCAGCATTTCGCGCTCCGGCGAGAACCAGAAGCCGTAATAGATCAGCTCCGCGTAACGCGGCATGATCTCATCCTTCAGGTGCGCTGCACCCCGGTCGAGCGTGATCGATTCGATCGCACGATGGGCCGACAGCAGGATCGTGCCGCCGGGGGTCTCGTAAACGCCACGGCTCTTCATGCCGACGAAGCGGTTTTCGACCAGATCGAGACGGCCGATGCCGTTGTCGCGGCCGTAATCGTTCAACGTCTTCAGAAGCGTTGCCGGACTCATCTCCACACCGTTGATCGAGCAGGCATCACCCTTGCGGAAGCCGATCTTGATGGTGGTTGCCTGATCGGGCGCCGCTTCCGGCGAAATCGTGCGCATATGCACGTATTCCGGCGCTTCCTGTGCCGGGTCTTCCAGAACCTTGCCTTCGGAGGACGAGTGCAGGAGGTTGGCGTCGACAGAAAACGGTGCCTCACCCTTCTTGTCCTTGGCAACCGGGATCTGGTGCTGTTCAGCGAAGTTCAAGAGATCTGTACGGCTCTTGAAGGTCCAGTCGCGCCATGGCGCGATGATCTTGATATCCGGGTTCAGCGCGTAGGCCGAAAGCTCGAAACGGACCTGGTCATTGCCCTTGCCGGTCGCGCCATGCGCGATTGCATCGGCGCCAGTCTTCTTGGCAATATCGATCAGGTGCTTCGAGATCAGCGGGCGGGCGATAGACGTGCCGAGCAGATAAACGCCTTCATAAACGGCATTGGCGCGGAACATTGGGAAGACGAAGTCACGGACGAATTCTTCGCGCACATCCTCGATGAAGATTTCCTTGATGCCCAGCATCTCAGCCTTCTTGCGCGCAGGCTCAAGCTCTTCGCCCTGACCGAGATCGGCCGTAAAGGTCACGACTTCAGCGCCAAGCTCCGTCTGGAGCCATTTCAGGATGATCGAGGTGTCGAGACCGCCGGAATAGGCAAGGACGACTTTCTTCACGTCTTTCGGGAGTGCCATATCGAAAACTTCCGTCTGGAGGGGGCGGTTTGACCGGCAAATCCGCCTTCAGGTTTTGAATGGCGGCACTTTTAGCGAGTTTACGGCGCGGTTCAAGTGCAGGCAGCCAGATGGCCGGAACTTCGCTCGTTCCGTTGAAACGACACGTAAAGGCCCCATATGCCTTTGCCGACCCTATCGTTCGAAGAGGATCACCATGAGCATTCAACATCCTGCATTTGCGAAGGGCCATGTGGCCGTCATCACCGGTGCCGCCTCCGGCATCGGCCTTGCTGCGGCCAAGGAGTTTGCACGAAACGGTTTGTGTGTCGTGCTGGCAGATCTGGAGGGCGACAAACTCGATGAAGCCTGCCGAGATGTGCAGGCTCTGGCCGAAGGCGGCGAGGCCGATGTCGTGGCAATCGCGACCGACGTGTCGAAGCCGGAACAGCTCGAATCCCTGGAACGGGCTGTCATCCAGCGGTTCGGACGCGTCCATGTCCTCATGAACAATGCAGGCATTCAGCCGGGCAGCAGCCTGTTCGGGCCACAGGCCAATTGGGATAGCGTTTTTGCCGTCAACCTGATGGGCGTCATTCATGGAACCCGGATTTTCGCCAACGACATGATGGCGCATAACGACCCGGCGGTGATCATCAACACCGGCTCGAAACAGGGCATCACCACGCCACCCGGCGACCCGGCCTATAACGTGGCAAAGGCAGGCGTGAAGGCGTTTACCGAGGCGCTTCAGCATGAGCTGCGCAACACCGAAGGCTGCCATGTCGAGGCGCACCTACTCATTCCGGGCTTTGTCTACACCGGCCTGACAGCAAACGGCCGCACGGAGAAACCCTCAGGTGCATGGACGCCGGAACAGACCGTCGACTTCATGCTGAGAAGCATAGAACGCGGCGACTTCTACATTCTCTGCCCGGATAACGACGTGGACCGTCCGACAGACGAGCGCCGGATTGCCTGGGCCGCAGGCGATATCATCGAAAACCGCCCGCCCTTGTCGCGCTGGCACAAGGACCACGCTGAAGCGGCAAGCGCCTTCATCGCCAAGCGCTGATTGGCAAATTAGGCAAGGCAGGATAAAGCTTCGGAACAATCACTGTTCCGAGGCCCACCCCCATGGATTTTCTGCCCAGCGCCGCCACCCTGATCACATTTACCGGAATGTGCCTGCTGCTGGCCATCACGCCCGGTCCGGACATGACACTGTCCATCAGTCGCGCGCTTTCCCAAGGCAGCAAGCGCGCACTTTATGTGGTGCTTGGAACGACCATCGGCATCATGATCCATACGCTGCTGGTCGCCTTCGGCGTTTCGGCGCTCATCACCGCTTCGCCAACAGCCTTCTTTCTGCTCAAGACAGGCGGCGCAGCCTATCTGCTGTGGCTCGCCATACAGGCCGTTCGCTATGGCTCGAACCTGAAGGTGGAGGCCGTCGAAGGCGAAAAGACATCCGTCTGGAGCAATATCTCGACAGGTCTCTGGGTCAATCTGCTGAACCCGAAGGTCATCATCTTCTTCATGACCTTCCTTCCGCAATTCGTGACGGCAGGGGATCCGGCGGTAACGCAGAAGCTGATTTTCCTCGGCTTCTTCTTCATCTTCGTGGGTAGCCCCATCAACGTTCTGGTGATTTTTGCCGCCGACCGTCTGGCAAAATGGCTGCAGGCCAATCCGAAGATCCTGCGCGGCATAGATTACACCTTTGCCGGTGTATTTTCGGTCTTTGCTCTCAAGATCTTCATGACACAGGCAAAGTGAGGATAAGGGCTAAGTGACGAGAAAGGGATAGGAAGGCGGAAGACCCGCCTCGCCGCCTTATCCAATCAGCAGTTCGTCGTCGTCCAGCTTCTGGCCACGGATCTTGCGGAACATCTCGATCAGATCTTCCACCTGAAGATCCTTGCGACTGTCTCCAGACACATCGAGAACAATTTCGCCGCCATGCAGCATTACAGTGCGGTCACCGTAATCCAGCGCCTGACGCATGGAATGCGTCACCATCAGCGTCGTCAGTTTGCGTTCTGTGACCACCTGATCCGTCAACTGCATGACGAATTCCGCCATTCCGGGATCGAGCGCCGCCGTGTGCTCATCTAGCAGCAGCACGTCTGACCCGGCAAGCGTCGCCATGACGAGCGATACCGCCTGACGCTGCCCGCCGGACAGAAGATCCATGCGGTCCTTCAGCCGATTTTCGAGCCCCAGATTGAGCGAAGCAATGCGCTCCTTGAAGAATTCCCGCCGCTTCGAGCCGAGCGCAGGCATCAGGCCTCGCACCTTGCCACGCGCCGCCGCCAGCGCCAGATTTTCCTCGATGGTCAACGCGCCGCAGCTGCCGGCCAAGGGATCCTGAAACACGCGCGCCACCTGTCCGGCACGCGCTGCCGTCGGCTTGCGGCTCACATCCACATTGCCGATCGTCACCCGGCCTGCCGTTGGCAGAACATCGCCCGCCAGCACGCCCAGCAGCGTCGATTTGCCGGCACCATTCGATCCGATCACGGTCACGAAGGAACCGGTTTCGATCGTCAGATCGATCTTCTTCAACGCCTGCTTTTGCAGTGGCGTGCCGCGACCGAACACCACCTGGATATCACTGAGCGAAATCATGCGGCACCTCCCGAGCGACGCAGGCGCGGCAGAATGAGGGCGATGGCAACCAGCACGGCCGTGACAAAATTGAGATCGGAGGCTTTCAGACCCAGCGCATCGCTGGACAGCGCAAGCTGTATGGCCAGACGATAGGCGATGGAGCCAAAGACACAGCCAATCAGCGCCAGAAGAATGCCACGGGCACCGAGCAGCGTCTCACCGATGATGACGGCAGCGAGACCGACGACGATCGTTCCGACACCCGAAGTTACATCGGCAAAGCCATTGGTCTGCGCAAACAGCGCGCCGCCGAGAGCGACGAGCGCATTGGAGAGCGCCATGCCGAGATAGATCTGGCCGCCGGTGTTTACACCCTGCGCCCGCGCCATCCGGGAATTGGCCCCTGTCGCCCGCATGGCAAGGCCAGCATCGCTTTCCAGAAACCGCCAAACGAGGACCACCGCCACGATAACCAGCAGCCCGACAAAGATGGGACGCACGAGATATTCCGGCACGCCCTGCCCGAAAAAGGGCGAGAGCATCGTATCCTGGTTCAGCAGCGCGACATTCGGTTTGCCCATCACACGCAAATTCACGGAAAACAGCGCAATCATCGTCAGGATCGAGGCGAGCAGGTTCAGGATCTTGAAGCGCACATTCAATGTGGCCGTCACCAGACCGGCAGCCGCACCGGCCACCATGGCAACCGCAGTCGAAAGCCACGGGTCGAGACCGCTGATGATCAGCACCGCAGCAACAGCGGCACCGAGCGGAAAGGATCCGTCCACGGTGAGGTCCGGAAAATCGAGAATGCGGAAGGCGAGATAAACCCCGATCGCAACGAAGGCGAAGACGAGGCCCAGTTCGACAGCGCCCCAGAATGCAATTTGGCTCACAGTCAAGTCCTTGATGGGCAGGAGGAGGAGGCCTCGGGTAATGACCCAAAGCCTCCTCTGAGGTCAATTATTCGATGATCTTGGTCGCGCGCTTGGTGGCACTTTCCGGGAAGGTGACCCCGATTGCACTGGCAGCCTTCTTGTTGAGAACGAGATCGGTACCAACAGCAACCTTGGCCGGAATGTTACCCGGCTTTTCGCCCTTCAGAACCTTCACGACGATGGCGCCCGTCTGCTTGCCGACATCGAAGTAATTGAAGCCGAGAGCAGCAATGGCGCCACGGGCCACGGAATCCGTATCGGCGGCATAGAGCGGAAGCTTCGCTTCTGCGGCAACGCCGGCGGCCGCTTCGAACGCGGAGACTATGGTGTTATCGGTCGGCACGTAGATCACATCCGCCTTGCCAACCAGCGCACGCGTTGCGCCCTGCACTTCGGCAGATTTGGTCGCAACCGATTCCACAACCTTCAGGCCGGACTTTTCAGCAGCAGCCTTCAACGCAGCAAGTGTCGAAACGGAGTTGGCTTCGGCGGAATTGTAGATATAGCCAATCGTCTTCGCGTTTGGCGTAATTTCCTTGATCAGCGCCAGATGATCGGCAACCGGCAGCATGTCGGAAAGACCTGTCACGTTACGACCCGGCTTTTCCATGTCCTTGACCAGCTGAGCACCAACCGGATCCGAAACGGCTGTAAAGACGATCGGAATATCACGCGTTGCCCCGACGACCGCCTGCGCGGACGGTGTGGAAATCGGCACGATGACATTGGGAGCATCGCCCACGAACTGGCGTGCGATCTGCGCAGCCGTTCCAGGATTGCCCTGTGCCGACTGATAGACGAACTTGAGGTTCTCGCCTTCCTTGTAACCCGCTTCCGCAAGAGCCTGCTTCACGCCATCACGAGCGGCATCAAGCGCCGGATGCTCGACGATGGCAGTCACGGCAACGGTCACATTTTCCGCATGGGCGGGAAGGATAAAAGCAGTTGCGGCTGCAAGAGCCAGGATCAGGCGGCGCATGGTTGTCCTCCGGTTGTTGTCATTGCGGCTGTCTTTTAGGCCGCAAGACAACCGGAGGAAAGCGGTTTCACCTCACCTTTGCGCGATATCTGCACAAATTTGCCGCAGTACGCCTCAAGAAGGAGCACATTAGAAATAGCTACAGCAATTTCCTACAATCAATCGTCGTCTTCGCCATGACCGGCAATCATCATGGCCTCGAAGGCAAGCCGCTCCGTCTTGCGCATGCGTTCCGATTCGGACTTCAGCTGTCCGCAGGCCGCAAGGATATCGCGACCACGCGGCGTACGGATCGGTGAAGCATAACCGGCCTGATTGATGAAATCGGCGAACTTCTCGATCGTCGCCCAGTCGGAGCACTGGTAATTGGTGCCCGGCCAGGGGTTGAAGGGAATGAGGTTGATCTTTGCCGGAACACCCTTCAGCAGCTTGATCAGTTCCTTGGCATCTTCGAGACTGTCGTTGACGTCCTTCAGCATCACATATTCGAACGTGATACGGCGCGCATTGGAAAGGCCGGGATAGTTGCGGCAGGCTTCGATCAACTCCTTCAGCGGATACTTCTTGTTGATCGGCACCAGCATGTCGCGCAACTCGTCGCGCACGGCATGAAGAGAGATGGCGAGCATCACGCCGATCTCATCACCGGTGCGATAGATTTCCGGAACGACGCCCGAGGTCGAAAGCGTAATGCGGCGCTTGGAGAGCGAGAGGCCGTCTCCATCGGATGCGATCAGCAGCGCGTTTTTCACATGCTCGAAATTGTAGAGCGGCTCGCCCATGCCCATCATGACGATGTTGGTGACCTTACGATCCCCCGTTGGTACGAAGGCGCCCGGTGGCGTATCAGCGCCCGGAAAATCGCCCAGACGATCTCGCGCCAGCAATAGCTGGGAAAGAATTTCTTCCGATGTCAGGTTGCGAACCAGCCGCTGAGTCCCCGTGTGACAGAAGGAACAGGTCAGCGAACAACCAACCTGGCTGGAAATGCACAGCGTGCCGCGACCTTCTTCAGGGATATAGACGGTCTCGACTTCGACCGGACGGCCAGCGCCGCGCGGCGGAAAACGCAGCAGCCACTTGCGCGTGCCATCATTGGAAACCTGCTCTTCGACCACTTCGGGACGCGCAATGGTGAAATGCTGCTTCAGCATCTCGCGCATGTCCTTGGCGACATTGGTCATTGCATCGAAATCGGAAACGCCGCGAATGTAAAGCCAGTGCCAGAGCTGGCTCACACGCATGCGCACCTGCTTGTCCGGCACACCCTTTTCCCGCAAGGCGTCTGCAAGCTGATCACGCGTGAGGCCGACCAGAGAGGGTTTGCCGGAGAGAAGATCCGGGTTCGCCACCAGCGGTGCCTTCACGAGATCCGCAACTGCCATCACGTTGGAAACAGTCATTCCAAAAATCCTATTCGAGCGGGCCAAATCATAACCCGGTTGCGGCCAGCCTGCCAGATGCGCAGCCAGACGCATTGCGTGACCCGATGTCGTGTGTGAAATGCGAACGAGTTCCGCTCCGCGCAATGGGAATTCACAAGAACCCCCGCAGATTGGCTCGCAGGGCCGCGCTTTAGCACTGTTTTGACCATTCGTCACCCCCAACGCAAAAAGGCCGGAACAACCGGCCTTAAAGCAAAAAACAGGAATAGAGGCTTACTTGCAGGTTTCGATCTGCTTGAGCGCCTGGGAAAGGCCTGCCAGCGAATAGGAATAGCTGGTGCCTGTTCCACGCAGCGAGGTCGCCTTGACGGTCATGTTGGAGCCGGTCTTCATGGCAGCCACGAGGGCGGGCTCTTCGGCAGCATTCTCCACCCAGGCAGCCTTGTCCTTCACGAACATCACGAAGTTCTTCTTGTCGATCGTGACATTCACCTTGGAGTCCGCCTTGAGGGGATAGCCCATCATGGCCTGCGGCTCGTAGGAAATGTTCTGACCCGGACGCTGGGAGATGATGAAGAAGATATCGCCATGATCAACACTTGCCGGCTCCTTCGATGTCGGAACGGACAAGACATAGCAGACGGTGGAATTGCCGGACTTGTAGGAATAGGCGCCCCAGGCCTTGAATTGCTGGATACGCGTCGGAGACGGTGCCTGCGCTGCAGCGACACTTGCGCCAGCGAGCAAGAGAGTCGACGCGATGGCGATCTTCTTAAGAAACATGTTGTCCTGCCAGTGTTCTGATGAAAGGCCGACCGCACGACATGGCCGGGCCTCAGGGGTCGCGATCAGTTAGACTTTGACTTAATTCTGGTTACCAAACCGTCAACGCCGCCTTCAATAAAAACAGCTATCCCGGCTCGAAAGGCTGATCACGAACCAAACCGAGGCATTTGCCTCCATTATGTCCCGTAATCTCTCCCGCTTACGAAAGATGCGATGATTAGGGCAGGAATTTGACATCATGAACCGGCAGCACGAACGACGCCGAAAATGGAACCTTCGTCAGGGTCTGGAGCCGTCTGATGTCGTCGCCTCAGCCATGGCGGGATCGGCGGCGAGAGCCTCATCGGCGGCCTCATAATGACGATCCTTGATGTGCGTCTGTATCATCCGGAAAGCGGCCGCCAGAACAGCCACATCGTCCGTAAAGCCGACCACCGCCAGGAAATCCGGCACGACATCGATGGGGAGGACGAAGTAGCCGAGGGCTGCAAGCAAGACACCACGAACACGCGTGGGCGTTGCCGGATCCGTTGCACAATAATAGGCAGCAACCATATCACGGCTAAACGGAACATAGCGGGCGGCACGCTTCATTGTTGGCCAGAACTTCGAGCGGACGGACTTTTCCCGTTTGGTTTGTGTCGCTTCGTCACCGGGAAGCAGAATCTCGCCAATCTTGACATCGTCCATCGTGATCTCCGCTGAAGCCTTGCAAGTGCCTCCTATATGGGTTCGCCCATCCCGGCATTCAAATCCGGTGCATGCCGGCCTGCTCCATGGCCTGAGCCAATTTCACGTCCAGCTCCGTCACGCCCTGGGCATCATGGGTGGTGAGCGTCACATCCACACGCGAGTAGACGTTGAACCATTCAGGATGATGATCGAGCTTTTCGGCAACCAGCGCGCTTTGGGCCATGAAGCCGAAAGCTTCCACGAAATTGCGAAATTTGAAGGTCTTGGAGATAGCGAGCCCGTCCTCCCGCAGCTTCCAGCCAGACAGGGAGGCAAGTGCCGTTTCGATAGCTTCCGGTGTCAGCCGCGATCTGGCCATCGATCAGTACACGCTGCTTTCGCTGGCCAGTTCACCAGCCGCGTAGGATGCCAGACTTTCCTGAAGCGGAAAAACCTCTTCCGTCAGATAAGGCCCGCCGCCAACCGATTCCTTGGACGACATCAGCACGAAACGCGGAACGGTGAATGACATTGTATGAAAGTTTCCGCGCCCTGACAGGTACTGGACTACATCGTCCAGCCGGGAGTTTTTCAGGCGTGCCAGCGTCACATGCGGCGTAAACTTGCGCGGATCCGGCGCAAGCCCCACGCGCATGCAGATGCGGTCGATCTCGCCTTGCAAGGCCTGAAGTTCCGGAGATGGAGAGACGCCAGCCCAGATCGAATGCGGCTTCTTCGATCCGAACGCACCAATTCCCGTCAACGTCAGCTGGAATTCCTCGCGATCTATACGATCCAGACGATCGACGATCTCATCGGCAGTCCGTCCGTCGACGTCGCCGATGAAGCGCAAGGTGATGTGGTAGTTATCGACATCGATCCAGCGCGCTCCGGGCAATCCGCCCCTCAGCAGGGAGAGGCTGAGGGCAATATGGCGCGGGATTTCGAGGGCGGTGAAAAGTCTCGGCATACGCGAACCTCCTCGAATCTAATGCAGTATCAACAGCGGAACACGCAATTGCGTTCCGTGCAAGCCGCTTTTTTTGCCCTGCAAAAATCACCTGTGGGCGGGAAGCGATTTTATAAAACTTTCAATGGTAGGAAGACTGCGCTCGACCATGACAGCAATCCCTTTTGCATTGGGATGCATGCCATCCTCCAGCTGAAGATTTGCCTGCGTCACGACTCCATCCAGGAAGAAAGGATAAAGCGGCACGCCATATTTCTGTGACAGCCGCGGATAGATGCTGTTGAAGCGATCCTGATAGTCCTTGCCAAGGTTTGGCGGCGCCAGCATGCCGGCCAGAACCACCGGAATATTGCGCTCCTTCAGCCGCGCAAGCATGGCATCGAGATTCTTCTCGGTCTGGTCCGGCGAGATACCGCGCAGGGCATCATTGGCACCCAGCTCGAGGATCACACCCTGTGTGCCGTCCGGGATAGACCAGTCGAGCCGCGCAAGACCTGCCGATGTGGTGTCGCCGGACACACCGGCATTGGTTATTGTGACGTCGATCCCCTTTGCCTTCAATGCCGCCTCAAGCTGTGCGGTGTAGGACTCAGTCTGGGGCAGTTGATAACCGGCCATCAGGCTATCGCCGAAACCCACGATCTGCAGGCTTTCTGCCCGCGCAGAGCCGAGCCCGCCGAGAACGGTCGAGACGATGACAATCACGTGAAGCAAAGCCGCTTTGAATTTCATGAACCCACTTCCTAGATTGGTCAGGTTGCCGCGAGGCGACAAATCCTGCTGAATAAGATTTTTCCGCCTCGATATAGGACCGATTTTCGTGAGCAACACCATCATCGAATTGAAGAAGGCCGATTTGACCCTGGGCAGTGCTGCCGCCTCGGTCCACGTTCTGAAAGGGATCGACCTCAAGATTGATGAGGGTGAAGCCGTTGGTATCGTTGGCCCTTCTGGATCGGGAAAATCGACGCTTCTGATGGTCCTTGCGGGTCTTGAGCGGCTTGATTCCGGCGAGATTCACATTCGCAACACGCCGCTTCACAATCTCGGAGAGGATGCGCTGGCGGATTTCCGAGGCCGCAACATCGGTATCGTCTTCCAGTCGTTCCATCTCATTGCCAATATGACGGCGCTTGAAAACGTCGCCGTGCCGCTGGAACTGGCCAATGTTTCCAATCCCTTCGATATTGCCAGGCGAGAGTTGACGGCCGTCGGTCTCGGTGAGCGGCTGAACCATTATCCAGGGCAGCTTTCCGGTGGTGAACAGCAGCGTGTGGCGATCGCCCGTGCCTTGGCGCCCTCACCGGCCGTTCTCATCGCCGATGAGCCGACAGGCAACCTGGATACGGAAACCGGCAAGCAGATTGCGGACCTTCTTTTCTCCAAGCAGACGGAACGCAAGATGACGCTGCTGCTGGTGACCCATGACAATGCGCTCGCCGCCCGTTGCTCTCGTCAGATCCGCGTCCGCTCGGGCGAGATTGCAGGCGACAGCCGGGAACCCTCCAAGCCTGTGGCGGCATTTGCATGACTGCGGCAAAACTCCCTCGCTTTTCCATTGCGTTGAAACTCGCCTTGCGCGAATTGCGCGGCGGCCTGTCGGGCTTCTACATTTTTCTCGCCTGCATTGCTCTCGGCACAGGCGCGATTGCTGCGGTGAATTCGGTATCCCGTGGCATTACCGATGCCATTGCCAGTCAGGGCCAAACCTTGCTGGCAGGCGATATCCGGTTTGAGCTCAACAATCGTCTCGCCAATGATCAGGAGCGCGCCTTCCTCGAAAGCCTCGGACAGGTTGCTCTCTCCACTGGCCTTCGATCCATGGCTCGGATGCCGGACGGTTCTCAGCAGGCTCTTGTCGAGGCAAAGGCCGTCGATGGCGCCTATCCGCTCTACGGCACCGTTGAAACCGAACCGAAGGCCCCGCTGAAAGACCTCCTCGCCAGCGCTAATGGAAGCTTCGGGGCCTTGGCTGCGCCGCTTCTGCTGGAGCGGCTGAACGTGAAAGTGGGCGACGAACTACTGCTCGGCAGTGTTCGACTGCGCATTTCAGGCATTCTGGTCACCGAGCCGGATGCCCTGTCTGAAGGTTTCGGCTTCGCGCCGCGCCTTCTTCTGTCGCAGGAAGCGCTGCAGGCATCGGGCCTTATCCAGACCGGGAGCCTGGTCGAGCACGCCTACAAGATCAAGCTGAATGATCCGTCGATCCGCAACACGCTGGGGGCGCGTGCCAACCGCGAGTTCCCGGCAGCGGGCTGGTCCATCCGCACCGCCGATCGCGCCGCACCGTCACTGACGGAGAATGTCGACCGGTTCTCGCAGTTCCTGACATTGGTGGGCCTGACAGCGCTCATCGTTGGCGGTGTGGGCGTTGCCAATGCCGTGCGCGCATTTCTGGATTCAAAGCGGACCAGCATCGCCACCTTCAAGTGCCTTGGCGCCCCTGCTTTTGTCGTAACCCTCATCTACCTGTTCCAGATCATGCTGATTGGCTCGCTGGGCGTGATCATCGGTCTGGCGCTTGGTGCGGTCGCTCCCTTTGCGGCTTTCGGCTTCCTTCGCGAATTTCTGCCGATTTCCGCCGACGCCACCCTCTATCCCGGAGCGCTCGCGCTGGCCGCCGCCTTCGGCCTGCTGACGACCTTTGCCTTTGCGGTCCTGCCGCTTGGCCATGCCCGTGAAGTGCCTGCCACTGCACTTTTCCGCGAACAGAGCTTCGACCAGACCAGATTGCCGTCCTGGCCCTATCTTCTGGCAGCAGCCGTCGCGCTCGGCGGTCTTGCGGCCCTGGCGATTTTTGCCGCAGACGACCGCCGCATTGCCGTGATCTTTCTTGCCGCTGTTGCCGGTGCCTTCGTCCTGTTGCGACTTGTTGCAGCAGCCATCTCCGCACTTGCCCGCCGCAGCCCTCGTGTCAACTCACCTGCCCTGCGACTTGCCATCGGCAATATTCATCGCCCCGGCGCTCTCACGCCGTCCGTGGTGCTGTCGCTTGGTCTCGGTCTGGCGCTCCTCGTGACGCTGGCTCTGATCGACGGCAATCTGCGCCGCCAGCTGACCGGTGCGATGACCCAGAATGCGCCGAACTTCTTCTTCGTCGACATCCAGAGCAATGAGAAGGAGGGCGTGGTCGAAACCGTCAAGCGATTGGCGCCGGACGGAAAGATCGTTCAGGTTCCCATGTTGCGCGGGCGGATTCTCGCCTTCAACGGCCAGGATGTTGCCCGGATGAATGTGCCGCCTGCCGGTCGATGGGTGCTGCGCGGCGATCGCGGATTGACCTATACCCAGAACCTGCCAGAAGGCTCCAGCCTTGTCGAGGGAACCTGGTGGGACAAGGACTATAGCGGCGAACCGCTCGTCTCCTTCTCGGAAGAGGAAGGCAGGGAGCTTGGCCTGAAACTGGGCGATACGGTCACCGTCAATGTTCTGGGCCGCAACATAACCGCCAAGATTGCCAATTTCCGCAAGGTCGAATGGCGCTCGCTGTCCATCAACTTCGTGATGGTCTTCTCGCCGAACACCTTCAAGGGTGCACCTCATGCCTGGCTGGCGACCCTGATGGACAGTACCGCCACACCGGCCAAGGAAGGCGAAATCCTGCGCGCCGTGACCACTGCCTATCCAACTGTCACCACTGTCCGCGTGAAGGACGCGCTTGATATTGCAAGCCAGTTGCTCGGTCAGCTGGCCACCGCCATTCGCGCGGCTGCCGCCGTCGCACTGGTCGCCTCCGTCCTCGTTCTGGCGGGCGCGCTCGCCTCGGGTAACAGGGCCAGAACCCATGATGCGGTCATCCTCAAGACACTGGGTGGCACCCGCTCCATGCTGATGCGTGCTTTCAGTTACGAATACATGATCCTTGGCTTCGCAACCGCGGTCTTTGCGCTGGTGGCGGGCGGAATTTCCGCCTGGTTCGTCGTCAGCCGCATCATGAAGATGCCAGCAACTTTCCTGCCGGATGTGGCAATCATGACGGTGATCGGTGCACTCGTCCTCACGGTCGGCATCGGACTCGCTGGCACCTGGCGCATCCTCGGACAGAAGGCGGCACCGGTTCTGAGAGAGCTTTGACGGACAAGATCGGCGGATTAAATTTTTGTCACCTCGCGGAATGGGGCGCAAAGGGCTTGAACCATTCCGGCTAAGCTCGCATATTTGGATCATGCTTGCTGAGCTCCGCAGCGGCGACCGGGATGTTCCCGACACCGTAGCAACACCGGAGCTTGAGAGGACAAACTGATGTCTGACCGTTTCAACTACGACAACCGAGCAGTACGCGGCGGCGTGCAGTCCGGCGCGATGATTGATGAAGGCCTTCGCTCCTACATGCTGAAGGTCTACAATCTCATGGCCTTGGGCTTGGCGATCACCGGTATAGCGGCTTATGCCACCTTCGCGCTTGCCACCACCAGCCCCGCCTTCGCAACGGCAATCTACGGCTCGCCGCTTCGCTGGGTCGTGATGCTGGCACCGCTCGCCCTCGTCTTTTTCCTGAGCTTCCGCATCGATAAGATGAGCGTTGGCGCGGCACAGACGACATTCTGGATCTACGCTGCGTTGATGGGTCTTTCCCTGTCGTCGATCTTCCTGGTCTACACAGGCCAGTCGATCGTGCAGACCTTCTTCATCACGGCAGCTTCCTTTGGTGCCCTGTCCCTCTTCGGCTACACGACGAAGCGTGACCTGTCGGCCATGGGCTCGTTCCTGATGATGGGTCTGTTCGGCCTGATCATCGCCTCTGTCGTCAACATCTTCCTTGCCTCTTCGGCCCTGGGCTTCGCCGTGTCCGTCATTGGCGTACTGATCTTCGCCGGTCTGACGGCCTATGACACGCAGAAGATCAAGGAAATGTACTATGTCGGTGATGATGCTTCCGTGGCTGGCCGCAAGGCAATCATGGGCGCCCTCACCCTCTACCTCGACTTCATCAACCTCTTCATGTTCCTGATGCAGTTCCTCGGCAACCGTAACAACTGATCAGTCGGCATTCTGTGCGAAAGGCGGTCTTCGGGCCGCCTTTTTTATTGCCCGCGGTCCGGACGACATGCCGCCAGGAGACCATTGTCGCGAGGCAGCGCTTCGAATTCCGGGCAAAAAAAAGGGCCAGCGGAAAGCCGCGGCCCATAAAGTTGTGAAGGTTAAAACCTCCAGAGGGGAACAGCTGCTGCGGCGGAACTGGGAGGAAGACCGCCATGTGCATCAGCTGTGGGCGTTATGCTGAATTTTTGATCGTTTGGAAAACATTTATTGTGCAATGCAGCTATGCAAAATCATTCAGTTTTGCAACGCAGCAAAATTCTCCTGGATTGGCGTGCGCATGTTTGCCGTCTCGTCCTGCAGCCATTGGATGAAGGCGCTATTCTTTCTGTGGTTCGGTCGTTCCGATCGAACGGCATAGCTGTAACCGCTTTCTACAAATCCCCACGGAGCGATGAGTTTCCCGGATCGAACCTCTTCTCCGATCAGATGAAGCGGCGCGATCATTGATCCGAGGCCATTGAGGCATGCCTCGATCGTCAGATGATAGTGATCGAACATTCGGCTTGTCGTCCTTGTCGGACCCAAGTCCCTGCCCGTCAGCCGCCCCCATTCCGTCCATGCGTGAGGACGTGTCTGTGTTCCAAGGCGCGGGAGCGAGAGCGCCTTTTGCTCGTTTGAGATATTCCGCTCCTGAAGGTTTGACGCAAAGACCAATCCCACCAACTCGTTGAACAGGGGAAGACATTCTGATCCCATGGCCTCGTCGGGAGGGAGGATCAGGATCTCGACATCAACGCTGCGGTTGATCCGTTGGCCGTCCGTCGAGAGGCAGACATCATAGTTTGGATAGAGCTGTGAAAAATTGGAGAGCCGCGGGATCAGCCATCGCATGGCCAGTGTCCCGATGCAGGCAACATCCAGAACACCCGTGTCCCTGCGCGAAATGGCCGCCACGGCGGCGTCGATTTGCTCGAAGGCGTCGGACAGCGAGGTAGCAAACGCCTGCCCTTCCGCCGTCAGCCTGGGGCGGTTTCGGTTTCCCTCGAATAGCCGGATACCGAGGAAGGTCTCCAATTGCGCGATGTGCTTGCTGATCGCTCCGCTGGTTACGGACAGTTCTTCGGCCGCGTCGCCATGCCTGCCGCACCTGGCTGCAGATTCGAAGGCCCGAAGGGCAACGAGAGGAAGCTTTCGATTTATGGCCACGAATAAAACTCACAATATGAAGAAATTTAGTCAGTATACGACGGTTACAAATTGTGGGAATAGGCCGCCTGTGTCGTGGGGACGGCATTCAATACTTTTATCGATAAGTTTCGATCAGTATTTTACGGAATGATTGTAAAGAAAAGTCGAATAGCTTGGGGGAGCTATGCCATTCTATTTTGCCTATGGCTCCAATATGGATGTCGAACGTCTCGAAACTGCCCGTCTCAATCCTGAGGGCGTTCGGTCGACCCGTCGAATGGCAGGGCGCCTGACGGGATACCGGCTCACCTTCAACAAGCCGTCCGCCTATTTCATCGGGGCGGGGGCCGCAAATCTCGAAGCCAGTGCGGACGCACATGTCTACGGCACGCTCAACGAGATGCCGGAGGCCGGACTTGAGATCCTTGATCGCTATGAGAATGTGGCACTCGGTCAGTACGAGCGTGTTTCCGTTCAGGTCGAAGAACTCGTTTCAGGTCAGTTGGTCGATGCGGTGGCCTACATCGCCTTCAACAATATCGACGACACCATGAAGCCGCGCCGTGGCTATATGAACCATCTTCTTGCCGGTCGAGACGTTCTCCCGGCGGACTGGATCGCCTACCTGAATTCCATCCCGCTCATTGCCGAATAGTCCCGTTTCTTCTTGTCTACTTGAATTGGATATTGACATGACAATCGTTGCCCGGTCGCTTGCTGCGATCAAGCCATCCGCGACAATTGCCATCACCCAGATGGCGCGCGTTCTGAAATCCAGCGGCGTCGATGTCATCTCGATGTCGACCGGAGAGCCGGATTTCGACACGCCGGACCACATCAAGGATGCGGCTCATGACGCGATCCGGCGTGGGGAAACCAAGTATACGCCGGTCGCCGGCATTCCGGAGCTGCGTCAGGCGATCGTGGCGAAGTTCCAACGTGAAAACGGCCTGAGTTACCGCGTTGACCAGACCATCGTTGGAACGGGTGCCAAGCACATCATCTACAATGCGCTGAGAGCCAGCCTGAATCCGGGCGATGAAGTCATCATTCCAGCGCCGTACTGGGTGTCCTATCCCGAAATGGTGGCAATTTGCGGAGGCGTGCCGGTGACTGTACCGACGCGCATGGAATACAATTTCAAGCTCCAGCCGGATGATCTGCGGCAGGCCATTACGCCCCGCACGAAATGGGTGTTTCTGAACTCACCATCCAATCCCTCGGGAGCCGCCTATACCCATGACGAGCTGAAACTCATCACCGATGTCCTGAAGGAGTTTCCGCATGTCTGGCTCCTGACGGACGACATGTACGAACATCTGGTCTATGGCGACTTCCAGTATGTCACGGCGGCACAGATCGAGCCGTCCTTGCTGGACCGTACGCTGACGGTCAACGGCGTTTCGAAAGCCTATGCCATGACCGGCTGGCGTATCGGTTATGCGGCTGGCCCGAAAGAGTTGATCGACGCCATGATCCTGCTCCAGGGACAGCAGACATCCGGCACGAGCTCCATTGCGCAATGGGCCTCCGTCGCTGCACTCAATGGTCCGCAGGACCATCTCGATGTGTTTCGAGAAGCCTTTGACGAGCGACGCCAACTGATTACGTCCATGCTCAACCAGGCCAATCTGTTGAGCTGCCTGAAGCCGGAAGGCGCCTTCTACGTCTTCCCTTCCTGCGAGCGCACCTACGGAAAGACGACTGCCGGTGGGCGTCTGATCCAGAATGACGAGGATTTCGTCAGCGCACTTCTGGAGGAAAAAGCCGTGGCAACCGTTCATGGCAGTGCCTTCGGTCAGCCCGGCAATTTTAGGCTTTCTTATGCGACTTCGCTGGAAGAGGTCAGGCGCGCCTGTATCCGGATCCAGGAATTTTGTGGCGACCTCCGTTAAGAGATTATTTTGATGACAATTCTGGGAATTTCCTATCTGGCCCTTGGCCTCTACTACTGGACCATGTCGGTCACGCCGGGGCCAAACAATGTGATGCTCACTCTTTCGGGCGTCAACTTCGGCTTCAACCGAACCTTGCCTCATATCCTAGGCATCGCTTCGGGTTGCGCAGTCCAGACCTTTCTGTTGTGCCTTGGACTCGGCTTCATCTTTCATGAGTTTCCGGTCATTCAGCAGGTTCTGAAGTGGGCAGGTGCCGCCTATCTGATCTATCTGGCACTCAAGCTGGTCGGCGCCAAGGTCGCAAGCGGCGTTCAGGCGCCGCCCCGGCCCTTGAGCCTGTTCGATGCGGCTTCTTTCCAGTTCATCAATCCCAAGGCTTGGGTGAAAGCAACGACGACAGCCACCATCTTCATGCCGGAAGGTACTCCCATTCTGGCGTCCGGACTTGCAATCTTTTCACTTTGTACATTGGTCAATATTGCGTCCTCTTCCCTTTGGGCCGGTTTCGGCGTCGGAATCCGCAAGCTTCTGTCCAATCCGAAAATGCTGCGTGCATTCAATCTGTCGATGGCCGCCCTGTTGATCGGCACAGCTGTCTACGTCGTTCTTTCCTGATTTTTTTAGCGTCTCCGTGACTATTTTGATGATTATCAGATCGGAGACGCATTCTTCTTTTTCATATTATTCATTTTTAGAGAATCCCCATGAAGATCGCGATTTTAAGCCATGTCGATCCTGGCTTTCTGGATGAAATATTATCGGACAATATTCTGTACAGGCCAGACGTTTTAAAAAAGGGGAAACGTTGCTTTCAACGTTTTCTAAAGGAAAACGATGTTTGCGCCCTCGTGATATCGGGCTTTCTCCCGGTCGATTTTCTTTCCGAGTGGCGCTCCAGGGACAAGCCGCGCGGGTTGGTGGTGTTCGTTGGCACGGGCGGCTTCGAAACAAATATGCAGCCCGTCGCGGAAGAGAATGCGCCTTTGCCGGTCACGCCGGATAGGGATCAGCCCGCTCCTGTGCCGAGGCGAAAACAGTGCATCGCTTCCAGCCTGAACATTCAGGTACGTCAGGCCGAAGGTATCATGTCAGCTCTGACCTGTATCGAGAAGCAGTGGATCGACCAGAGACCAGTGAATGCCATCGTGCCGATGGGCAGAAAATCCAATCGTGAGCACGTCACCTTCGTTGGGGCGGGGCTCGTCAACCTGATCAGTGCGCATTTCGCCGTCCGTGTCGGCATGTCCGTGCGCATCGTCGAAGCGGCGCCGGATCCTCGACATGGCGAAGACTGGACCCGCTATGGATGCAGTTCGGGCGGTGCGAATGCCCGTATGTTCACGCTGTCGGAAATGGATAATTACAATTGCCGCCATGCCCATCAGGATATGAACTGGCAATTCTCTCGAAGCGTTGCCCAGAATGGCTGGAATGTCTGTGACGCTGCGCGCCTGTCCGGCGAGGAGAAGACCTGGATCGACGATTTCGAGCGAATCCCGAGTTGGTTGGCTGAGTCCTATAATCAGGACATCTTCAAGTTCAGCCGTGAAAGCAAATCTCTTTGGGAACAATGGATGGAGGAAGATCCGGAGCTGTTTTCGGACAGCGTGACGACGCGCGATATTCTGCGAATTTATTCCGACGCCGATCACCTCCAGGCGTCGCTCGCACGGCAGGACAGGATCGGCGCGACCATTCGGACGGTTTCCGTCAGCGACATTTCTGAAGAGCAGCCTATCCTCAAGACGGCCGTCGACGGGGGACTTATCGCAGGCGGGGTCTATGTTCATGGATTTACAGTGAACGTCCATCGGTTCATTGCGGCGCTGATTGAACGGCTTGAGACAGGGGGCGTTGCCTTCGACTGGCAGACGCGAATGGTGTCCATCGGGCAAGGAACAGGCGGAACTGTCGAAGGTATCAGTCTCGAGAGCGGCGAAGTGGTCCGGGGAAACATTGTCATTTCGCCGGGCGCCTACGGCAACGGCGTTTTGCATGGAACCTCGGCGCATCGCCAGATTGCTGGCGTTCTGGGTGCCTGGCTCACCGTGCCCGACCGGGAGGGCGGCCTCAGGAATTCGCTGAAGCTTGCACGGAAAGGCCATATCGTGGAAGACGCGAATGTGACGGTGGCACTGGACGAAAACGGGGAACGCGTCGCGATCATCGGTTCCGGCTACGGTTTCACCGGCTTTGACCCCTACAACATCGACCAGGACCTTCTCGGCCGCATCTATTCCGGCATTCGGGATACTGCCCGTCATTATTTTCCGGAAAGCTACGCGCAGAGCGTGGCGGAAGGGTCACTTGATCGCAGTCTGAAATACTGCGTTCGACCCTGGACGCCCACGGGTCTCGGCGTGTTCGAGGCCCTGCGAGCGGCAAATGATGACAAGCTGATCGTCGTTGGCGGGCACAATACAGGCGGCTTTGCCCAGGCTCCAGCGACCGGCATGGCGGTCATTGCCTCCATTCGCGGGCGTCAGCATGACATGCATCGCGATTACAGGCCCAACCGCTTCCGTTCCTTTCTCAGCGCATGAGACGGCTGGAAACGGCTGACGGCACTTTCGGACTCATGCAGCTGGAGGGTAGCCGGGATGGGCCACATCTCTATCCACTGTTTCACGCAGACGGCGGGCAAGAGGTCTGGACCTATCTCCGCGACGGCCCGTTTCGAACGATGGACGAATACGTTCGGCATCTCGATGGCTTCGCCGGGCGTCATGGTCTTCTGGCGTTCGTTGTCCGGGAAGCCGCATCCGCGAGGCCGGTCGGCATGTCTCTCATCATCCACATCAGCGACAGGACAGAGAGTGTCGAGATAGCCTATGTCCTCTTTGCTCCAGACGTTCACGGCAAGGGCGTTGCCTTCGCCGCGGTGCAGGCCTTGCTGGAATACATTTTTCAGGATCTCGGCAAGATGCTCTGCATCTGGAAATGCGACAGCCTGAACGCGAAATCTGCAGGTTTGGCGCGCAAGCTGGGATTTCGACAGACGGAAGAGATCAAGGGCGATTTCGTCGTGAAAGGCCGTCTGCGCGACAGTCTCGTGTTCCAGATGCAGGCGCAAGACTGGCAGGCGCAGGATCGGTCCTTAAGAGGCTCAGGCATGCGGTGATGCCGGAGCCATGGGTCGCAAGTGCCATTATCCGGCTTTTCGCTCGGAGAGCATACGCCCGACGATGATGACCAGAACGCCTGCCAGTGCCAGGCAAACGGAGAGGAAGAACATCGGCGCGATGGTGCTTCCCGTCGAATCCTTGATCCAGGGTACGACGTTCTGGGCAATGAAGCCGCCGAGGTTACCGACCGAATTGATGGCGGCGATCCCGGCTGCGGCTCCGGCCCCTTTCAGGAAACGCCCCGGCAGGCTCCAGAAGACCGGTTGTCCGGCAAAGATACCGGCCGCGGCGATGCACAGAAGCGCAAACTGCAGGATCGGGGCTGAAATGACTGCCGAGAGGGCGAGGCAGATCGCGCCGATGAAGGCTGGACCGACGATGTAGGGCGTCTTGTTCTCCGTCTTGTCCGCCGCGGAAGGAATGATCCAGAGCGCCAATGCCACGATCAGCCAGGGGATGATGTTGATGACGCCGTTCATGGTGTTGGAGACGCCGAAGCCCTGCACGATGGTGGGCAGCCAGTAGCTGAGCCCGTAAGCAGCCAGCGGAAAGCCGATATAGCAGAGCGACATCAGAAGAACGCGCGGATTGATCAGCGCCTTGAAGCCATTGTCGGCATGTTCGTCCATGCCTGCATTTTCCTGTGCCAGACGGTCAGCCAGCCATTGCTTTTCAGCATCGTTCAGAAATTTCGCGCTCTGCGGCGTATCGTCCAGATAGAGGAACGTCGCGATGCCGGCGATGACCGCAGGAATACCGGTTGCAAGGAACACCCATTCCCATCCGGCCAGCCCCAGCACACCATCCAGATCCAGCAGCATTCCGCCCAGCGGTGCGCCAAGTGCGTTGGCAAAGGCGCTGAAGATCATGAACAGGCCAACCATGCGGCCGCGATAGTCCTTCGGGAACCAGAGCGTCAGCAGATAGAGCACGCCGGGGAAAAAGCCGGCTTCCGCAACACCCAGCAGAAAGCGCAGGATGTAGAACATCGTCGGGCTCTGGGTGAAGGCGAGCGCAATGGTGATGAGACCCCAGGTCACCATGATGCGGGTGAACCAGACACGCGCGCCGAAGCGGTTCAGGAACAGATTGCTCGGCACCTCGAACAGGAAATAGCCCACGAAGAACAGCGAGGCACCCAAACCATAGGCATATTCGCTGAGACCCAGCGCATCCACCATCTGCAGTTTTGCATATGACACGTTCTGCCGGTCGATATAGGCGATGAGATACAGAAGACCGAGAAAGGGCATAAGCCGCCAGGTGATCTTCGCGATCAGCGATTTTTCAGAAACCACGGGGTTCCTCCAGAAAATGCGAAACAGGGAAAGAGGCTCCCAAGCCTTCCGGTTGCACATAGAGGATAGCCCTCGCGAAACAAGATTGTTTATCAGTTTCGCCAGGAAGAAGGAGCACACGGCATCCGCTGTCGCTCGTGCTTCATGTTGCCCGCGGCTTCGAAAACTGCTAGATAACCGGTCATGGGATCGAAATTCGGATGTCTCGCGAACCAGTTTATCGTGCTGCAGGACCACAAGCGTCTGCCGGCACGTTTCTTCGCGCGCATTTCCGGTGCTCTGAACAGCCGACTTCGTAGCGTCTGACACTTCGTCGTCGGTGGCCGATGCTGCCGAATTCATATCCCCTCATTTCCAAAATCAAATGGATGGCAGCCATGAGCGCACCTCGTACTCTCTATGACAAGATCTGGGATGATCACGTCGTTTCGACCGATGAAACCGGCACCTGTCTTCTCTACATCGACCGTCACCTCGTGCATGAAGTGACGAGCCCGCAGGCATTCGAAGGTCTGCGCATGGCGGGCCGCAAGGTGCGCGCGCCGGAGAAGACGCTGGCCGTGGTAGACCACAACGTTCCCACGACCATGGATCGCTACACCGGCATCCAGAACGAGGAAAGCCGCATCCAGGTGGAAGCGCTGGCCCAGAACGCCCATGATTTCGGCGTCGAATATTACTCGGAAAAGGACAAGCGTCAGGGCATCGTCCACATCGTAGGGCCGGAACAGGGCTTTACTCTTCCGGGCATGACCATCGTTTGCGGCGATAGCCACACCTCCACGCATGGTGCCTTCGGCGCCTTGGCGCACGGCATCGGCACGTCGGAAGTCGAGCATGTTCTCGCCACACAGACGCTGGTGCAGAAGAAAGCCAAGAACATGCTGGTGCGTGTGGATGGCAAGCTGCCGGCTGGTGTTACCGCCAAGGATATCATTCTCGCCATCATTGGCGAAATCGGCACGGCAGGCGGCACCGGCCACGTTATCGAATTCGCAGGCGAAGCCATCCGTTCGCTCTCGATGGAAGGCCGCATGACGGTCTGCAACATGACGATTGAAGGCGGTGCCCGCGCCGGTCTCATCGCGCCGGACGAAACCACGTTCGAATACATCAAGGACAAGCCGCGCGCGCCGAAGGGCAAGGCCTGGGACATGGCGCTCGACTACTGGAAGACGCTGCATTCCGACGAAGGCGCGCATTACGATCGCGTCGTCGCTCTCGATGCCGCCAACCTGCCGCCGATCGTGTCCTGGGGCTCGTCGCCGGAAGACGTTATTTCCGTTCAGGGCGTCGTGCCGAACCCGGATGATATCGCCGATGAAACCAAGCGCACGTCCAAGTGGCGCGCACTTGACTACATGGGCCTGAAGCCGGGCACCAAGATCACCGATATCGCGGTCGATCGCGTCTTCATCGGTTCCTGCACCAATGGCCGTATCGAAGATCTGCGCGCTGCTGCAAAGGTTGTCGAAGGTCACAAGGTGGCGTCCACCGTATCCGCCATGATTGTTCCGGGTTCCGGCATCGTGAAGGAACAGGCGGAAGCCGAAGGTCTGGACAAGATCTTCAAGGAAGCCGGTTTCGAATGGCGCGAGCCGGGTTGCTCCATGTGCCTGGCCATGAACGACGACCGCCTGAAGCCGGGTGAGCGTTGCGCCTCCACCTCGAACCGCAACTTCGAAGGCCGTCAGGGCTACAAGGGCCGCACGCACCTCGTTTCGCCTGCCATGGCCGCCGCTGCAGCCATCAAGGGCCACTTCGTCGATATCCGCGAGTGGAAGTAAGCGTCTAACTCTTCAGTCTGATGGATCAAATGCCGGGTTCGGAAGAGCCCGGCATTTTTGTGTGTCGGCAAAACAGCACATGATGAAGCTAAAAAGATCCCCTCCCCAGCCCTCCCCACAAGAGGGAGGGAGCAGGTTGAGTACGCCGCAGTCATGGTAATTTATGAAAATAAAACAGAGGCTTGCCAAGGATGCAAGTGGACTCCCTCCCCCTTGTGGGGAGGGTTGGGGAGGGGATCTTCATCGCCCATCGACATGCCTTGATCCGATCCGACCCACCGACGTTCAAAAAAATCGTCGCCTTCTCCAATATTTTTTCGCCGCTCACTCCGCCACCCCCTCGCACTCATGTTTCAATTCCCTCGTTCCGCAACGGTTACACCAGCAGGCGTGCTGGCGATGCGGAGCCGGCGCGGGTGTGAAGGGCAAGACGCAAAACCTTCACCTCCGGGTTCGCGGAAAATGGTCTCCCTCTGGCGACACGGGGGAAATGGAAGGGCGTCGGATCTAACCCTCCATTTCATCTCCGAACTGGCGCGTCAGGCGTGCCTGTGTGGCACACATGGGGAATGGTGTCGGGAAGGTCTGTCGGGTCAAGTCCGCCGGATCACCGGGAGCCGATGGGGTATCAAACCCTTTCCGGCAGCCATTTCAGGCAGAGAGACCGAAGTCGCGGGCATAAACCGCTGAACGGGGCGCTGAGAGGTGTCACCTTCTACTACCATATCGAGGCAGCTTTCAGCGCCCCGACCGCATACCCCGTATCCCGACACGATACGGCCCGAACTGACCCTCACACCACGGGCACTCTGTGCCGCGTGGGCGCGAAGCCGTGTCCGCGTTCTGACGGCGCTGTTCTGGTGCCGATTTCCGGGGTGGACTGGAAATAAATGTCAATTTCCGCCATATAGGCGTCAATATGCAGGAAAGCCCGCAAGACCAAGGTGGCGTCGATGGCTGATACGGTAGAATTCGCGAAGATGAACGGGCTTGGCAACAAGATCCTGGTCGTCGATATGCGTGGCCGCAAAGATCGCGTTACCCCGGAAGCGGCCATTGCGCTGGCTGCCGATCAGGCCACGAACTTCGATCAGATCATGGCGATCCACGATCCGAAGCTTTCCGGAACGGATGCCTATATCGACATCGTCAATTGCGATGGCACGCGGGCGCAGGCCTGCGGCAATGGCACCCGTTGCGTGGTGCAGGCGCTTTCCGCTGAAACGGGTCGCAAGGCCTTCACCTTCCAGACGCTGGCGGGAATTCTGAATGCGCAGGAGCATCAGGACGGCACCATTTCCGTTGATATGGGCAAGCCGGTGTTCCAGTGGGACAAGATCCCCCTGTCGGAAGAATTCCACGATACCAGCCGAATTGAACTGCAGATCGGACCGATCGATAATCCCGTGCTGCATTCGCCTGCCGTCATGTCCATGGGCAATCCGCATGCCATCTTCTGGGTGGATCGCGACCCGATGACATTCGAACTGGAGCGTTTCGGTCCTCTGCTCGAGAATCATCCCATGTTCCCGGAAAAGGCCAATATCACGCTGGCACAGGTCATCTCGCCAACGGAAATGGTAACCCGCACTTGGGAGCGTGGCGCGGGCCTCACGCTTGCCTGCGGCTCCGCTGCCTGTTCCGCAGGTGTTTCCGGTGCGCGCACAGGCCGAACTGAACGCAAGGTGGATATCATTGTTGCCTCCAGCCCAAATCGCGGCAAACTTTCCATTGAGTGGCGGGCCGACGATCACGTCATCATGACGGGACCGGCCGAGTGGGAATGGTCGGGCAATCTCGATCCGGTTTCTGGCAGTTTCACACGGGATCCAGAGCCTGAGGTGCAGGCGCAGTGAGCGGTGTCGAAGTCATCACCTTCGGCTGCCGTCTGAACACTTACGAATCCGAGGTCATGCGGGCAGAGGCGGAGAAGGCGGGGCTGAACAATGCCGTGCTCGTCAACACCTGCGCTGTCACCGGGGAGGCCGTGCGTCAGGCGCGCCAAGCCATTCGTCGTGCCCGGCGGGAAAACCCGCATGCCCGCATCATCGTCACCGGTTGCGCGGCGCAAACGGAAGCCGCCACCTTCGGCGAAATGCCGGAAGTGGATGCCGTTCTCGGCAATGAGGAAAAGCTGAAAAGCGCCTCCTACCGCGCCTTGCCGGATTTCGGCGTGTCAGCCGAAGAGAAGCTGCGCGTCAACGATATCATGAGCGTGAAGGCCACCGCCCCGCAGATGGTGAAGCACATAGACGGGCATGTGCGCGCCTTCATTCAGGTGCAGAACGGCTGCGATCATCGCTGCACCTTCTGCATCATTCCTTATGGCCGCGGCAATTCCCGCTCAGTGCCCATGGGGGCCGTCGTCGATCAGGCGCGCAAACTGGTGGCGGAAGGCTATCAGGAAGTGGTGCTGACCGGCGTGGATGCCACCAGTTACGGTGCCGATCTGCCGGGAACCCCGACGCTTGGGCTTTTGGCGAAGACGTTGTTGAAGCAGGTGCCGGAGATCTTGCGGCTGCGGCTTTCATCCATCGATAGCATCGAGGCAGACAGCCATCTGTTTGACCTTCTGGCCGATGAGCCGCGCTTCATGCCGCATCTGCACCTCTCGCTCCAGCATGGCGATGACATGATCCTGAAGCGGATGAAGCGGCGGCATTCCAGCGCCGATGCATTGGCTTTCATCAATCAGGTGCGCAGCCTTCGCCCGGATGTAAGTTTCGGTGCCGATATGATTGCGGGCTTCCCGACCGAGACGGACGAGATGTTCGAGAATGCGGTTCGTCATGCGCAAGACTGTGGGCTTTCCTTCCTGCATGTCTTCCCCTACAGCCCGCGACCCGGCACACCGGCGGCGCGCATGCCGCAACTGGATCGGGCGCTGGTGAAAGAACGCGCGGCACGAATGCGGGCCGTTGGCGATAAGCTTCTCCTCTCCCATCTCGACAAGATGGTCGGGACGCGCCACATGATCCTTGTGGAGCAGAGCGGATTTGCCCATACGGAAAACTTCTCACTGGTTGCAGCTCCCGGTTTGAAGCCGCGCGATATGGTGCCGGTGATGATGACCGGTCATAACGGCAAACATCTGACAATGCAGGTCGACGCTGCCGCTGCGGCGTGACGGAACGGAACATTTTATGGCGCTGGGGTTCATCAAGAAGGTCTTCTCGTTCGGCAAGGACAAGCCTGCGGAGGAGAGCAAGGCATCGGAAGCTCTGACGGCTGACGATAAGGCGTCCATAGAGGCGGAGCTTGAGCCGCATTCGCGCGAAGAGGACCTCCCGGTTTCGCCGGTCGATCCTGTCGCAACGATCGAGATGGAAACCGCAGGCGGCCCCGCTGATGACGCGGCAGAGGTTGATGAGCCGGTGTTGCTGGCCCCTGCCGAACTTCCGGGTGAACTGGGCCTTGTCCCGCTTTCGCTGCTAGAGGCTGAGGCTGAAAGCTCTGATGGCGATCAAAGCCCACTCCCCTCTGTCCTGCCGGACATCTCCCCCTCAAGGGGGGAGATCGACTCGCCGCGAAATGACCATCCTCTCGTTGATGTTGCGGATGCTGAACCGCGCTTACAAGTAGGTGGTTCTTCCCCTAAGCAGGATGTAGGACAATACAGAAGCCCGGAATCGATCTCCCCCCTTGAGGGGGAGATGTCCGGCAGGACAGAGGGGCGTAACGACACGGTTACCCCAACGCTGTCCGAACCCGTCCTTCCCAAAGGCTTCGCCACTCGCAAGGAAGCCGCCCCGGTCGAAGCTGCGCCAGAGGTCAAACTCTCCTGGTTCCAACGGTTGCGCGAGGGGCTTTCGCGCACATCCGCGCAACTGACCGGCCAGATCGCGGCTCTCTTCACCAAGCGCAAGCTGGACGAGGCGACGCTGGAGGAGCTGGAAGACCTGCTCATTCAGGCGGATCTTGGCGTGGAAACGGCGATGCGCATCACCGATACGCTGTCGTCCGAACGCTATGGCAAGGATGTGACGGGTGACGACGTGTCGCGCATCATGGCGAGCGAAATCACCAAGGTTCTGAAGCCGGTGGCCAAGCCGCTGGAGCTGGATCTTTCCCACAAGCCGCATGTCATCCTCGTCGTCGGCGTCAATGGCACCGGCAAGACCACCACCATTGGCAAGCTGGCGGCCAAGTTGTCCGGCTCGGGCCTCAAGGTTATGCTGGCGGCGGGCGATACCTTCCGTGCCGCTGCCATCGAGCAGTTGAAGATCTGGGCGGATCGTACGGGCTCGGAATTCATCGGCACCAAGCTTGGCGCGGATGCGGCCGGCCTTGCCTATGATGCCTTCGAACAGGCCAAGGCGAAGAAGTGCGACGTTCTGATTATCGATACCGCCGGCCGTCTGCAGAACAAGGCGGAGTTGATGGCTGAGCTGGAAAAGATCGTCCGCGTTCTGAGCAAGCTGGACCCGGATGCGCCGCATACCGTCCTCCAGACCCTTGACGCAACGACCGGCCAGAACGCAATGAACCAGGTGGAAATTTTCCGCAACGTGGCTGGCGTCAGCGGTCTCATCATGACCAAGCTGGACGGAACCGCACGCGGCGGCATTCTGGTGGCCATTGCCGCCAAGCACAAGCTTCCGGTCTATTTCATCGGTGTTGGCGAGGGGATCGACGATCTTGAACCCTTCGAGGCGGAAGATTTTGCGCAGGCAATTGCGGGTGTGTCGCATTGATGCCACAGAAAACCGCTTTGCACCTATTCTTTCAACACCTTCATAAAGACGCGCCCAATGCCAAGCCTTGAAAGCGATACGACGCCGACGCGTCAGGAAAAGGAAAATCCGGGCCTGAAAATGGCGCTGGAACTCGGGCCTTTGCTTGTGTTCTTTTTTGCCAACTTGCGGGGCGAATGGCTGGTCTCCAAGTTTCCAGCGCTCTCAGCGCTAGGCGGACCGCTGCTGGTGGCGACGGGCCTTTTCATGGCGGCAACGGTTATTTCGCTGATCGTCTCCAAGATCGTTTTCAAGCATTTGCCGGTCATGCCCTTCGTCTCCGGTATCGTGGTCATGATCTTTGGCGGCCTCTCCATCTGGTTGCAGGACGAGACCTTCATCAAGATGAAGCCGACCATCGTCAACACGCTGTTCGGCGTTACGCTGCTGATTGGCCTGTTGTTCGGCAAATCGCTGCTGGGCTATGTCTTCAACGCAGCCTTTCAGCTGACGGATGAAGGATGGCGCAAGCTGACTCTCCGTTGGGGCATTTTCTTCCTGTTTCTTGCCGTGCTGAACGAAGTGGTCTGGCGCAATTTTTCCGACGCCGTCTGGGTCAACTTCAAGGTTTGGGGCACGATGCCGATCACCATTGCCTTCACGCTGGCGCAGATGCCGCTCATCATGAAACATTCGCTTGAGCCGAAGTCCGAGGATGGAAAGTGAGCACGGCGGACGCCTATCCCGCCCGCAACGGCAGCAGCGGCCATTACTGGTTTGCGGTCGCGCTCATCATTCTGCTGGCACAGATCATCGCCGAGCATTTCATGGGGCGGGTGTGGATCTGCACCTGCGGCACTGTGAAGTTGTTTGAGCCGGGCGTGAACACGCCGGGCAATTCCCAGCATCTGGCGGATTGGTACACGCCGTCGCACATCATCCATGGCTTCCTGTTTTATGGCCTCGGCTGGCTGGTGCTGCGCAAGGCTTCGTTTGCCAAGCGTCTTACGCTTGCCACCTTCATCGAAGCGGCATGGGAGCTTCTGGAAAACTCCCCCATCATCATTGACCGCTATCGATCCGCAACCATGGCCATCGGCTATGAAGGCGATAGCATCCTGAATTCGGCCATGGATACCATCTTCATGGCGCTTGGCTTTCTGTTTGCCGCGCGGGTGCCGGTCTGGGTCACTCTTGTTGTCGCTATTATTTTCGAGATCTTTACCGGCTGGCTGATCCGCGACAACCTGACCCTCAACGTGCTGATGCTCGTTTATCCGCTCGATGCGGTCCGGGCCTGGCAGGGGGCGCTGTAAAGCATTTCCAGCAAAAGTGTGCAGCGGTTTTGCGTCCGGAAATGCGTCATAACAAGGAGTTGGATCAGACTTGCGGCGTCAGGGCCTTCTCGATGGCGGGCAGCAGATCCTGGCTGACGCTGCGCTCATCGAAAGGCCCGACGCGCTTGTAGAGGATCGTGCCATCCGGAGCGACGAGATAGCTTTCCGGAATGCCATAGACGCCCCAGTCGATCGCGGCCTTGCCGTTCGGATCAACGCCGATGGCCTTGTAGGGATTGCCGAGTTCGCCCAGGAAACGCAGCGCGTTGTCGTTGCGATCCTTGTAATTGATGCCGACGATAGTGATCCGGCTATCCTTCGCGAGCTCCTTCAGGAGCGGATGCTCCTGACGGCAGGGTACGCACCAGGACGCAAACACATTCACCAGGGTCAGCCTGCCCTTGATCGCGGCATCGGTAAGCGCAGGCGTTTGCGACCCTTCCAGCGGTGGCAAGGCAAGTGAAGGCGCGTGTTTGCCGATCAGAGCCGAAGGAATGGCAGACACATCGCGTCCATTCACATCCTGATCATACAACATTTTTCCCGCCACTGCGGCAAAGCCTGCGAAGATCACCAGCGGGATCAAGGCAAAGCCATAACGTCCGAGGCCACGCTTTTCGGGCGTTTCCTCCGTTTGAAGGGGAGCCGTCATGCCTGTTTGCCCTCAGTCACGGGAGGAGAGGACCGGCGACGGATACCGGCGGCCTCCAGTTCAGCCATTTCGTTCCGGCGGGCGCGACCATCCAGAAGGGTCCAAGCTATAACGGCAAGTGTAATCAGCGCCGTCACACCGTAGGAGGTAAAGATATAGAAAGCGTGGCTCATCTCTCATACCTCCCGGCTTGCGTTACGGGCTGCCAGACGCCGCTGGGTCGCAATGCGACGACGCCATATCTCATTGCGCATGGCCGTGATATGCAATGTGAAAAACAGCAGCGTGTAAGCAATGGCCATGACCAGCAGCGGACGCAAAAACTCTCCGTCGATGGTCGGTCCATCCATGCGGATGACACTGGCTGGCTGATGCAGCGTGTTCCACCAGTCCACCGAGAACTTGATGATTGGGATGTTCACAAATCCCACGAGGATCAGCACCGAAGAAACCCGCGCAGCCCTGGACGGATCGTCCATGGCACGGTTCAGCGCGATGATGCCGAGATACATCAGGAACAGGATGAAGACGGATGTGAGCCGCGCATCCCACACCCACCACGTGCCCCACATGGGTTTCCCCCACAGCGAACCTGTGATCAGCGCGATCAGCGTAAAAGCGGCACCAAGCGGAGCTGCGGCCTTATGGGAAACATCGGCCAGCGGATGACGCCAGACCAGCGTGCCAATGGCCGACAGCGCCATGACGGAATAACACATCATCGAAAGCCAGGCCGCAGGCACATGGATGTACATGATCCGCACCGTATCGCCTTGCTGGTAATCCCCCTCAGTCGTGAAGGCGAGGTACAGCCCGGCTGCGAAGAGCAGGCAACAGAGGCCCGCCATCCACGGCAAAAGGCGTTCCGCAAGCGCGAGGAACCGCGTCGGGTTGGCAAGGTCGCTGAATTTGCGGATGGCGAGGCTTTCGGTCATGTAATCCTTTTAGGGGTGGCTCCCCGTCTTTCCTTGATTCTAGTCAATCCCCGGCATTGCGCAACGCCAGCGCAGCACCGAGCGGGCCAATGACGGCAAAAAACATCGTGATGGCAACAAGAATCAGAAAGGGCGGCAGGAAGGGTGCCGGATCTTCCACCGCTGCATAGGATGCGCTGACGCCAAAAATCAGCACGGGAATCGTCAATGGCAGAACGAGGATGGAAACCAGAAGCCCCCCTCTCGGGAGTGTGACTGCCACTGCCGCCCCGACAGCGCCGATGAAGGCCAGCGCCGGAGAACCGACCAGCAGGGTCAGCATGACGGCACCGATCGCCACCTCGCTCATATTCATGAACAGGCCGAGCAACGGAGAAGCGATCACCAGTGGCAGAATATTGGCCAGCCAATGCGCGAGGCACTTCACCAGAACTGTCAGCACCAGCGGATGCTCCTGCATCAAGATAAGATCCAGCGAGCCATCGTCGCGATCGGCCTGAAACAGCCGGTCAAGACCAAGGAGTGCAGCAAGCAGCGCGCCGATCCAGACGATGGCGGGACCAATCCGCGATAGAAGATTGAGATCCGGCCCTACCCCGAAGGGAATGACCGCCACCACTGTCAGGAAAAACAGGATACCGATCAAGGCGCCGCCGCCAGCACGGAAAGACAGTTTGAGATCGCGAAGCAGGAGGGCGATCATGCTTCCGCTCCTTCCATGGCCGCAAACCCAAAGCCCTTCATTTCCAACCGCCTCACATCAAGAAGCTCAAGCGGCTGATGCGTGGCGGCAAGGATCATGCCGCCCCTGGCCTGATGTTCGCGCATGAGCCGTGCCAGCAATGCCTCGGCGTTGATATCCAGTGCGGCTGTCGGCTCATCGACAATCCAGACCGGTCGGTAGGCCACCAGAAGCTTGGCGAATGCCATGCGGCGTTGTTGCCCGGCGGAAAGATAACCAAAGGGGAGATGTAATACCTGTTCAAGCTCGACCGCACGCGCTGCTTGCGCAATTGAACAGCCCCTTCCGCCCTCAGCATCACCAAAAAACGACTGCCAGAAGCTGAGGTTTTCCCGCACGGTCAGTTCCATTTTCATGGCGTTGCGATGCCCGAGATAATGGCAGGCTTCGGCAAGCCTGGAGGCTTTTCGGGTCTGGTCATACCAAAGGCTGAGGCCGCCGGAAGCCGGCTGAATCAGACCCGCGGCGACCCGCAGCAGCGTCGTTTTCCCCGACCCGTTCCGGCCGGTGAGAAGAAGGGCCTCACCCGACTGCAAGTCGAAGGAAATATTAGAGAATATGAAATCTTCACCGCGCTGGGCGGAAAGGTTTTCGGCGGCAAGCCGCATCGGTTCGCACCTTGTTCATTCTGTTGCGGGAAGACCAGAAAAAAATCGTTTCGATAGCCATTGATGGTCTGGAACACTTCTTAGAAATTATCTATAAGCTTCGCAACCACGCCAGCGGCCGGCGTGATTTTCACTTTGCGCCGGACCTGAAGATTTTTCTTCTCGTGCGGACAGCGGAAATGGTCGTACCCGCATCCTGATGTGCATGAAGTGCATAGGCGTCCGCACGCGCGTGTTGGCTCTTGATATCAGCGGGGTTACTTCTCGTGTCTAAATCTCTCGACAGCTTCAATTGCCGGTCCGTTCTGACCGTCGATGGCAAGGATTACGTCTATTACAGCCTACCGAAGGCAGAGGCCAATGGCCTGCCGGGCGTTTCCAAGCTGCCCTTCTCGATGAAGGTTCTTCTGGAAAACCTGCTGCGCTTTGAAGACGGCAAGTCGGTCACCAAGGAGCACATCCTTTCGGTTGCCGAATGGCTGAACAACAAGGGTAAGGTCGAGAACGAAATCGCCTATCGTCCGGCTCGCGTTCTGATGCAGGACTTTACCGGCGTTCCCGCCGTTGTTGACCTCGCTGCCATGCGCGACGGCATCAAGGCCCTCGGTGGCGACCCGGAGAAGATCAACCCGCTCGTTCCTGTCGATCTCGTGATCGACCACTCGGTTATCGTTGATGAGTTCGGGACTCCCAAGGCGTTTGCCCGCAACGTTGAACTCGAATACGAGCGCAACGGCGAACGTTACCGCTTCCTGAAGTGGGGCCAGCAGGCGTTCAAGAACTTCCGCGTCGTTCCTCCGGGCACAGGTATCTGTCACCAGGTGAACTTCGAATATCTCGGCCAGACGGTGTGGACGAAGGAAGAAGACGGCGAGACCATCGCTTATCCTGACACCTGTGTCGGCACCGACAGCCACACGACCATGATCAATGGTCTGGGCGTTCTGGGCTGGGGCGTTGGTGGTATCGAAGCGGAAGCCGCCATGCTCGGCCAGCCGGTTTCGATGCTTCTGCCGGAAGTCATCGGCTTCAAGCTGACCGGCACGCTGAAGGAAGGCGTGACCGCGACCGACCTCGTTCTGACGGTCGTCCAGATGCTGCGCAAGAAGGGCGTGGTTTCCAAATTCGTCGAATTCTACGGCACGGGCCTCGACACGCTCCCGGTTGCCGACCGCGCGACGATCGGCAACATGGGTCCTGAATACGGCGCAACCTGCGGCTTCTTCCCGGTCGATTCCGCCACCGTTGGCTATCTCGACATGTCGGGCCGCACGAAGGACCGTATCGCTCTCGTTGAAGCCTATTCCAAGGCTCAGGGCATGTGGCGTCAGGGCGATGGATCCGACCTCGTCTTCACCGACACGCTGGAACTCGATCTCGGCGACGTCGTGCCGTCCATGGCTGGTCCGAAGCGTCCGGAAGGCCGTCTGCCGCTCGAAACCATTGCTCCGAACTTTGCAACCGCTCTCGAAGGCGATTACAAGAAGCCGGGTCAGCTCGATACGCGTTGGGCTGTTGAAGGCACCGATTTCGATCTCGGCCATGGTGACGTTGCAATCGCCGCCATCACGTCCTGCACCAACACTTCGAACCCGAGCGTTCTGATTGCTGCTGGCCTTCTCGCCCGCAACGCCGTTGCCAAGGGCCTGAAGTCCAAGCCGTGGGTCAAGACCTCGCTTGCACCGGGATCCCAGGTTGTCGGCGAATATCTTGAGAAGTCCGGCCTGCAGAAGGAACTGGACGCGCTCGGCTTCAACCTCGTCGGTTTCGGCTGCACGACCTGCATCGGCAACTCCGGCCCGCTGCCAGCACCGATCTCCAAGACGATCAACGACAAGGGCATCATTGCCGCTGGCGTGCTCTCCGGTAACCGCAACTTCGAAGGTCGTATCTCGCCGGACGTTCAGGCGAACTACCTGGCTTCCCCGCCGCTCGTGGTTGCCTACGCTCTCGCCGGTACTGTCCAGAAGGACCTGACCAGCGAGCCGCTCGGTGAAGACCGCGATGGCAACCCGGTTTACCTGAAGGACATCTGGCCGACCTCCGCCGAAGTGCAGGAGTTCATCCAGAAGTACGTGACCCGCGAACTGTTCGAGACCAAGTATGCAGACGTCTTCAAGGGCGACGCAAACTGGCAGGCTGTGCAGGTTCCGGAAGGCCAGACCTATGCCTGGGACGACCAGTCGACCTATGTGCAGAACCCGCCTTACTTCGTCGGCATGCCGAAGCAGGCTGGTGTCGGCACCGACAACATCGTCAACGCCCGCGTTCTCGGTCTCTTCGGCGACAAGATCACCACCGACCATATTTCTCCGGCCGGTTCGATCAAGGCGCAGTCCCCGGCTGGTGCCTACCTGCTCGGCAACGGCGTATCCGTTGCTGACTTCAACCAGTACGGTACACGCCGTGGCAATCATGAAGTGATGATGCGCGGCACGTTCGCCAACATCCGCATCCGTAACTTCATGCTCGGCCCGAACGGCAAGGAAGGCGGTTACACCGTCCACTATCCGTCCAAGGAAGAGATGTCGATCTACGACGCTGCCATGAAGTACAAGGCCGAAGGCACGCCGCTGGTCATCTTTGCAGGCGTTGAATACGGCAACGGTTCTTCGCGTGACTGGGCTGCCAAGGGTACCAACCTGCTCGGCGTTCGCGCTGTCATCGCGCAGTCCTTCGAGCGTATTCACCGCTCGAACCTGGTCGGCATGGGCGTTATCCCGTTCGTCTTCGAAGAGGGCACGAACTGGCAGACGCTGGACCTGAAGGGTGACGAAACGGTCACGATCGAAGGTCTCAACGGCGAAATCAAGCCGCGCGAGTGGAAGACGGCCAAGATCACCTACGCAGACGGAACGGTGAAGGAGATCAAGATCCTCTGCCGCATCGACACGCTGGATGAAGTCACCTACGTCAACAATGGCGGCATCCTGCAGACGGTTCTTCGCGATCTGGCTGCCTGATCGGCTCTGGATTGCGCTGCTCTAGAGGTGGCGCAATCTTCTGGCCTGATGCAGGGTTCACCGTCTGGAGAAGACGAAATTCAAGGAAGCCGCCGGACAGGCCTTGTCCGGCGGCTTCTTTATGCGCAAATCTGCACATACAACTCTCACCCGCTTGTGACTTCCGCTTGATGGAGGTTGGGGGGTAGGTTGCAGACCAGACCCGCTTCTCATGCCCCAAAGACACCATGCGCAACACACAAGTCCATCATCGGCATACAGTGACATCCGCCTTCTGGCTCACCGTCAGCCTTCTGGTTGCAGGTACCGCATTGGCGGGCGACATCTCGTCTCCGAAAGGCGTGGTGGAACTTTTTACGTCGCAAGGGTGCTCCTCCTGTCCGCCCGCCGATGCCGCCCTGAAGCAGATCGTCGATCAGGGAGATGTGGTGGCGCTGTCTTACCACGTCGATTACTGGAACTATCTTGGCTGGACCGATACGCTGAGCTCCAAGGAAAATACGGAGCGCCAGTATGGCTATGCGCACAGCATGGGCCGCAGCGGGGTCTATACGCCACAGGCCATCATCAATGGTCGGGCGCATGTCAAAGGCACCGATGTCGCAGCAATCAATGGGAAGATCAGCCAGTTGCACGGCGAGGGCCAAGGCCTGACCGTTCCGATCACGGCCCGAATGAATGGCGAGGAAATGGAAATCTCCATCCCGGCCGGCGAGGGTCGAGCAGACGTGGTTGTCGCCTACTTCACCAAGAAGGAGGCAGTCACCGTCGAACGTGGCGAGAACAGCGGGCGCCAGATGGAATACTGGCATAATGTCTATGATGTTCAGACAGTGGGCATGTGGGAAGGCAAGGATCTGAAGATCACCCTGCCTGCCAAGGCCATGGGTCGCTCCAAGAAGGATGGATGCGCGATCCTTCTCCAGGCATCGGGGCCGAAGGGCGAACCTGCTGCGATCATGGGTGCCGCCGTCTTGATGGCAGGACGAAAGCGTCCCCAATAGCGATACCTTTGCAGAAAAAAAGGTCCGGCCCGAAGCGTCGGGGGCTGGGGGTAAGGTCAACGCCTGGGACCGGACCTGATGGCGCTGTGCGCCAACTGCATGACACCAATCTGGCGCGCGATTCGGGCGCGGGTTTGTTCGAATTCAGGCGGAAAACGGCATTTAAGAAAAAACAAATAATGCGGATAGCAGCGCTGAAACTCCGTCGGGGAGAATGCGTTAGCCTGTCGAACGCGCTTGCTTTTTGGCAGGCGTAGGGCACACTGTCACGCAGCCGTCATCAAAAACGGCCTTGGATTGAGGAGCTTTGATGAGCGATCAGCCAGAGACAGCAGGGCGGCTTTCCAGTTCGGATGGCGCCAACGTGATCGAACTCAACCAGTACCGGCAGAGCACTGACGCCGTCCCCGTGATGTTCCATCGCCGGGAACTGGATGCCATCTTGAGAATTTACGGTCGCATGGTCGGAGAGGGTGAGTGGAAGGACTACGCCATCGATCAGTTGCGGGATCGGGCAGTCTTTTCAGTTTTCAAGCGTTCGGGGGAGATGCCCCTGTACCGGATCGAGAAGAATCCCAAGCTCGCGGCCAAGCAAGGCGCCTTCAGCGTTACCAATACGCATGGCATGATCCTGAAGCGTGGCCATGACTTGCAGCAAGTCTTGAAAGTCTTCGACAAGGTATTGAAGCTGATCGACTAAAGCATGTCACGCAAAAGTGTGCAGCGGTTTTGCGAAAACGACATGCGATAAAACAAAGAGTTAAAGCGTCAGGAGCGAATCTGAAAGATCGCGACAAGCTTTAGAACGTCAGCCCCCGAAAAGTGTACCAGGATAGGCGCCAAGATCCGGCGGTGTTGTGGTGCCAGCCCCCAGTTCCCGCTGCATGAAGACCGTATCGAGCCACTGGCCGTGCTTGAACCCGGTCCCTTTCATGGTTCCAACCATTTGGAAGCCGAGCGCTGCATGCAGGCCGGCAGAGGCAGAGCTTGCGCCGCCGATGACCGCTGCCATCTGCCGGAACCCGAGACCTGTACAGCGTTCAATGAGTTCCTTCAGGAGCACCTTGCCTAAGCCGCGACCTCTGGCGAGGGGCGAGAGGTAGATCGAATCCTCGACCAGCCAGCGATAGGCAGGACGGGTCCTGAAAGCTGAGGCATAGGCGTAGCCGAGAAGCGTGCCGTCGGCATCTTCGGCCACCACATAAGGATACCCCTTCTCAGTTATCGCCCTGAAGCGCTGCAGCATTTCCGCCTCGTCTGGAGGCGTGATCTCGTAGCTGGCGCTGCCGTTCAGGACGCTATCGCGATAGATGTCTGTGATGGCGGGTATATCGGTGGGGCTCGCGTCGCGCAGATGATAGGTCATATCAGTTCAATCCGGATAAGGTCTTGCCTTGATAAGATCCATCGAGACTGAACTGCAACAAAAAAGGCGAGCCGAAGCCCGCCTTTTAAATCCAGAATGCGCCGAACTATTATTCTGCAGCACCTTCCGAAGCTGCTGCAGCGGCGGCTTCTGCTGCTGCCTTTTCGGCGGCGAGAGCCTGTGCTGCTGCAACCTTTTCAGCTTCGATACGTGCACGCTCTTCAGCAGCGGCAGCGCGTTCAGCTTCGTTGAGCTTGCGGGCGCGAGTGTTGGTGTTCTCGACGATACGCGCAGACTTACCGCGACGGTCGCGCAGGTAGTACAGCTTCGCGCGACGAACTTTACCGCGACGAACGACTTCAACGCTGTCGACCAGCGGAGAGTAAACCGGGAATACGCGCTCGACGCCTTCGCCGTAGGAGATCTTGCGAACGGTGAAGCTCTCGTTGATGCCGCCGCCGGAGCGAGCGATGCAAACGCCTTCATAGGCCTGAACACGGGTACGGTTGCCTTCGCGAACCGTTACGTTGACGCGGAGCGTATCGCCCGGGGAGAATTCCGGCAGCTTGCGCTTGGCTTCGATCTTGGCAGCCTGTTCGGCTTCCAGCTGAGCAATGATATCTGTCATGTTAACCTCTAGGTTCTTCTGAAACGACCAGAGCGCTCGACATCGGACCTTCGGACTTGCCTTGGAGCCGTGCTGTGAACCAAAAGAGGGAGTTCACAAGCAGGAGCGGATTCGCCATTCTTTGTTACGGTCAACGGGAGAAACTCCCATGTCCGCGTGGGCCTTTACACCACCAATCGCCATTTGTCACCCCTGTCGCGCAGGAATCTGAATTCAAGATCATCCTGATATGGCCTTGCAGCACGACCCAGCAACCGATAAGCCGCTCGATCATCAGGTTGCAAGGGAGGGCACCGGGTGTCGATTTCAATTATTGTCTTGCTGTTTGTATCCGGTTTTCTATCGGGAGCGGTCAACGCCATTGCAGGTGGCGGCACATTCCTGACCTTTGGCGCGCTGACACTTGCAGGCCTGCCGCCGATTTCGGCCAATGCGACCTCGTCCATCGTGCAGTTTCCCGGCTATGTGACATCGACGCTTGCCTACAAGACCGAGTTGATGAAACGCTGGCGAAGCGCCGTCGCCCTGACCATTATTTCGGCGGTCGGCGGGCTCGCGGGCGCCCTCATCCTTCTGGCACTCGACAATCCGTCGTTCCGCGCCATGGTGCCTTGGCTGCTGGCGGCGGCAACGGCCATCTTTGCGACCGGTCCGCTCTTGAAGCCCAAAGCGTCTGCGGAACGAACCGGCACATCACCGTCCTCGGCCATTGGCCAGTTTCTGACCGCAATCTATGGCGGTTTCTTCGGTGCAGGCATGGGCATCATGATGCTGGCCGTGCTGGGCCTGACAACCGGCGGAAGCTATCATCACCTCAACGCGCTGAAGAACCTGCTCGCCATGGTGATTGCCGCTGTCGCCATCATCGTCTTCGTCGGCGGCGGCGTCGTGGGCTGGGCGCAGGCCGTGATCATGATTCCCGCAGGCGCTGCCGGTGGCTATGCGGGGGTCTGGCTCGCGCGGCGGGTTCCCCAAACCATCATGCGCATGCTGGTGGTTGCTGTCGGCACAGCGCTGACGATCTATTACTTCGTCACAGGCTGAGCGTCTTGCTTTAGGAGATCGGGCCTGCGCGCCTTCGTAAGCGCCAGTGCCTGTTCATGGCGCCATTTGTCGATCGCGGCATGGTTACCGGATGTCAGCACGGACGGGATGGCAACGCCTTCGAATTCCTGCGGTCGCGTGTAGTGCGGATGTTCCAGCAAGCCAGTCTCAAAGCTTTCATGCGTGCCGGACAATGCATTGCCCATAACACCGGGCAGAATGCGCACGACGGCATCCAGAACGGTCAAGGCCGCCGGTTCGCCGCCGGACAGGATGTAATCGCCGATCGAGACCTCTTCGAGCTGGCGACCGTCGATAACCCGCTGATCCACCCCCTCGAAACGACCGCAGACGATGACGACGCCCTCGCCTACCGCCAGCTCTCGCACCCGTTCTTGAGTCAACGGCTTGCCACGCGGACTCATCAACAGGCGCGGACGCGAATCCTGAGCGAGCGAATCGATGGCTTGCGCCAGAATATCCGGCTTCAACACCATGCCTGCGCCGCCACCGGCTGGCGTATCATCCACCGTGCGATGTTTGTCTTTGGCGAAATCGCGGATCTGAACCGCTTCCAGCGACCAGTCGCCCCGCTCCATGGCCTTGCCGGAGAGGGAATAACCAAGATGGCCGGGAAACATTTCAGGATAGAGCGTGAGAACCGTTGCGTGGAACGTCATGACCCAGGCTCAGTCCCGCTTCTTTTTCGGCGGTGACTTCTTCTCAGAAGCATCCGGCTTTCCATCGGGAATCTCGCCCTTCAGATCCTCGTCCTCCGGCAGATCGATCAGACCGGCGGCAACCGGATCGACCAGAAGTTTCCCATTTTCCAGATCGATTTCCAGCACAGCGGCTTCGGTGAAGGGAATAAGCGTCGGGCGCTTGTTGGGTGCCTTCAGCTCAAGGAGATCGCCAGCACCGAAGTCGAAAACGCTGCTGACCACACCATAACTGATGCCATCGGCATCGACCGCCTCGAGGCCTTCAAGATCGGCATAGAAGAACTCATCATCATCCAGTTCATCATCGGGCAGTTTTTCGCGATCGATGAAGAGCTCCAGCCCGTTCAGCGCTTCGGCGGCATTGCGATCATTGATGCCGCGAAAGCGCACGATGACGACATTTTTGGCTTCCCGGATTTCCAGAATTTCGAAGACCCTGCCATCCTCGCTGTGAAGATTGCCATAATCACCCAGCGCCAGCGGATCTTCCGTGAAGGAGCGCACCCGCACTTCACCGCGCAAGCCCTGCGCCGCACCGACGGTCGCCATGAGGATGGGGTTTTCGAGCTTTGCCATGGTTTTATCCTGCCTGTCTTCGTCACTGCTCTAACCCGGATCAATGATCTTGAAAACACAAAGACCGGAAAAACAAAACGGACGACATGTCGCCATGCCGTCCGTTCTGTCAAATCTGAGGTAGACGCTTATTCAGCAGCGGCTTCAGCAGCCTTCTGAGCCTTCTCGGCAGCGCGCTCCTGAGCCTTCTTGCCCGGCTTGCCCTTTTCAGCGTTGTTGCGAGCAGCGCGCTCTGCAATGCCAGCTTCTGCCATGAAGCGCAGAACGCGGTCGGTCGGCTGTGCGCCCTTGGCAACCCAGGACTTGATGCCTTCAACGTCGAGCTTCACGCGCTCAGCATTGTCCTTCGGCAGCATCGGGTTCCAGGAACCGAGCGTTGCGATGAAGCGGCCATCGCGCGGCGCGCGGGCATCGGCGACAACAACGTGGTAGTAAGGACGCTTCTTGGAACCACCACGGGCCAGACGGATCTTCAGGGACATTTCAAACTCCTTCAGTTTTTTCGGTAAGGGCCGTCTTCTTCGACGGTCCTGTTGTGTTTCAGGCCGCGCTCAGGCGGTCTTTTCAGTGACACCGCCGTGTTCGGCAGCAATGGCTTCATGATGACGGATGACTTCCTTGATGATGAAATTCAGGAACTTCTCCGCAAAATCCGGATCGAGCTGCGCATCCTTGGCAAGGCGGCGCAAACGCTCGATCTGGTATTCCTCGCGCGCCGGGTCTGCCGGCGGCAAATCGAACTGGGCCTTCAGAATGCCCACTTCCTTCGTGCAGCGAAAACGCTCGGCCAGCATGTGCACAAGTGCCGCGTCGATGTTGTCGATCGACTGGCGGTACTTTCCGAGCTGTTCTTTGACCTTTGGATCAACCATGGCTTTGAACGTCTCCCCTCACTTCTTTTTCGGAAAGCCGGGAAGACCCGGCAGGCCACCCAGACCCGGAAGTTTGCTGCCCAATCCTGGCATACCGCCGGAAAGACCCGGCATCGAACCCGGCTTGAAGCCTGCGGCTTCCGCTTGCTTTGCCAGCGCTTCCAGCTGCTTGGGGTCCATTTGCGACAGATCAGGCATACCGCCCATACCACCACCAAGGCCACCAAGACCCATCTTGCCGGCCAGACCGCCCATCATCTGTTTCATGATGCCGCCTTTGCCCTTGCCACCCATAGCCTTCATCATGTCCGCCATCTGGCGGTGCATCTTGAGAAGCTTGTTGATTTCGGCGGCATCGGTGCCGGAGCCGGCGGCGATACGCTTCTTTCGGCTGTGCTTGAGAAGATCGGGATTGGCGCGTTCGGCCTTCGTCATCGACGAGATGATGGCAAGCTGGCGGTCAAACACCTTGTCGGTCATGCCGGACGCTGCGAGCTTGTCCTTCATGCCCGCCATGCCAGGCATCATTCCCATGATGCCGCCCATGCCGCCTAACGATTTCATCTGCTTCAGCTGCTCGGCCAGATCGTTCAGGTCGAACTTGCCCTTGGCCATCTTTTCGGCCATGGCGCGCGCTTTTTCGGCGTCGATATTTTCGGCGGCCTTTTCAACCAGCGAAACGATATCGCCCATACCGAGAATGCGGTCGGCGATACGGCGCGGATGGAACTCGTCGAGTTCCGACATCTTTTCGCCGATACCGATGAGCTTGATCGGCTTGCCGGTGACAGCACGCATGGACAGAGCGGCACCGCCGCGGCCATCGCCATCCATGCGGGTGAGAACGAGGCCGGTAATGCCGACGCGTTCATCGAAGTTACGGGCGAGGTTGACGGCGTCCTGACCGGTCAGCGAGTCCGCGACCAGCAGAATTTCGTGCGGCTTGGAGCGGGCCTTGATCTCGGCCATCTCCGCCATCAGCGGCTCGTCGATATGCGTACGGCCTGCCGTGTCGAGAATGACGACATCATGACCGCCGAGCTTGGCAGCCTGGACGGCGCGAGAGGCGATATCGGTCGGCGACTGGCCAGCAATGATCGGCAAAGTATCGACGCCCGTCTGAACGCCCAGCTGACGCAACTGCTCTTGCGCTGCCGGACGGCGCGTATCGAGCGAGGCCATGAGAACTTTCTTGCGGTCGCGATCCGTCAACCGCTTGGCAATCTTGCCGGTCGTCGTGGTCTTACCCGATCCCTGCAAGCCTACCATCATGATGACGACCGGCGACGGTGCGTTCAGGTCGATCGAAACGCCTTCCGAACCCAGCATCTCGATGAGTTCGTCGTGAACGATCTTCACGACCATCTGGCCGGGCTTGATCGACTTCAGGACGGAGGCACCAACGGCCTTTTCACGAACGCGATCGGTGAAGGAACGAACGACTTCCAGCGCCACGTCCGCTTCCAGAAGCGCACGGCGAACCTCGCGCATGGCCGCCGAGACATCCGCCTCGGAAAGCGCGCCACGGCCGGTCAGTCCACTCAAGATGGAACCAAGACGGTCCTGGAGGTTTTCGAACATCGTTTCATCCTTCTTGACGTTGCACAGTTCTGACTGGTGCAAACGTCGGGTCTTTGCCGCCGAAAAACAAGACGCAAAGCCAAACGACACCCGAGGGCGCCACGCGCTGTCGGGTGTTGACCTCCGGGATCTCTTTATACCTTTACGGGTCCCGGTCGGCGGCTAAAGTTCTTGAAACTTTCAGCAGATGGCGGGCTTAAACAGCAACTGGCCCGCAAAGTCAAGGCTGCCGGGGGTTTTTGCCATCTAGACCTGTCTGCACAATCAACCGACTGTGATGCCGCTGATCCGACATGCCAGCCTATCGTAACGCTTCTTGATAGGTTCAACCGGGATACTTATAGATTTTATTATGAAGCGACGCAATTTCCTGAAATGGTCAGCAATCGGCAGTCTCGCGCTTTTGGGCGGCGGGCTTGCAGCAGGGAGAGCCATGGCAGCCAACAAATATTATACGGGGCCGGTGTCCGACCATTTCGACGGAACGCGCTTCTTCAATCCCGGCGGCGAAGCGCCCAAAGGCTTTCTCAACCTTCTGAAATGGCGCTTCAACGGCAAGAGCATAGACTGGCCTGATGCCTATCCAAGCCCGTTTGCAGGCGCAAAGCCTGAAAAGCGGGTGACAGGGAACCGGATGGTGGTGACCATGGTCGGCCATGCTTCCATGCTGATCCAGGTTGCTGGCTTGAACATCCTGACCGACCCCGTCTGGTCGGACCGTACCAGCCCCGTGTCATTTGCAGGCCCGAAACGGGTGAACGAGCCGGGCATCAGGATCGAAGATTTGCCGGCTATCGATATCGTCATCGTCACCCACAATCACTACGACCACCTCGATATCGATACGCTGAAGCGTATCCACGCCGCCCATCGTCCGCGCTACATCACGCCTCTGGGCAATGACAAGATCTTCGGCCCGGAACTGGATGATCCGCGCATTACGGTCATGGATTGGGGCTCGAAGGATTATGTCGGCAAGAATGTGTCGATCCACTGCGAGCCTTGCCATCACTGGTCGGCCCGCGGGCTTGGCGACCGCAGCATGGCGCTGTGGGGTGCTTTCGTGATCGAGACACTGGCGGGCAAAATCTACCACGTCGGTGATACGGGCTTCCATGAGGGCATCAACTACAAGGCGGCGCAGGAAAAGCATGGTTCTTTCCGTCTCGCCATTCTGCCGATCGGCGCCTATGAGCCGCGCTGGTTCATGAAAGCACAGCACCAGAACCCGGAAGAAGCGGTTGCTGGAATGCAGCTCGCCAAGGCTTCTTACGCCATTGGCCACCACTGGGGTACGGTAAAGCTCACCGATGAAGGCATTGAGGAGCCGCTGGCGGCACTGCGCAATGCACTTGCAGCAGCACAGATCAAGCCGGAGCGGTTTCGTCCGCTTCGCCCGGGCGAAGCCTTCGACGTGCCGGAAGCGTAAGACCCTACATATGTTAGAATATTTCAATCTTTAAGCGATGTAAAAATTTTATGATCGCGAAAGATGCATCGTTGACTCTTGCCGTGCTTGGCTTCAGAATCCTGCGCATTCACCAGGGGTGTCCCGCAAGGGGCTGAGATTCCGCTGGGCTTGGCTTTTAGAGGCCAAGCAGCGCGGTGACCCGTTGAACCTGATCCAGTTCATACTGGCGTAGGGACGGTGCACGCGCGATTTCTACAGGGCCATGTCTGCCTTGTCTCGGCGTCTATCCATCTTTCCGGCTGACGTGACTGGATCTCCAAACCTTAAACCTTGGAGTTCCACGATGAACATTGCCCCGAATTTTCCCCGACTCGATGTGACAACTGGGCCGCTTCCCGCTTCAACCAAGATCCATGTGAGCGGCGAACTGCACCCTGACATCCGGGTGCCGCTTCGCCAGATTGCCCTGCACCCTACTTCCGGCGAACCACCGGTGAACGTCTACGATTCATCCGGCCCCTACACTGATCCGGCTGTCGCAATCGAGATCGAAAAGGGCTTGCCGCGCCTGCGGGAAAACTGGGTGGCGGCGCGGGGCGACAACGAGCTTTACGACGGACGCAGGGTGAAGCCGGAAGATAACGGCTTTGCCAGCGGCGAGCGCCTGACGCCCGCCTTCCCCGTCCAACCAAGGCCTCGCCGCGCCACGGGCGGCAAAGCGGTAACGCAATTGGCTTACGCGCGGGCGGGCATCATCACCCCGGAAATGGAGTTCGTGGCGATCCGCGAAAATCTTGGGCGGCGGGCCCTCAAGGAAAAACTGGAACGCGACGGCGAAAGCTTCGGAGCCGCCATTCCCGACTACGTGACGCCGGAATTCGTGCGGCAGGAAGTGGCGCTGGGTCGCGCCATTATTCCCGCCAATATCAACCACCCGGAACTGGAGCCGATGGCGATTGGCCGCAACTTTCTGGTCAAGATCAACGCCAATATCGGCAATTCCGCCGTCACCTCCTCCATGGCCGAGGAAGTGGAAAAGATGGTCTGGGCCATCCGCTGGGGTGCCGATACCGTGATGGACCTTTCTACGGGCCGGAACATTCACAACATTCGCGACTGGATCATCCGCAATGCGCCGGTTCCGATTGGTACTGTGCCGCTCTATCAGGCGCTGGAGAAGGTGGGCGGCATTGCCGAAGACCTGACCTGGAACGTGTTCCGCGATACGCTGATCGAACAGGCGGAACAGGGCGTCGATTACTTCACCATTCATGCAGGCGTTCGGCTTCACTACATTCCGCTCACCGTCAGTCGTGTGACGGGCATCGTTTCCCGCGGCGGCTCCATCATGGCCAAGTGGTGCCTGCATCACCACAAGGAAAGCTTCCTCTACGAGCATTTCGAGGAGATCTGCGACATCTGCCGTGCCTATGATGTCTCCTTCTCGCTGGGCGATGGCTTGCGTCCCGGCTCTATTGCCGATGCCAATGATGCCGCACAGTTTGCAGAACTGGAAACACTCGGCGAATTGACGAAGATCGCCTGGGCGAAAGACTGCCAGGTGATGATCGAAGGTCCAGGCCATGTTCCCATGCACAAGATCAAGGAAAACATGGACAAGCAGTTGAAGGTGTGCGGAGAAGCTCCCTTCTACACGCTTGGGCCTCTGACGACGGACATCGCCCCCGGCTACGACCACATTACCTCCGGCATTGGTGCGGCTATGATCGGCTGGTACGGCACCGCCATGCTGTGCTACGTCACGCCAAAGGAACATCTGGGCCTGCCCGACCGGGATGACGTGAAGGTAGGCGTCATCACCTACAAGATTGCCGCCCATGCAGCCGATCTCGCCAAGGGACATCCGGCAGCACAGGTGCGTGACGATGCACTTTCCCGTGCACGCTTCGAATTCCGCTGGGAGGATCAATTCAACCTCTCGCTCGATCCGGAAACCGCCCGTTCCTATCACGACGAGACCCTGCCGAAGGAAGCACACAAGGTGGCGCATTTCTGCTCCATGTGCGGGCCGAAATTCTGCTCGATGCGCATTTCGCACGATATTCGTGCCGAAGCACAAAAGGAGGGGCTGGAAGCCATGGCGGCGAAATTCCGTGAGGGCGGCGATCTGTACATGCCTGTTGCGGAATAAGGACCAGTTCGGACCATGACAATTCTGATCAAGGGGGCCGGCGTTGCCGGTCTCGTACTTGCCTATGAACTGCGCCGCCGCGGCCTGAACGTGGTTCTGAACGATTCGGCGCCACGGGCCGGTTTGGGCGCATCTCACTATGCGGGCGGCATGCTTGCCCCCTGGTGCGAACGCGAAGCAGCAAACGAGACCGTCTTCGATCTCGGATTATCTGCCGCCGACTGGTGGGAGCAGGCACTGCCCGGCATGGTCCATCGGCGGGGCACGCTCGTGCTGGCACTGAACCGCGACCGCGCAGAACTCGAAAGGTTTGCCAAGCGCACCCATGGCTATCAATGGCTGGATGAAAAGTGCATTGCAGCGCTCGAACCGGCTCTGGCAGGACGCTTCACCCGAGCACTCTATTTTGCCGGAGAGGCGCACCTGGATCCGCGGAAAGCCCTTCTCGCACTGGAAGAAAAGCTGGTGAACGCAGGGGTGACGCTTTCCTTTGGCCAGCCAATGACATCCCCCTTGCGTCGCTTCTCGAAGATTGTGGATTGCACAGGTCCATCTGCCATCGGCAACATCAAGGGGCTGCGCGGCGTACGCGGAGAAATGTTGATGCTGGAGACACAGGAAATCCAGTTGACGCGCACCATCCGTGTCTTGCATCCGCGCCATCCCGTCTATCTCGTCCCGCGCGGCGAGGGTCAGGTGATGCTGGGTGCAACCATGATCGAAAGCAATGACGCAGGGCAAGCTTCGGTTCGATCTACCATGGAGCTTCTGAATACCGCCTACGCATTGCATCCTGCCTTTGGCGAGGCCCGCATTCTGGAAACGGGTGCCGGCGTGCGTCCTGCCTTTATCGACAACACGCCACGCATTGTAAAAACCAAAGACGGCATCGCCATAGCCGGGCTTTATCGTCACGGCTTTCTTCTGGCACCGGCACTGGCCAGACAGGCAGCGGACATGATGCAACGCGACCGGCGGAAGGGGGCCGCATGAGGGTGATCGTGAATGGCGAGACTTTCGTGATTGGCTCCACAAACCTCGCAGACCTGTTGCAGGAACTGGAATACGAAGGCGAGTGGCTGGCAACGGCCGTGAATGCAGAACTTATCCATCGCGAAGAGCGCGAGACCTTGGAACTGAAACCGGATGACCGGATCGAAATTCTCTCACCTCGACAGGGAGGCTAACGATGGCATTAACGCTCTATGGAACAACGGTCTGTTCGCGCCTGCTGCTTGGCACCGCACGCTACCCCTCCCCGCAGGATCTGTCGGCTGCGGTGCGCCAATCCGGTACGGAGATCGTAACAGTTTCGCTCAGAAGAGAGACAGCAGGCGGCCGAACCGGCGGCGCATTCTTCGAGCTCATTCGCGAACTCGGCGTGCATGTGCTGCCCAATACGGCGGGATGCCATACGGTTTCAGAAGCGGTTCTGACGGCAAAGATGGCACGCGATCTGTTTCGCACCAATTGGATCAAGCTGGAACTGATCGGCCATCAGGATACGCTGCAGCCGGATGTTTTTCAGCTGGTGGAAGCAGCAAAGATTCTGAGCGACGATGGTTTCGAAGTGTTTCCCTACACGACTGACGATCTGGTGGTGGGAGAACGATTACTGCGGGCGGGCTGCCAAGTGCTGATGCCCTGGTGCGCGCCCATCGGCAGCGCCATGGGGCCGCAGAACATCCCGGCACTTCGGTCCATGCGCGCCGAGTTTCCCGAGGTTCCGCTGATCGTCGATGCTGGTATGGGGCGTCCATCGCATGCAACGACCATGATGGAACTGGGCTACGATGCAGTTCTTCTGAACACAGCCGTCTCCGGGGCAGGCGATCCCGCCACGATGGCAAGAGCCTTCGCATTGGCAATAGAGGCGGGAAAACTTGGCCATGATGCAGGCCTTCTGGAGCCCCGAGACATGGCTGTGCCTTCCACGCCATTGATTGGCAAGGGTGTGTTTGCGTGAGGGACTGGAAAGGTACTGTCATACGATTGACATAAATGGACTGCGGTCACAGTGTTGGGGGGAAATCACTGGTTCCCCGATGCCCGCAATTCCAAGCTACCCATCATTTTCCGTGGCTTTCGCATGAGCCCCGCCGTCATAGCTCTGGCACTGACGGCAGCCGTCATGCATGCCAGCTGGAACGCGTTCCTGCGTTCCGGTGCTGACCGGCTATGGTCCATCACCGTTATGGGTGTGACCGGCATCGCCGCGACGCTGCCGCTCATCCTCTTCTATTTTCCGCTGCCAAGTCTGACAGGCTTCGGCTTCATCCTCACCTCATCGCTGCTACAGGTGGCCTATAGCGTGTTCCTCGTTTTCGCCTATCGGCTGGGCGATCTCGGACAGGTCTACCCCATCGTGCGCGGCTCGGTGCCGCTGCTGGTCTCACTTGGAACTTTTTTCCTGACGGGTCAGATGCTGAGCTTCAGCCAGCTTATCGGCGTGTCACTGGTGGCCATCGGCATCATGAGCCTGTCCATCGGGCGGCACCGGGCACCAACTTCCTCCATCCTCTGGGCACTTTTGACCGGCGTGATCATCGCAACCTATGCCACCGTCGATTCGACCGGTGTTAAACATTTTGCTGATCCGAAGGCCTATGCGGCATGGGTGCTGTTTACTTACGGCGTGTTGCTGATCGTGGCCTACATAGCCATGCGCGGGAAGTTCACCATGAACCTTTCCGACCGCGAATGCCGCAAGGCGCTGCTGGCGGGCATTTTCGTACTGATCGCCTATGGTGTCGTTATCATCGCCTACTCGATGGGACCGGCCGGGCCGATCACCGCCATTCGCGAGACAAGCGTTGTCTTCGCCATGATCATCGGGCGGCTATTTCTGGGTGAAACACTCACGCCCAAGCGCATTATCGCCTGCCTGATCGTGGCGGCTGGGGCGATTGCGATTGGAAGATAAAGAAATTCCCAGCAAAAGTGGGAACCGGTTTTGCGTCCGGGATTGCTTGGAACAAGGGTAAGAAAGCTCCGCACTCAAACGAGCGCGGAGCCTTGAGGCATAGGGATTATACAGCGATCTTGCCGCCGCCGATCTTGGTGATGGCGACAACCGCCGGACGAGTCGGCATATCCGGCTTGAAATCCGGCCAGCGGGTGGAGAGATCCTCGTAATAGGACGGACGGCCATGGCCTGCCCAATCCTCACCGCCATCGCCCGGATGCTGCACGGCAACGAAAGCCGTCTCATCATCGGGCGTAAACAGCGGGCCGCACATTTCCGCACCGACAGGCACGCGGAAGAACAGCTTGGAGGTGGCGCGGGCTGAACCTTCCGTATCGACGGCCCACAGACCATCGGTCCGGCCGGTGCCCTTCGGGCTGTTGCCATCGGTCGCAACCCACAGGCGACCTGCGCTATCCACCGCACAGTTATCCGGCATGCCGAACCAGCCGTTCTTCGTAGTTTCCGTCGAGAAGGTGGCTCCAACGGCGGCCACGGAAGGATCACCACACTTCAGCAGAACTTCCCATTTGCCAGCAGTCGCTGCGAAATCGCCATCCTTTTCGGTGATCTCGATGATGTGGCCGAAGGCGTTTTCCGCGCGCGGATTGGCGGCGTTGACCTGATCGGCCTTGCGCTTGGTATTGTTGGTCAACATGACGTAGACCTTGCCGTTCACACCGTTCGGCTGGATGTCTTCCGGACGGTCCATCTTGGTGGCCCCCAAAAGATCGCCCGCCTTGCGGGTTTCGATCAGCACATCGGCCTGGGACTTGAAGCCGTTTGCTTCCGTCAGCGGACCTTGGCCGTGCACGAGCGGCAGCCACTGCATGGAGCCGTCTTCGCCGAACTTGGCGACATAGAGCGTGCCCTTGTCGAGCAGGTCCATATTGGCCTTGCGGTCGTTCGGGTTGAAAGTGCCATCGGTGACGAATTTGTAGACATAGTCGAAGCGCTCATCATCACCGAGATAGAAGACGACCTTGCCGCTTTTCGCCACGATGCTTTCCGCACCCTCATGCTTGAAGCGGCCGAGAGCCGTGCGCTTCTTGGGCGTGGAGGTGGGGTCCATGGCATCCACTTCCACGATCCAGCCGAAGCGGTTCGGCTCGTTCGGCTCCTTGGAAAGATCGAAACGATCGTAGAAATTGCCCCATTCGTAGGAGCCTTCCGGCACGCCATAGCGCTTGTAGTTGGCGGCTTCCGCGTGGCCTTCTGGTAGTTTGCCCTGGAAATAGCCATGGAAGTTTTCTTCCGCCATGATGTAGGTGCCCCACGGGGTTACACCGCCCGCACAGTTGTTCAGCGTGCCGAACACTCGTGTGCCAGTCGGATCGGCAGCAGTCTTCAGGCGGTCATGACCCGCAGCCGGGCCGGTGATCTGCATAGGCGTATTGGAAGTGATGCGGCGGTTCAGCTTGCCATCGGCAACGACCTGCCACTTCCCGCTCTCCTTGCGAATTTCAACGATGGTGCCGCCATGAGCCGCCATCTCCACATCCACCTGCTCCTTTGAAAGCTTGTTTTGGCTAACCTTGCCGTCGACGATCTTCACGAGGCCCGGAAACATCAGATGCGGATTGGTGTATTCATGGTTCACCACCAGCAGACCATGGGTGGAGGAGCCTTTGAGCGGAATGAAGCCGACATAATCATTGTTGTAGCCGAACTGCTTGGCCTGCGCCTCTGCCGACTGCTTCAAGGGGTCAAAGCTCGGCGCGCCCGGCAGAACCGCATCGCCCCAGCGCAGCAGCACATCTGCATTATAGCCTTCCGCCACGTGATGCTTGGCGTCGACGCCAGCCTCGATCTCGTTGAAATTGAAAGCAGAACCGGCTTTGCCTGCCGCCCGCGCCTCATCGGCGCTCATCAGCGCAACAGGGCTGACGGTTGCGGCGATGGCAGAAACAGCAAGCGATCCCTGCAGGAAGTTGCGGCGCGAAAACCGCTTCGAGATGATTTCACCCATCGTGGCGTTGTCGCTGGCATTGTGGCCTTCGCCATCGGCCTCTTCCAGAAGCGAGGTCGGAAAGGGGTTTTGCGTCACATGTTCGTTCATCGAACCGTCTCCTGATTGTTCTCTTTTAGAGGTGTTCCAATCTAGGCATGTCATGTTTCAGGGATGCGACAGTTTCCCCAGACCTCCTCCCTCAAGGTTTCTATAAAACCCGCACCCTCGTCCCCTTAACGATATGTGGCAGAAGTCGCTGCATGTCTTTCAAGGACACTGCGATGCAGCCAGCCGTCGGCTCGTAGCCCGGTCGAATAAGGTGGAAGAAGATAGCCGAACCCCGGTAACGGGCCCGCGACCGGATGTTCCAGTCAAGCACCAGACAGATATCGTACAACCCGTCCTTGCGGCTCATCTCTTCGTGACTGGGTTTGAAAGGCGCCCTGACGAGCCGATTGTAGCTGGGGTGACGTGGCTCATCGCACCACAACATGGATTTTGCGATGCGTCGCATAGGCAGCGCAGTCCTCAAACCCTTCAGCCGATCTCCCCGCAGGAACCCATAAAGTACCTGCATCTCGGCTATGGGCGTTGCCCCATCGCCCTCCCGTTTGCGGCTCGTGCGACCGGACCTTCCGATGGCCGCAGGCACCGTCACATTGCCGAATGACACCATGGCGCGGGAGCGACTGACGGGGCTGTGATGTACCGTGATGATGGCGCCCTTGCGGTTGGCCTTTTTCCCACCCATTTTCTCTCACACAGAATTGCTTTGGATATGATTTCAGTCGGAATCATAGCATGATGGAAGATGAATCGAAGCCTGCCGAATTTCTTCGGCGATCAAACCAAGGAAGGCGTAGATATCGATGGCAGCGCGGACTGTACTGCTGGTGGATGATGACAACGATCTGCGTGAAACGCTGGTCGAGCAACTTTCACTGTACGAGGAATTCAGCCTCCTGCAGGAAGCCACGGCAACAAAGGCCATGGCAACCGCCAAGGCAGCCCAGGTCGATCTTCTGATCATGGATGTCGGCCTTCCCGACATGGATGGTCGCGAAGCCGTGAAGCTGATGCGCAAGGGCGGCTTCAAGGCGCCGATCATCATGCTGACCGGCCATGATACGGATTCCGATACCATCCTGGGATTGGAAGCGGGCGCCAATGACTATGTCACCAAGCCGTTCCGCTTCGCCGTGCTTCTGGCCCGCATGCGCGCACAGCTTCGCCAGTATGAACAGAGCGAAGACGCCACCTTCACCGTCGGTCCTTACGTCTTCAAGCCGAGCCAGAAACTTCTGACCACCGATGACGGCAAGAAGATCCGCCTGACGGAAAAGGAATCGGCGATCATCCGCTACCTCTACCGCGCAGGCCAGAAGGTCGTGACGCGCGATATTCTTCTCGAAGAAGTCTGGGGCTACAATTCCGGTGTCACGACGCACACGCTTGAAACCCACGTCTATCGTCTTCGCCAGAAAATCGAACGCGATCCTTCCAATGCCGAAATTCTCGTGACAGAGAACGGCGGCTACAAGATCGTGCCCTGAAGGTGAATTGAAATGGCGCTCAGCGACGATATCCAGCTTCTGGCCCAGGTGCCACTTTTCCAGGGGCTGGACAGCGATCAGCTGCGGCTGATCGCCTTCGGTGCAGAGCGTAGAAACATTCAGAAAGGCCAGGCGCTGTTTCGCGAACATTCGCCAGCGGAATGCGCCTTCGTCGTCTCCCGCGGCCATTTCGACCTCTACGTTGAAAACCGAGCGGGCGAACTTGAATTCCGGGATCGCGCCGGTCCCGGAACACTTCTCTCAGAACTTGCGCTTGTGACCATGGTGGAGCGCAAGTTCACGGCCATCGCTTCCGACGAGGGCGAGGTGGTGCGCATTCCCCGCACGCTGTTCCACCGGCTGCTGGAAGAATATCCGCAAGTGGCCAGCCTGCTGGAATCGCGCATTCGCCAGAATATTGTCGAACTGGCGCTGGCAGCGACCCGCATGGCCGGGCGGTTTACTTGACGGCTGAATTTCCTCCATCCGCAAACAGGGCGGATCCGGTTACGAAGCTGGAGGCAGAGCTCGCCAGAAAGAGTGCAGCCTGTGCGATTTCATCCGGTCTCGCAATGCGCTTCATGGCATGCAGCCCGGCAGCCCACTTTTTCTGATCCTCGTCACCTGCCATGCCAGTATCGACACCTCCAGGCATAAGGGCATTGGCGCGAATATTCTGGCTGCCATAGTCTGCGGTAATGCCCTTGACCAAGCCCATGAGCCCGGCCTTCGCCGCGCCATAAGCCGCCATGCCCGGCAGACCGACGCTGGTGCCGACGAAGCTGGACGTAAATATGATGGAGCCGCCGCCACGCGCCAACATGGCCGGGATCTGGCTTCGACTGCCGAGAAACGCCGCAGTCAGGTTGGTGGCGAGGGTCTGTTGCCAGTCATTAACGGGGATTTCCGCCAGAGGCTTCAAACTGCCTGTCGTTCCGGCATTGTTCAAAGCGATATCGAGACCGCCGAACATTTCCATGGCAGCGGAAACCAGTTGATGTTGCACAGCCTCGGAAACGACGTCGCCTGCGACAAGGCAGACCCTGCCGCCCTGGCTTTCGATAAGCTGCCCTACTTGCTCAAGCGCGTCATGCCCGCGGGCATTGAGAACCAGAGCCGCGCCTTGCTGTGAAAAGAGCTGTGCGGCAGCCCGCCCGATGCCCGATGAAGCGCCTGTGATGATCGCGGTCTTGCCTTCGAGTATTCCCATTGTGATCTCCCTTTGGATGAGAGAGATCTGAATAGAAACTCACCGAAGGCTTCGACACCCGATACTTGCGCGATCACTCAAAACTTGAACGTTGCAGTCACAGGAACATGGTCTGAGGGGCGGTTCCAGCCGCGGGCCTCTTTCAGCACTTCTATCTTGTCAAGGAAGGGGCCGAGATCGGGAGAAGACCAGATGTGGTCCAGCCTGCGGCCGCGGTCTGCTGCTTCCCAATCCTTGGCGCGGTAGCTCCACCAGGTGTAGAGCTTTTCGGATGCCGGAACATGCTGACGCATAAGATCCAGCCAGCCGCCCTTTTCCATCACTTGCGTCAGGCCTTCCGTCTCGACCGGCGTATGGCTTACGATCTTCAGCATCTGCTTGTGCGACCAGACATCATGCTCCAGCGGCGCGATGTTGAGATCGCCGACGAGGATGGAGGAAACGCCGGGGGATGAGGCCTTCAGCGCCTTCATCTCTTCGACGAAATCCAGCTTGTGGCCGAATTTCGGGTTGATGCTGCGGTCCGGCTCGTCGCCGCCAGCGGGTACATAGAAGTTATGGATACGGATGCGGCGCGAGCCGCGCTCGAAGATCGCCGAGATGTGGCGCGCATCGCCTACGCCGCAGTAATCCTGACGATGATCTTCGCTCAGCGGCACTTTTGAAAGAATGGCAACGCCGTGATAGCCCTTCTGGCCGTGCAGGATGATGTGCTCGTAGCCCATCTTCTGCAGCGGTTCGAGCGGGAACTCCTCCGCGCGGCACTTGATTTCCTGCAGGCAGAGAATATCCGGCTTTTCGCGCACGATGAACTGCTCGACGATCGGCAGCCGCAGGCGTACCGAATTGATGTTCCAGGTGGTGACGGAAAAGCTCATACGTAAAAAACCTCGGACGTTACGGGCCGAGGTTTAGGCTGTTTTGATGGTCAAGGGCAAGGGTACAGAAATTGCCATTTGCAGCCCGCCAGCGGGAATTCCTAGAGCTTGTGGACTTCATTATAGGGAATCGTGAACACCTTATCGTCGAAGCGAACGCCGTTCTGGACGTTATAGATCATGACGGAGGTATCCTTGCCCTGCACGTCGGTGATCGTCCATTGACGCAGGTCGAAAGTCTTCGGGTCGAACATCATGGTGATGGTCGAATCGCCGAACACGGTTTTGTTGCCCAGCACGATGGTGACGAGATCTGACTCCTGCTTGACGTTGCGCACCATCTGGTTTGACAGATCGATCTTGTTGGCCAGCAGCAGGCTGAGCGGCGTCTTGGAAAGCGGGTAGATGTCCCAGGTCTTGAGCTTCAGATTACCGATGACAACGTTGTCACCATCCGAGATCACGCGGATCGGAGACGGATCCTCGAAGTTGAAGCGCAGCTTGCCGGGACGTTCGATGAAGAATTTGCCGCCGGTCTGCTCGCCACGCGGACCGAACTGCACGAACTCACCCATCATGGTCTTCACCGATGAGAAGTGATCGGCAATCTTCTGCGCGGCTGCAGCACCCACGGCGTCCTGTGCCAGCGCTGGCAGACCCGCAAATGCGGTGACACCGAGGCTCGCCAGGCCGATCATGAGGTTGCGACGATCAAGAACTGCGGGGGACACACGGGTCGACATGTTTGTTATTCTCCTTCACCTGCCTTTTCGCCAACAAAGGCGGCGTCTCTATGACGCGACATAGCGATTGAACCTTGAGCCAGACCTGTTCCCCTCACATTTTCGAGCGGGAGCGGATACTGCCGAGCCACGGGAACGGCTGAACTTCATCCGGGTTCCCGGCGAAATCGAGGATTACCGATCGATGATATCGGCTTCCGTCGGCACGAGGATCTCGCGCTTGCCCGCATGATTGGCGGGCCCGATCAGGCCTTCGTTTTCCATTCGCTCGATCAGCGAGGCAGCCCGGTTATAACCGATGCCCAGTCTTCGCTGGATATAGGACGTGGAAGCCTTTCCATCGCGCAGGACGATAGCGACCGCCTGATCATAGGGATCATCGGAATCGGACAGGTTGCCGGTTCCGGCTGGACCGCCACCGCCCTCATCGTCCTCGTCATCATCCGCCGTAATGGCATCAAGATATTGCGGCGCGCCTTGTGTCTTGAGGTAGGAGACAATCTCTTCGACCTCCGTATCGGAAACAAAGGGGCCGTGAACGCGCTGGATCCGCCCGCCGCCCGCCATGTAGAGCATATCGCCCATGCCGAGCAGTTGTTCGGCACCCTGCTCGCCCAGAATGGTTCGGCTGTCGATCTTGGAGGTAACCTGGAAAGAGATGCGCGTCGGGAAGTTGGCCTTGATCGTGCCGGTAATGACATCGACCGACGGGCGCTGCGTTGCCATGATGACGTGGATGCCCGCCGCACGCGCCATCTGCGCCAGACGCTGGACTGCACCTTCGATGTCCTTGCCCGCCACCATCATCAGATCGGCCATTTCGTCTATGATGACGACGATATACGGCATGGGCTTCAGGTCGAATTCTTCCGTCTCATACATGGCCTCGCCCGTCTGGCGGTCGAAACCGGTCTGCACGGTACGGGTCAGCACTTCGCCCTTGGCAATGGCCTGCTCCACGCGGCTGTTGAAGCCATCGATGTTGCGAACACCGATCTTGGACATCTTCTTGTAGCGCTCTTCCATCTCGCGCACGGTCCATTTCAGCGCAACGACCGCCTTTTTCGGATCGGTGACGACCGGCGAGAGCAGATGCGGAATTCCGTCATAGACCGACAGTTCCAGCATCTTGGGATCGATCATGATCAGGCGACACTTCTCCGGCGAAAGGCGATAAAGCAGCGACAGGATCATGGTGTTGATGGCAACGGATTTACCAGAACCGGTGGTCCCCGCGACCAGAAGATGCGGCATCTTGGCAAGATCGGCGATGACGGGCTCGCCGCCGATGGTCTTGCCGAGCGCCATGGCGAGCTTCGCCTTACTGCTATCGAAATCCTGGCTGCCGATCAGTTCGCGCAGGAAAACCGTTTCACGCGTCTGGTTCGGCAATTCGATACCGATGGCATTGCGGCCCGGGACGACTGCGACGCGGGCAGCAATCGCGCTCATGGAGCGGGCAATGTCGTCAGCCAGGCCGATGACGCGGGAGGACTTGATGCCCGGAGCGGGCTCCAGCTCATACAGCGTCACCACAGGGCCGGGACGCACATGGATGATCTCGCCCTTGACGCCGAAATCCTCCAGCACACCTTCCAGCATGCGTGCATTCTGCTCCAGCGCATCGGCGGAAAGCGTGGCATCGCGCGCCACGTGGCGCGGCTCCGCCAGCAGATGAATGGATGGCAGCTCGAACCCTTCAGGATCGATGAACGAGCGCTGACCTTCCCGCAGAGAGCGGCTCGCTTGCCGGGGCTGGGGTGCAGCGGGTGTTACGCGGGCCGAAGCGCGAAGGCCACGCGGCGCATCGTCCTCATCATCAGAAAGGATACCGGACGGACGCATCGGCATATCGTCGTCCATGTCCTCATCATCATCCGCAGCAAGAGAGGGTGGAGAGAGACGCCGTCTGGCTGCCATGACGCCGGACATGGAATTGTCGAGCGACGGCTCCGTGCGTCCGCCTGCCCGAACCTTTGGCCGAACAGGCTCGTTCAGCGTACCGAACTCATCCTCGTTGAAATCATACGGTGCCTCGAAAGCATTGGATGTCGCTTTCGGCTTCAGGCGGAACAGGCGGCGCAAGCGCGCCTGCGTTGTGTACCACATATGTGCAAGAGCACCGAAGGCGACAAAATCGGTGAAGCGAAAGCCTTCATCTTCATCGCCGAAGTCCGCGGCTGTCGGCACGCGACGGCGCGGCTCCTCCGGCATGTCGTCTTCATCTTCTTCCTCGAACTGCAGTTCTTCATTGCCGATAAGGCTGGCTGCAAAAGCGAGAAAACCTGCCGTCGGCAGGATGAAAATGCTGCCCAGGATAATCGCGACCATGCCGGTCGGATAGGTACCGACGAACAATGCGGGAAAGCGCAGGATCATATCCCCGATCACCCCACCGATGCCATTTGGGATGGGCCAGGTCAGGGGAGCCGGAAAACATCCAAGCGTTGCCGCGCCCATGAAGGTGCCCACGGCCCAGGCGGCAAGGCGCGCCGGGATGCGCGTAATGGGACGCCCCACAATCAGAGCAAGCGCCCAGGCCAGCAAGGGCATCAGGGCCAGAAGGCTTGCAAGGCCCAGAAACTGCATCATCAGATCGGCAAAGGCAGCGCCGGGAAAACCCAGAATATTGGTCGGAACATTGTCCGTCGCATAGGAAAAGCTCGGATCGGCCACGTTCCACGTCGCCATGGCTGCGACCGCCAGCGCCAGCAGGATGAAGATCACAAAACCGCAAAGGGCCAGAATCTGCCTTACGAAAAACGCGACGAGCGCATGGCGTGTTGAATGGTGCGCCATAGCTGCTGAACTGCTTCTGCTCATCGTTTTTTGCCCGAACATCCCGTTGAAGAGAGTGGGAAACCTGGCACGTGGCGGAATTCACGCGCAAAGCGGCCCTGAGTGGGAAGGGTAGCCCCGTTTGGTTAACGGGACTTTAACCAAACCTGGAAGTCGAACATTCACCACCAATAAAAAAGCCCGGCCTTGGAAGGTCGGGCAAGGTGAGCGGTAAACCGCCATGGAAGGAGGTGGAGAACCGGCGGCAAAACCGCCGGTGCAATGCTTGGAAATGTTTCGCCCGATGCTCTGGGATCAGGAGTGATAGGCGGCTTCGCCATGCGAGGCGAGATCGAGACCTTCGCGCTCTGCTTCGACCGGAACACGCAGGCCGATGACGACGTCGACGATCTTGTACAGGATCGCCGAACCGATACCCGTCCAGAGAAGCGTTACCAGAACACCCTTCAACTGAGCGAACACCTGCGTTGCCGTGCCTGCGTAAGTGGCTGCGAAGTCAGCCGTGGAGTAATCCACAATGCCTGCGCCGCCGAGAGCCGGGTTGACGAAGACGCCGGTGAGCAGCGCGCCGATGATGCCGCCGACACCGTGGATGCCGAACACGTCAGCCGTGTCGTCGTAACCGAACTTGTTCTTCACCGTCGAGCAGAAGAAGTAGCAGATCGGCGAAACGGCGAGACCCATGACGATGGCGCCCATCGGACCAACGAAACCGGCAGCAGGCGTGATGACGACGAGACCGGCAACCGCACCGGAAACAGCACCGAGCATGGAAGCTTTGCCGCGGGTCATGGCTTCAACCAGCGACCAGGAGAGAAGAGCTGCCGCTGTCGCGACGAAGGTATTGATCATGGCAAGCGCCGCGTAGGCGTTGGATTCGAGGTTCGAACCGGCATTGAAGCCGAACCAGCCAACCCACAGAAGACCAGCGCCGATCAGCGTCATGGTCATCGAGTGCGGAGCCATCATGTCCTTGCCGTAGCCGATACGCTTGCCGATCATGATGCAGCCGACGAGACCTGCAATACCGGCATTGATGTGAACGACGGTGCCGCCCGCGAAGTCGATGGCACCGAAGCCATAGATCAGGCCGGTCGGGTCCGTGTAGGCGCTCGGACCACCCCAGAACCACACCATGTGGGCGATCGGGAAGTAGATGAAGGTCAACCACAGAGCCGTGAACAGGATGACGGCGGAGAACTTGATACGCTCTGCAAAGGCGCCGACGATCAGAGCTGGCGTGATGGCCGCAAACGTCATCTGGAAGCAGACGAACACCAGTTCCGGAATAGCGACACCCTTGGTGAAGCTTTCCGCCATCGTGGTGACATCAACGCCCTTGAGGAACATCTTGGAGAAGCCGCCAACGAAAGAGTTGAGGCCGCCACCATTGGTGAAGACGAGCGAATAGCCGTAGATGACCCAGATGATCATGGCGAGTGCCGTGATCGTCGTCACCTGCATGAGAACCGACAGCATGTTCTTTGCACGAACAAGACCGCCATAAAACAGACCGAGACCCGGCACGATCATCAACAGGACCAGCAGGGCCGACACCAGCATCCAGGTGGTATCACCCTTGTTGACCGTCATGGCAGGTGCCGCAGCGGCGGCAGCGGCCGGTGCCGCATCCTGGGCAAGCGCAACGACCGGCGCGAGAAGCGCAGCCGACGCAGCCCCGAGGCGCATGAGCGTGGTTTGGAACGTGTGGAACGACATGTATAAAAACTCCCCTGGATCAGCCGTGCTTAAAGCGCTTCTGTATTGGTTTCGCCGGTACGGATGCGCACGGCCTGCTCGATCGAGTAAACAAAGATCTTGCCGTCACCGATCTGGCCCGTCTTGGCGGCCGATGCGATGGCTTCCACCGCCTTGTCGACGACATCGGACGCGACCGCGATCTCGACTTTCAGCTTTGGCAGGAAGCTGACGGCATATTCGGTGCCACGATAGATTTCGGTATGTCCCTTCTGGCGCCCGTAACCCTTCACCTCGGTTACGGTCAGGCCCTGGATGCCGACAGCCGTGAGCGCTTCGCGCACCTCATCCAGCTTGAATGGCTTGATAATGGCCATCACGATTTTCATGTGGTTTCCCATCCTTTGTTAATCGGCGAGCAGCCGAACTCTCCTGGCCGCTGGCTGAAGCGTGAGCAGCGACTGACCTATTACATTCAAGGGCCGTGCCAGATTCTCGCCACAAAAATAAGTTATTGAATTATAAAGATAAGATCGTTTTCGAGGCAGCAAAATGCAAATGAGCGCCAAATAGGCGCTCATTTAATAGGCAAATTTTCAGCTTTGCATGAAATTTATTCAGTTGCTCGTTTCCGAATCAGACCTTCCTGCGCGACCGAGGCAATCAGCTCACCGGAACGGGTAAACAACTGCCCTCGCGTCATGCCACGCGCCCCGGATGAACTGGGGCTATCCTGCGTGTACAACAGCCAGTCATCGAGCTTCGAGGGTCGGTGGAACCACATGGCATGGTCGAGGCTGGCCGCCTGGATGGACGGATCGAAAATGGTTCTTCCATGCGGATAGAGCGAAGTATCGAGCAATGTCATATCCGAGAGATAGGCAAGAACTGCCGCCTGATAATGCCGGTCATCTGGCACTTCTCCCGTCGCCCGCACCCAGATGTGCTGCTCGGGCTTCAGCTTTTCCTGCGACACATAATGCACCAACGAAACGGGACGGATCTCCACCGGACGCTTGCGGCCCCAGTATTTTTTCACAGGCTCCGGCGCATGCGCCAGGAACATCTTCTGGAACTCATCTTCAGACATCAACTGCTCTGGCTGCTTCACGTCCGGAATGGTTGCCTGATGCTCGTAGCCGGGTTCTTCCAGCTGGAAGGACGCAGACATCGCGAATATGGCCTTGCCGTGCTGGATGCCGGTAACGCGCCGCGTGGTGAAGCTGCCGCCGTCGCGCAAGCGCTCGACCTGATAGACGATCGGCACCTTGGGATCGCCCGGCAGCAGAAAATAACCGTGCAGCGAATGAACCAGTCTGTCGGCAGTGACGGTACGCTGCGCCGCCATCAGGGCCTGGGCAATGACCTGCCCGCCAAAGACACGCTGCCAGCCGATCTGCGGGCTCTCGCCCCGAAACAGGTTTTCCTCCAGCCGCTCAAGGTCCAGTGTTTCGATCAACTGATCGATTGGGGATAGATGTTCGTTTGCCTGCGGCATTTTTAACTGTCTCCAGCGGTAGGAAGCGCGTGTTCGATGATCTATATACCCATCAGACCATTCTCAAGTGCGGCAGGAGCGAACCCATGCTGGATATGCTGATTGTTGGCGGCGGATATGTTGGCCTCTCGGTTGCTGTGGCCACGAAGCAGGCGGCGCCGCATCTCAGCGTCGAAGTGATCGAGGCCGCGCCGGAAAGCGTGTGGCAGAAGGACGAGCGCGCCTCTGCCATCATTGCCGCTGCAACCCGCATGCTGGAAGTGCTGGGCGTATGGGATGAAATTCTTCCCCACTCGCAACCCATCACCAGCATGATCGTCACCGATTCGCGCACGTCCGATCCCGTTCGTCCGGTCTTCCTGACCTTCGATGGCGAAGTGGAAGAAGGCCGACCCTTTGCCCATATGGTTCCCAACGTCGAAATGGTCCGCGCCCTTCGCGGCGCCTGTGAACGGCTCGGCATCACCATCCGTCACGGTGTGTCGGCCACGGGCTTTGCTGCGGGTCCGCATTCCGCAAACCTGACGCTTTCCAATGGCGAGGTTCTGGAAACCAAGCTGGTCGTGGCCTGCGATGGCGTACGCTCCAAGCTGCGCGACATGGCGGACATCAAGACCGTTCGATGGGATTACGGCCAATCCGGCATCGTGACCACTGTCGAGCATGAGCGCCCGCATAACGGCTGCGCAGAAGAACATTTCCTGCCCTCCGGCCCCTTCGCCATTCTGCCGCTCACCGGCAATCGCTCCTCGCTGGTGTGGACCGAGCGCACGGGCGACGCCGACCGCCTCGTTGCCTCCGACGACCTGATTTTCGAAGAAGAACTGCAGCGCCGCTTCGGCCACAAGCTGGGAGCAATCACGGTGGTGGGCGGACGCAAGGCTTTCCCGCTCGGCCTCACCCTGTCGCGCGCCTTCGTCGCGCCCCGCCTTGCATTGGCAGGGGACGCAGCCCATGGCATTCACCCGATTTCCGGACAGGGCCTGAACCTTGGGTTCAAGGATGTGGCCGCTCTTGCAGAAACGATCGTCGAGGCGGACCGCCTGGGCCTCGACATCGGCGCGGTGCATATCCTGGAGCGCTACCAGTCGTGGCGTCGTTTCGATACGTTCCGTATGGGCGTGACGACCGATGTGCTGAACCGCCTGTTCTCCAACGACATTGCGCCGATCCGCATTGCCCGCGATTTCGGTCTGGGCGTCGTCGAGCGGTTGCCGAAGCTGAAGTCCTATTTCATCGGGGAAGCGGCCGGCACCAAGGCTAAAAACAGCCCCCGCCTTCTGATGGGCGAAACAATCTGAATCCCACGAACCATTTCAGTCTTCGAGGCGACGAGCCTCGGAGACCAGCATGATGGGAATGCCGTCGCGGATGGGATAGGCGAGTTTTGCTGCCTCCGAGATAAGTTCGTTCGTCTCGCGATTATAGACGAGCCGCGACTTTCCAAGTGGACACACCAGAAGATCCAGCAGCTTCGGATCAACTTTCGCCAGTTTCTCATCCATCCTGACGACCTGCCAATTATTGAAGCGTTGTCTCGGAACCGCCGCTGGCGAGGAAGATCTCGGTTATGGCGATGAGCGTATCCGCCCTTGTCTTGAGGTCAGGCGCTTCGAGCAAAGCCTGTTTTTCGGCCGGACCGAAGGGCGACATCATGGACAGCGAATTTACCAGCGTCCTGTTACCGGCTCTCTCCACACTATCCCAATCAGCCTCAAGCTTGTTGGCATCAAGATAGGCCCGGAAAACGCGCAGGAGTTCCTGGCGATCAACGGTCGAATCATCTTCTTCAGAGGAGAGGTCGCTCATAAACGGCATGAAGCGCACGGTGCGATAAGGATGGCCTTCGCCAACCTCCTCCATCAAGCGGAAACGACACACACCACTCAGCGACGTGATGTAGCGACCGTCGCCCGTTTCTGCAAACGAGGTGATCCGCCCGATGCAACCCACAGAACTAAGCGCCGGGCGAATACCTTCGCCACCCTCGCCGAGAACCGGCTGGATCATGCCGATCAGGCGGTTACCCGCCAGTGCCGCATCGAACATGGCGAGATAGCGCGGCTCGAACACGTTGAGCGGCAATTGACCGCCGGGGAGCAAGAGCGCCCCTGTCAGCGGAAAGACCGGGATGGTCTCCGGCAGATCCTCGCGTTTGACGTATCTGGCGTTGCCGACATGCATGAGCCTATCTTCCTCCAGAACCGAATAAATTCCACACCCTATCTGGGGCGCCAAGCCTGCTTTCACAAGGCTTTGCACCGATATCGAAGCCGATCAGGAAAACAGGATAGACGAAAGCTTGCGCCGGGCCGCAATCGTCGCCGGATCCTTGACACCCCAAGCTTCGAAAAATTCCAGCAACTGGCGGCGCGCGCCATCATCATCGAAGGCTCGGTCCTTGCGCATGATGTAGAACAGGTGCTCGGCGGCTTCGTTGCGATCACCTTGGACGTTGAGGATCTTCGCAAGCTTCATGCGCGATTCGTGATGATCCGGATTGAGTGACAGCTCATGCTCCAGCGCCCGCGGATCACCCAGCTTCCGGGCTTCGGAAATCTGGTTGAGCTTCAGTGAAACGGCCTGTACCTCCGGCTGCTTGGAAATGTCTTCCGGCAGCGAATCCAGCATCTGCTGCGCCCGTTCCATCTGGCCAAGGTTGAGAAGGCACTCGATCATGCCGGCAACTGCCTTGCCGTTTTCCGGATCCGCCTGCAGAACCGCCGCGTAAAGCTGGGCCGCACCATCCGTATCGCCCGAGGCGAGAAGCCCCTTCGCCTCTTCGAGGACGGATTCGATTTCTGCAGCCTCATCCGCGCCGGCGGGACCGCCGATCTTGTCGATGAACTGACGGATCTGGCTTTCGGGAATGGCACCCATGAAGCCATCCATCGGACGACCGTTCACGAAGGCGATGACCGCCGGGATGGACTGAATGCCCAACTGACCGGGAATGGACGGGTGATCATCGATGTTGAGCTTGACCAGCTTGACCCGGCCCTGTGCTTCGTTGACCACCTTCTCGAGCGCAGGCGCGAGCTGCTTGCAAGGACCGCACCAAGGCGCCCAGAAATCAACCAGCACTGGCTGACGACGAGATTCTTCCAGCACGTCCTTGGTGAAGCCTGCCGTCGTCGTGTCCTTGACGAAGCCGCCGGCCGCAGAACCGGCAGGCGTTGCCGCCGGGGAAGATCCAAAACTCATCGTTCCGGTCATCTGGCTGCCATAGCCATTGCTATACGGATTGTTCGGACCGCTCATGAATGTCTCCCCAGACGGTAAGTGTCATGCGACTTGTGCTTGAACAGATCGTATGTCAGTCCGCGACTTTCAAGACAAGCGGATCGTGACCCGTTGCCTTCAAGAAGGAAATGAGGTCGTCCCGCCCGATCGAGGTCGTCGCGTCATTGCGCAGAGGGTGGCCGTTGATGATGTCGTACTGCATCAAGCCCTCATCCAGCACGAATGTGACCTTGTTTTGCGTATCGTTGATGGCGCCGAACACGGTGACCGATCCCGGCACCACGCCGAGATATTCCAGCATCTTTTCCGGGCTGCCGAAGGACACACGGCTGGAAGCGCCGATGATCTTGTGAATCTGCTTCAGATCCACCGTCGCACGCTCCTCCACGGTGACGACGAAGAACTGGTCCTTCTTGTCCTTCACGAACAGGTTCTTCGTATGACCTCCCGGAATCTCGTCCCTCAGACTTTCCGATTCGGCGACGGTGAAAACCGGCGGATGGTTCTTGGTGCTGTGCTGAATGCCAAGCTCATCCAGAAAGGCGAAAAGCTGTTCGGCGGTCTTGGGATGATCGGCGGTCGGGGAGGGCGTGGTCATGACAAATGCAATCCGAACTCATTCAAGGGTATCGTGGGCAGGAGGAACCTGCCGCTTTGCGCCGAACTATAGAACATCTCGTCCGCAACGCCATCAGCAGAAGCGTCATTCGACAGGCGCTATACCGGCAAAATAGCAGGAAGGAAGTTTACGATCTTCGAGAGCCGTCTCAGAGCGGCTAAACCTTGATTTGGTGACTTCATAAAAGCACCAGCCAGATTGATGCGAAAAATACTTATTATTTTCAATTACTTAAAAGAAAAAAACAAAAAATCGCACGACGATGTCATTTCCCTGTTGCATTCAAAAAGCAGTTGGGCCATATAGCCCTCGTCGCCGCAAGACAGCGACCAACGGCCTAGCGATCTACCCCAGGCTGTTGAATTGATGAGCGGGTGTAGCTCAGGGGTAGAGCACAACCTTGCCAAGGTTGGGGTCGAGGGTTCGAATCCCTTCGCCCGCTCCAATTCTCTCATAGCTTTCTAGATGATTGAATTGAACCTCCGCCTGAGCGGAGACTTTGCTATTTCCTCCAAACTGCTGAACCTGTAATCAACGTAAGCTCTCTTGTTACCCAAGATGACGGCTGCCGTTAAATGGCGGTTCATTTTGCCTTGAGGTTTTTCGTGCCGACCGGACTTGCCCATGCCGAGCTGATTGCCGTGCTTGCCGCCGTCACTGGTGATGAGCCGCGCGTGATGACGATTCGGTCTGGTGACGCCCTGCCTTCCGGTCCGTTTGAGCTTGCACATCGCAGCCTTCAGGCAGGACTTCGCGAATGGGTGGGCGACCAGACAGGCCACCCCGTTGGCTATCTCGAACAGCTCTATACCTTTGCAGACCGTGACCGCACCCAGGACACGGGTTACTCGCGCACCATATCCATCAGCTATCTGGGCCTTGTGCGGGAACAGGCAGCACCCGGTGCCGGAAAACCGGGCTGGCACGGCTGGTACGAGTATTTTCCATGGGAAGACCACCGCAAGGGCACGCCTGATTCCCTGCAAGCAATCGCGGAATACCTGCAACGCTGGGCGGAACGGGACCCCTCCCGCCGAGACCATCGCCGCCGCCGTATTGAATTTGCCTTCGGGCTGCATGGCGCCGCCTGGAACGAAGACCTGACGCTCCAACGCTACGAGCTGATGTATGAGGCGGGGCTGGTCGCCGAATCAGGCGGCGAAGAATTCGTTGCAACCGGCCGGTCCATGTTTGCCGATCATCGGCGCATTCTCGCCACCGGCATTGCCCGTCTACGTGCCAAGATCAAATACCGCCCCGTTGTCTTTGAACTCATGCCGGAAAGCTTCACGCTGCTGCAATTGCAGCGGACCGTGGAGGCGCTGGCGGGCCTGACCCTGCATAAACCCAACTTCCGCCGCCTGATTGATTCGCAGGACCTTATTGAGGAAACCGGTGACGTGACCAGCGAGACCGGTGGACGCCCCGCCAAGCTTTTCCGCTACCGCCATGCGGTGCTGGAAGAGCGTGCTTTTTCCGGCTCGAAACTTCCCATCTCCCGCAATTGACATAAACTCCAAATGAGAATATCTCTGCGCCCGCGATATACTCAAGTCGAGTATAAAGGAGGTCGCCATGAATTCTCCCGTTTCCGTTTCTGCGCTGTATGAGCGGGTCAGCCGGATCATGCCCAAGGCCGAATGGATGGCGCATGAGGCCGACGTTGCAGCCATCCTCGAATTGAAGCGCACGAAGAACGCGGTCATTCTGGCGCATAACTACCAGACCCCGGAAATCTTCCACGGCGTGGCTGATATCGTGGGCGACAGTCTGGCGCTGGCTCGCAAGGCCATGGACGTCGATGCCGATATCATCGTTCTGGCGGGCGTGCATTTCATGGCGGAAACCGCCAAGCTGCTGAACCCGTCGAAGACTGTTCTGATCCCGGATATGCGGGCTGGCTGTTCGCTGGCCGACTCCATCACGCCGGAAGATATCGCCCTTTTGCGGCAGGCGCATCCGGGCGTTCCCGTCGTGACCTACGTGAACACCTCTGCCGCCGTTAAAGCCGCTTCGGATATCTGCTGCACCTCCGGCAATGCCAAGGAAGTGGTGGAATCACTCGGCGTTCCAAAAGTCCTGATGCTGCCGGACGAATATCTGGCGCAAAACGTGGCCCGACAAACCCATGTGGAACTGATTGCCTGGAAGGGCCATTGCGAGGTTCACCAGCTTTTCACCCCGCAGGATATTCGCGACCTGCGCGATGCGCATCCGGGCGTTATCGTTCTGGCGCATCCGGAATGCCCGCCGGAGGTGGTGCTGGAAGCGGATTTTGCCGGATCGACCGCCGTGATGTCGGATTATGTCGCCAAAGAAAAGCCGCCGCGCGTGGTGCTTCTGACCGAATGCTCCATGAGCGACAATGTGGCAGCCAACAATCCGGATGTGGAGTTCATTCGCCCCTGCAATCTCTGCCCGCACATGAAGCGCATCACGCTTGCCAATATTCGCGAGGCGCTGGAAACCGGCATGCATGAGGTGACCGTGGACCCGGCCGTTGCCGACAAGGCACGCCTTGCCGTTGAACGCATGCTGGCCGTGAAATGAACACGCCGAGCGCGGCCCTGCCGGTTATCGTCATCGGCAGTGGCATTGCGGGCCTGACGACAGCCTTGGCACTGGCACCGCGCAAGGTCCTGCTGATCACCAAGGCAGGTCTTGGGCAGCAGACCTCCAGCGCCTGGGCGCAAGGGGGCATTGCCGCAGCCGTCGGCCCTGACGATAGCGCGGAGCTTCATCTCTCTGATACGCTGGCCGCTGGCGACGGTCTGGTGGATGAAGAGGCGGCACGCTTCATTCTCACCCGTGCTGCCGATGCCATCCACTGGCTGGAACGTCAGGGGGCGCAATTCGACCGAACGTCAGATGGCGAATTCTCGCTCGGGCTCGAGGCCGCCCATTGCCGCCGCCGTATTGTTCATGCCAGCGGCGATGCTTCCGGCGCATCGGTGGTCAACGCTTTGATACGCCAAGTGCTTGATACACCGTCGATTACCGTAATAGCGGGTGCGCAAGCGCAGCGCCTGACGGTGGCGGAAGGCCGGGTTGTGGGCGTGGAAATTGCCGCTGGCGGTTCAACCGAAACGCTCCTCGGCAGCGCCGTGGTGCTGGCAACCGGCGGCATTGGCGGGCTTTACGAGGCAACGACGAATCCGACTGGTAATTTCGGCCAGGGCATTGCGCTTGCGGCGCGCGCCGGTGCCGCACTTGCCGATATGGAATTCGTGCAGTTCCACCCGACAGCGCTTGCCAGCCCACGCACGCCGCTTGCCCTCATCAGCGAGGCGGTGCGCGGCGAAGGTGCGCAACTGCGCAACGAACGGGGCGAGCGCTTCATGGCCGATGTGCCGGGGGCGGAACTTGCACCGCGCGATGTAGTGGCGCGCGCCATCAGCGCGGAAATTGCCCGTGGCGGGCGCGTGTTCCTTGATGCGCGACCAACCCTTGGAAACCGCTTCGCGGCCCGTTTTCCCAGTATCACCGCGCTCTGCCAGGATGCCGGCATCGATCCTGCCCGAGAGGCAATCCCCGTCCGCCCCGCTGTTCACTACCACATGGGCGGCGTGGCCACCGATCTTGCCGGACGAACCAGGGTGGAAGGTCTGTGGGCCGTGGGCGAAGTGGCGGCAACCGGCCTGCATGGCGCAAACCGGCTGGCCAGCAATTCGCTGCTTGAAGCAACGGTGATGGGGCTTGCAGCGGCTGAAGACATCGCCCGCACCCCGCCGCATCCGGCACCGGCCTATCTGGAACCAGTCGAGCCCCGGCGCGTGCCTCCACCCGATGCGAGCCTTCGCGCATTGGTTTCCCGCAGTCTCGGCGTGCTGCGGCATGAGGCGGGGTTGAAGCAGGCGATCAACCAGCTCCGGCCACTGGCGCTGGAACAGGGTTCGGATGCGGCACTCGTGGCGCTTACTATTGCCGCCTTCGCGCTTGAACGGCGGGAAACACGCGGCGCCCATGCGCGGACGGATTTTCCGCAAACCTCGTCGCAGCCAACGCGCCAGTTTCTGACCCTGCCCGAAATCATCGAACGCACACGGGCGGTGGAAAATGCACCGCTTTCCCTCACCGCCTGAGATAAGGTTATCCCATGCAGCTTGCCCCCCTGCCCCGCCCGGTGTTTGAACCGGCTGTTCGTCTGGCGCTTCAGGAAGATCTGGGCGCTGCGGGTGACATTACCTCCGCCGCCGTCGTACCGGCAGGCCATCGCTCGCGGCTGGAATTTCGCGCCCGTCAGGCCGGGTGCCTTGCGGGCGTGGATGTGGCATCGCTCGCCTTCGAACTCATCGACCCCACTATTCGCATGCTAAGCCATGTGAAGGACGGTGAGCGGCTGGAACCCGGCACGCTGATTGCCACCGTCGAAGGTTCATCCCATGCGCTTCTGACGGCAGAGCGCACGGCTCTGAACTTCATGGGCCATCTCTCCGGCGTGGCGAGCGTTACCCGCTCCATCGTGGATGCGATTTCCGGCACCAAGGCAAAGCTTGCCTGCACGCGCAAAACAACACCGGGCCTGCGGGCGCTGGAAAAATATGCGGTGCGGGCTGGCGGCGGCATCAACCACCGCTTCGCGCTCTATGATGCAATCCTCATCAAGGACAATCACATCGCCATTGCAGGCGGCGTGAGAGCTGCGATCCAGAGCGCCAAGGCCGCAGCAGGCCACATGGTGAAGATCGAGATCGAGGTGGATACGCTGGATCAACTGCGCGAGGTGCTGGAAGAAGGCGTCGATGCCGTGCTGCTCGACAATATGACGCCCCCGCAGCTTGCGCAAGCTGTGGCGCTGGTGAATGGCCGCGCACTCACCGAAGCCTCCGGCGGCATCACGCCCCACACCGCCCGCGCCATTGCCGAAAGCGGCGTCGATCTTCTCTCCGTCGGCTGGATCACCCACAGCGCACCGACACTCGATATCGGACTGGATTGGCAGGCGAATGGGTGAGGGAATGGCGCAAGGAATAATGGTGCAAGAGGCTGATTCGTCCATCAGAACGTTGAAGCCAAGCGGTGAGCTGGACTATTACGACCACCAGTCCATCCTATTGCCTTTCGCGATAACGCCCCTTGAAGCCTGGAACATTGCGACAGGCGGACCAAAGCCGATTCTGAAACTGGCCTTCAAAGTCAGGGATATGATTTCGTCCAGGTTCGACGTGCAACGGATCGGCGGCTTTTCCGGTTCAAAGGTCGAAACCGTTCAGGCGGGCGATCGACTGGATTTCTTTCTCGTTGAGGATGTAGCCCCCAATAGACTGATCCTGACAGTCCGAGATCGCCACTTGGACGTCATGATCTGCCTATTGATCAAGGATTGCGTTCTCAGCGTAACTGCCTCGGTTGTCACGCACAACGCCTTCGGCAGAGCTTACATGTTGCCGGTGGGCCCCGTGCATAAGATCATCGTGAAGCGAGACCTCATGCATTTGGCCAAAGTGCTGACGCGTCGATCCACATCTGGATGATGCTCATTTCAGCAGCTGGATCACCCACAGCGCCCCAACGCTCGATATCGGGCTGGATTGGCAAGCGAATGGTTGAGGGCCTATCCCTTTTTAGAACTCGCTATTTCTTCTTCGCCTGATCGTGGTGCCATTTGATGGCGTAGAACATGCCGATGCCAAGAACGAGGATCTTGAACGGAAAGAAGACGTAAGGGAACCAGTCCCAGACAGAAGCGGATTGCATACGCATATCTCTGCACTATTGAATATGCGGAGCAGTAGCCCGAAACATCAGCCTTCGACATTGGCCATGTTGACGCATGTCAAATCCAGGACGATGGGAGCCTACAGCGCGGCGCGTTCGATTGAACGCGCGGACGACGCTGTAAGACTTTGAAATAATGCATGTTCGTTTCGCTCAACCGAATCCGGTTGAGCGCGACATGCATTAGAAGCTCCCCGCCCTCTACCCGATGTAGCGCGATTGCGGGCGAATGAGGCAGCCGGTCTGTTCCTGCTCCAGCACATGGGCCGTCCAGCCTGCCCTGCGGCCAGCGGCAAACACATTCGTGAAGCTTTTATACAGCCGGCACAGCGGTTCAAACCACTTCCGGCTTCTCCATTTGCTGTACACACAGTTCCACAGGGCAATCAGGTCCGCACGCAGCCTCATCACACAATCTGCACAAATGCTCCGATTGATCTCTGCCCTCCGTCAACGTGACGAGCATCACCGAAAGTGCTTCATGAAGCGATATCTGTTGCTGCAGCGAAAGAGCGGCTAGCGCCTTCTGGATCTGTGCCGCCCGAGCATCCAGAAGCTGAGTACGCAATTCCAGCCCCTGCGGTGTTAATCGCGTCAATACTTCGCGTTTATCCTTCCCCTGCGATTTGGCGACCAGTCCCGCTTGAGCAAGGTTTTCGATCGAGCGGACCATGACAGAATGACTGAGGCCAGCAATGACGGCGAGTTCGCGTATCGTCAATTCGCAAGAATGGCCGAGTGCCACCAGGGTGGCGCACGCGGCAGTTCCAATACCACCAGCCTGCTTCACGGCCTCAAGCTGCGCATCAGCAAGCGCAAGAGACAAAGCTCCGAGCAAATTTGTGAGTTGCGGTTTTATACGCTCCATTATATGTGTTCCGAATACATTTATATTGATTGCCTTATTACAGTTTCCGATACGCAGCGCAAACAGGAGAAAGATAATGACTAATGTTTTTCATGAGCATTTTGAATCGACAGTGAAATTTGCACCCACATTACGGGCGAACGATTACTCTGCCGAAAACCGCTATCAGGCAGAATTGAATTCAATTTTTCATCGCGAATGGATCTATGCCGCTCATCAATCTCAGTTTCCGGAGAAGGGCAGTTATCTCACCTTCGACATCGCGGACAAGCCACTACTGCTGGTTCGTGGCCAGGATGACGAGATTCGCGCGTTTTACAACATTTGCGTACATAGGGGGCACATTCTTGCTGAAGGATCTGGGAAGGCTTCTCATTTCACCTGCCCTTATCATGCCTGGACTTACGCGTTGGACGGTCGACTGCGCGCTGCACGCGGAGTCTCAGACATAGATCAGCTTCCCAAATGTCATCGAAGTTTAGTTCCTGTTGAGACACACACCAAGGACGGCTTCGTTTTTGTCCGCTTATCACCAGGCGACAACAGTTTTACTGAACGATACGGATCCTTTTTCACAGAACTGCAAGAGCAGTTGCCGGAACTGGGCCGCCTTCGATTTGCCAAGAGATTCACCGCCGAAGTCAATGGCAACTGGAAGATCATGATTGAGAACTATCTGGAATGCTACCACTGCTCGCCAACACACCCGGCGTTGGCCGATCTTATGCGCATTCGGGAATACAGGGTCCGTCAATCAGATTTCTTTTTGTCAACGCAGGCACCGGCGGGACGCCCCGATAACATCGCCTATCAATATGAATTGCGTGAAGATTCGCAGAAGAATTTTTCCGGTTGGTGGCTCTGGCCCAATGTAACGTTCAACATTTCCCGGGACAGCAGAACCTTTTGGTTTTTCACATGCTGCCCATCACTGCAGAGAAGTCGGTCGGGTACTGCGACTATTTCTTTATAGACGGCAATGTGAACGAGGAGGCGCAAGCACTGATGGATTGGGAGGGTAACATACTTGAGAAGGAGGATAATGATCTAATTGTTGCAGCACACAGAGGCATGAAGTCACTGGTAATGCAGCAGGGGATATTTGTGATCCATCCTGATCGACACGATATTTCTGAAGCCCCCCTCGCCCACTTCAACACATTGGTTTCTCAAGCAGTCAAAGCGATCGCTCCTTGAATGTGCGGCTGCAAGACTTGACGATGTGCCGCTCAGGCGCCGGGGCGGCACTGATACTTTGCCTGAAATCGGTTCAAATCATCACATCACGCGCGCAATCGGCGCAACCAAAGGCCACCCGACCAATGAGTACCTTGATTCACACAAAAGGCGTCCGGGTGACCAAAGGCTTGGCAGCGCTGGCAATGGTTGGCTCCGCAGCGTGCTGGGGCTCAGCCACAGTCATGAGCCGTGATCTGCTTGATCACTTTTCCGCCCCTCGATTGCTGATCATTCAATTAGGTTCAAGCATCCTGCTGCTCGCTTTGATGGCGCTGCGGGAGCAACCACGCCTTTTTCTGACACCCGCCTTGGGCAAAGCGTCGTTGACAGGAATTCTGGAGCCAGGGCTCGCTTATACCGCGGGCTTGATCGGCCTCTCCATGACAACGGCTGGTCATTCTGCCGTCATTAGCTCAGCGGAACCAATTTTCATCGTTCTAGTTGGGTGGCTGCTCTTTCGCCATAGATCCTCTCTGAGGACAACGGTGTGCATTGCATTGGCAATGGTGGGCCTTCTCCTTGTTTCCCTCGAGACCGTCTCCGAACACGACGGCCACAATATGCTTTTGGGCGATACACTTGTTGTTCTCGCAACACTGTTTGCAGCAGGCTATGTGGTCTTGTCGGCGCGAATAGCTGGCCATTTCCCACCTGCCATACTAGCAGGTGCGCAACAAACCGTAGGGTTTGGTTTCGCAGTTCTGGTCTATATGATCGCCCAGTCAATCGGGGTCAGTCCACCGCAAGAGCCTATCGACATCAGCCTGCTGGTCTATGCAGCCTTCTCCGGGATCATACAATACGCCATCCCTTTTTGGCTTTACCTAATAGGTCTCCAGGTGCTGAGTGCAAGCGTGGCAGGTCTTTATCTGACTCTAACGCCCATATTCGGCATCGTTGGTGCCTATCTGTGGCTTGGAGAACAAGCAAGCGGCACCATGCTGTTAGGTGCCGGCATTATTATTACAGCTGTTCTGATCGGACGAAACGAACATTAGGGAAGCCTAGGGCGCATCGCTATCTCTCAGATTCGCTTCTGGCGCTTTAAGTCTCTGTTTTATCGCATGTCGTTACCGCAAAACCGCGGCACACTTTTGCGCGCCATGCTCTAGAAGCTCCCCGCCCTTTGCCCGATGTAACGCGATTGCGGGCGAATGAGGCGGCCGGTCTGTTCCTGCTCCAGCACATGGGCGGTCCAGCCTGCCATACGGCCAGCGGCAAACACATTGGTGAAGCTTTCACGCGGGAAGCCGACTGCTTCCAGCACCAGGGCCGTATAAAACTCCACATTGGTTTGCAGCGGGCGAAGCGGCTTCTTTTCCTTCAGAAGTTCCAGCGCAACCGCCTCCACCTTGCCCGCAAAACCGATGCGCTCTGATCCCTCCTTGAGCCTCGAGACGGCCCCCTTCAGGACATCAGCGCGTGGATCGCGCACGCGGTAGATGCGGTGCCCGAAGCCCATCAGCCTCTCGCCGCGCGCCAGCGCATCCGTCAGCCAGGGTCGGATGTTCTTCTCCGTGCCAATCGCGTCCAGCATATCGAGAACTGGCCCCGGCGCGCCGCCATGCAGAGGCCCTTTCAGAGCACAGAGCCCGCCAACGACAGACGAGAACATTCCGGCCTTGGTGGAAGCAATGACCCGCGCCGTGAAGGTGGAAGCGTTCAGTCCGTGATCCGACACGGTGGCGAGATAGGTGTCGAGCGCTTTCACCTTGTCGCTCGTCGGTACTTCATTACGCAGGAGCTTGAGAAAATCTTCCGCATGGGAAAGGGACGCATCCGGCGCGATGGGCTTGAGGCCCGCCGCCTGACGTGCAATGGCGGCTGCAAACACCGGCACCGCGCCAACCGCCATGACATGATGCGGCATATTTTCCTCATCCGGCAGGGTGGAGAGCAGAAGGCGCAAACCCTCGACCGCATTGAGATGGGCGAGACCCGGCAGAAGCGGCTGCATGAGCGTGTGCGCCCTGAGGCGCGCCTTGCCGAGAGCCGCACGTATCTGTGCTGCATCCATCGGCTCCGGGGTCAGGTCGCGCCACAAGAGTTCCAGCACCTGCTCGAAGGACCAGTCGGCAAGCTGATGAAGGTGAAAACCGCTGATGATCAGCTCACCCGCCTGCCCATCCACATGGCTGAGGCGGGTTTCCGCCGCCACCACATCATCCAGACCCGCAGCAACGGGCTGGCCTGCAAGTATTTGTGCAACAGCGTTGATGGTCATCTCTCTACTCCTCAAACCAGATTAATTACCTTGAGGATGTTGCAGTGCATCTATATGGTCAATCTTGATCGATATAATCAATGTCAGAATTATCTCACCATGACCGACAAGTTTATCACTGCCGATGCCGCCGCCGCCGAACTCGCTATCAGCCGGGCCACGCTTTATGCCTATGTCAGCCGCGGCCTTGTTCAAACGAGTGGAACGGGGGATGACCCACGGCGCAGGCTCTATAGCGTGCATGACATCGAGGCGCTAAAGAAGCGCAAGAGCGTGGGCCGCAAACCCAAGGAAGCAGCAGCACAGGCGTTGGATTGGGGCCTGCCGGTGCTGACCTCGTCGATAACGCGGATTACCGATGGACATCTGGCCTATCGCGGGCAGGATGCGGCGAAACTGGCGGAAACCGCCACGCTGGAAGATGTGGCTCGCCTTCTCTGGCAGTGCGGTGAGTTCGATCCCTTCGAAGATGCCAAGGCGCAACCGAACGCCTGGGAACCAGAGCTTCTGGCGTTGACGCAATCACTTCCGCTGACGGAACGCTGCCAGACGCTGCTGCCGTTTCTGGATTCAGGCCGCGTGACCGCCTGGAAGCGGGATAACCGTCGCCTATGGCCCAGTGCGAGCGCCCTTTTGCGCGGCGTGGCGGCGGCGTCCGTCAATGCTCAGTCAAGCATCAAACCTCTTCATCTGTTTCTCGCAGAACACTGGGGCGTAGAAGATAAAGAGGCCGATCTGATACGGCGGGCGCTGGTTCTCCTGGCGGATCATGAGTTGAATGCCTCCGCCTTTGCCGTGCGCGTGGTGGCATCAACGGGTGCTTCGTTGGGTGCCTGCCTTAATGCCGGACTTTCCGCCCTGAGCGGCCCCATGCATGGCGGCATGACCAGCCTCGTGGAACTGCTGTTCGATGAGCTGGAACGGGTGGGCAATGCGGAGCAGGTGGTGGAGGAACGGCTGCGACGAGGCGACAGCATCCCAGCCTTCCACCATCCGCTCTATCCGAACGGCGATCCGCGCGCGGCAGCCCTTCTGCCGCATCTTCCTGCCGATCCTTCGAGAGACGATCTTCTGCGGGTGATGCTGGAAACGGCAGGGCAGCTGCCCACATGTGATGTGGCGCTGGTCGCCTTGCGGCGCAGCCTCAGGCTTCCGCGCGGTTCCGCCCTTGCGCTTTTCGCCATTGCCAGAACGACGGGCTGGATTGCCCATGCGCTGGAGCAGCGGCAGGATGAAAAGCTTATTCGCCCCCGCGCTCGCTATGTCGGCCCGGAAATTTCGTAAGCACTGCGAAAAAAATCGCATCCGCTTCGGAATAAATTTCATTGCCGCTCCGTATATTGGGGCATGAGCGACAAGAGAAACCCGTTCGATGTTCTGAACCAGCTGGCAACGCTTCGGCGTTATGCCCGTTCGCTCGTTCGCAACGCGGACGATGCGGAAGATCTGGTGCACGATGCATTGGTGCGCGCCTACGAGAAGAAATCGACATTTCGCACCGGCGGCAACCTGCGCAACTGGCTGCTCTCCATCGTTCATAACACGCATATCGACCGGCTGCGCCGTCAACGTTCGACGGACAACCGGCACAATGCAGCAGCCGAGGTGGCGGAAACCGCGCATCATCCGGACCCGGATCAATCCATCCGGCTGAAGCAGTTGCGGGAAGCCTTCTTTGCTTTGCCGGAAGAGCAGCGCGATGCGCTGCATCTGGTGGCCATCGAAGGGCTTTCCTACCAGGAAGCCGCCAATGCGCTATCCATTCCCGTCGGCACGCTGATGTCGCGCATTTCCCGCGCACGCCAACGTCTACGGGAATTCGAAGAAAGCGGCCGCAAGCCGCTGGATGCCAATCACCTGAGACTAATTGAAGGGGGCCGCGATGACACCCGTTGACCCGATCCAGAGTTCCGATCTCGAAGCCTATATCGACGACCAGCTGACAGCCAGCCGTCGGATCGAGGTGGAATCCTATCTATCGGAAAACCCGGATGTGGCGGCGCGCGTCATGGCGGATCTGGCGATCCGTGGCGAACTTCGCCTGGCTTTGTCGAGCGGGCGTAACCATGGTCGGGCCGAAACCCGCGAGGCGGCGCGCCGTCTTCAATCCGCCCTGTCGCGAGGTGCCTACCTGCGCACGTTTCAGCGAATGGCGGCAACGGTGGCGCTGGTGGCGGCAGGATGGATGCTGAGCCAGCATTACGGCCCGCTGACCATTTCCAAGGTAGAGGCCTCCACGCCTGCACCGGCCTTCGTGGAAGAGGCCATACGGGCGCATGATACGTCGATCTTACGGGAAAGCATGCCCTCCCAGGCAGGCTCGTCGCGCTACGATGCGGCGGAAATCCGCTCGGCGACCGCCATCGTGATCCCGCAGATCCCGAAGGAATGGAAAGTCAGCGACGTACAGATCTTCCCGTCCGCCTTCGGTCCGAGCGTCGAGATGTCGCTGACGGATGAAGAAGAGAGGAAGCTTTCGCTCTTTGCCGTGCGTCCCGGCTTCTTTGCCGTGCAGCAGGTGGCGCAGGCCCGCGAAGGCGGCACGCAAGCCTCCTACTGGCAGATTGGCGAAGTGGCCTATGCGCTGGTTTCGGAGCGGCAGGATGCCTCGCGTCTTAGCCAGGAGGCGGAGCGCCTTGCCCGCTCTCTCTACTGAACATGAAGAACAACCCACAGGAGTAAGCCATGAATCCGCGTTTTGGATACAATCCGGCCATCCAGTCCCAGGCCGCCTTTGACGAGGGACTGCGCAAGCACATGCTGCGCGTTTACAACTATATGGGCCTCGGCCTCATCATCACCGGCATCGTTGCCTTCATCGTCGGCACGACGCCTGCCCTCTACGTGCCGATCTTCTCCAGCCCGCTGAAGTGGGTGGTGATGCTGGCCCCGCTCGCCTTCGTCTTCTTCTTCTCCTTCAAGCTCCAGACGATGTCAGCCTCTGCCGCACAAATGACCTTCTGGGCCTTCTGTGCCGTCATGGGCCTTTCGCTCGCTTCCGTGTTCCTCGTGTTCACCGGCGCCAGCATCGCACGCACCTTCTTCATCGCCGCCACCATGTTCGGCGCAACCAGCCTCTACGGCTATGTGACGAAGCGTGATTTGGCAAAGTTCGGTTCGTTCCTGATCATGGGCCTGATCGGTGTGATGATCGCCTCGATCGTCAACATCTTCCTCGGCTCCAGCGCGCTGCAGTTTGCTGTCTCCGTCATCGGCATCATCGTCTTCGTCGGCCTGACTGCCTGGGATACCCAGAACATCAAGGAGCAGTATGCCGAAAACTTCGACCAGGAAAGCCAGCAGAAGCTTGCCGTGTTCGGCGCTCTCTCGCTCTACCTGAACTTCGTCAACATCTTCCAGCTTCTGCTGAGCCTTACGGGTCAGCGCGAAGAGTAACCAGTCCAAACAACCTCAAGGAGGAACTCTACAATGGACTACAACGACCGCCAGGCGATCGAGGGTTTATTCGGCAAGCTTTCCCATGTGGAAAGTCAGTCCGGACCACGCGATGCGGAAGCGGATGCCTTCATTCGTGATCGCATCGCCAGCCAACCCGGAGCACCCTATTTCATGGCGCAGACGATCGTTGTGCAGGAACAGGCGCTAGATCAGGCGCAGCGGCGGATCGAGGAGCTGGAATACCAGCTTTCGTCCCGCCCTGCCTCCGGCGGCGGCTTCTTCTCCAGCCTGTTCGGCAGTTCGCAGCCCGCACGCCCTGCACCGCAAGCATCAAATCAAGGCATGATGCCTGGTGGAATGCAGGCTGGCCCCCGCAACCCCGGCAACCCATGGGGCGGCCAGCAGCAGGGCTTTGGTCACGCGCAACCGGCCCGTGGCGGCGGCTTCCTCGCCGGTGCGGCACAGACAGCCATGGGCGTGGCTGGCGGTGTGCTTCTGGGTAACGCCATTGCAGGCATGATTGGCGGCGACGAGGCGCAGGCAGCCGAAACTCCCGCCGAGGAACCGGCAGATGATGCAGGCATGGAAGAAGACATGCAGTTCTGATTTCTATCCCTCTTGATAGACGGACTTGAACTTGCCCGGACTGAAAGGTCCGGGCATTTTTATAGCGTGAAACTGCTCAACCTTTGACCTAGCATCGTGAGCCCGTCCACATCGGCATTGGCAAAGGCAAACCGCAGATACTGCTCCTGACCGGACCCGAAGTAGCTGCCTGGAATGCAAGAAACGCCGGCCTTTTTGGCCAGTGCTTCCGCCACCTCTGCCGAACCGACGCCTTCGAAAGGGTGCCGCACGAAGGCAAAATAGGCCCCCAAGGCATCGAGCTTCCAGTCCGAAACGCTGTGCATGACGTCGGACAGAGCCTTTGCGCGTCGTAGAATTTCCTGTCTGTTCTCCTCCCGCCAATCGGCAAGAAGCGGCAACGCGGTAGCCACGGCAGCCTGACCCGCGCGCGGCGCACAGATCTGCAGATTATCCATGACCTTCGCCACCTGTGCGATGAAAGCGGGACCAGCCGTGATGGCACCGAGCCGATGGCCGGGAATACAGAAGCTCTTTGAGAAACTGTAGAGCGAGACGATCGAACTCTCCCAGTCCGGACGTGAGAAAAGCGCATGCGGCGGCGCACCCTCGGTGGCCAGAAAATCCCGATAGGTCTCGTCCAGGATCAGCCAGACACCGCGCGATCGGCAAAGCTCGGCGATCTCCGCCAGAAGCGCGGGAGGATAAACCGCACCCGTCGGATTGTTCGGTGAAACCAGTGCCAGCGCCTTCACGCCAGACCCTATCTGCGCCTCGATATCCGCCGCCGTCGGGAGGAAGCCGTTCTCCGCCCGGCACTCGACAAGCTTGGTTGCGATCCCCAGCATGGCAAGCGTGGTCTGGTGGTTGAAATAGTAGGGATTGGTCATCAAGACGGTATCGCCTGCACCCGCAACAGCCATGATTGCGCAGATGAAGGCCTGGTTGCAGCCGGAGGTGATGTGGACATGTCCCGACGCGAGAGACGCCCCGTAAACCTCGCTGACATGCGTAGCGTAAGCCTCCCGCAAAATACCATCGCCCTCGATAGGGCCGTAGCCGATCGAGGCGCGCGAGGATGCCGCTTCGCCCAGGAGATGAAGCATTTTCGGGTGCGGAGGATAGCCCGGTACCGCCTGCGACAGGTCAATCAGTGGACCTTTTGCACCATCATAGGCCCGCGCCCAGGCTTGCACAGAGGGTACTGGCGGAGGTGAAATCTGTTCGATCAAAGGGTTGAAGGCGGGCACGGATGACATGGGGTTCGGCAATCTCATTTCAGACTCTCTGGCCAGCATCAGCATGGCTCCACGCCAAAAAGTCAATTGATTTAGAATGTCTTTTCGTTCGATATTGCTGAAAGCGAAGGCAGGATAGTCCGTCGCCCATTTTTACAGCAGCAATCGGGATTGTGGTCATGGCCTGGAATGAAGAGAAACTGGCGGCACTGCGGGCAAAGTATGGAGAAGGCGGCGAGATCTTCGATCCGGCCTTTGCCAAGGTCGGCACCAAGGTCTTCAAGAACGGAACGCGGGCCGCTCCTTATGCCGGCATCCCCACTCTCCTCTATGCGCCACACCTTGCCGTCGCAGCCGACAACCCGGATTTTCAGGATCTTCAGGTCGCCCTGATCGGCGTCCCGATGGATCTTGGCGTCACCAATCGTCCCGGCTCACGCTTTGGGCCACGCGCGCTCCGCTCAATCGACCGCATCGGCCCCTATAACCACGTGCTTGGCTGTACACCGGTGCACGAGTTACGAGTTGCTGATATCGGAGACGTTCCCTTCCGCAGCCGATACCGGCTCGAGATGAGCCACGAGGACATCGAAAAACGCTTCAACCAGATCGTCGATGCGGGTGTGGTGCCGCTCGCGGTTGGAGGCGATCACTCTATTACCCATTCCATTCTCAAGGCAGTCGGCAAGAACAGGCCAGTAGGCTTGATCCATATCGATGCCCATTGCGACACCGGCGGTTCTTTCGACCAGACGAAATTTCATCATGGCGGGCCGTTCCGCAATGCGGTTCTGGATGGTGTGCTGGATCCCACCCGAACGATCCAGATCGGCATTCGCGGTTCATCGGAATATCTCTGGGAGTTTTCCTACGAGAGCGGCATGACTGTCATTCATGCCGAAGAGGTGACCGGGCTTGGGCTTCCCGCCATCATCGAAAAGGCGCGCGCCATCGTCGGCGACGGCCCGACCTATATCTCCTTCGATATCGATAGCCTTGATCCGGCTTTCGCACCTGGTACAGGGACGCCGGAAGTGGGAGGCCTGACGACGCGCGAAGTTCTGGAACTGCTGCGCGGCCTGAAGGGCATCAACCTTGTCGGCGGCGACGTGGTGGAAGTGGCGCCCGAATATGACGCCACCCACAACACCGCCCATGCGGGAGCACAGGTTCTGTTCGAACTGCTGAGCCTGATGGCCTTCAGCCCGGCATTGAAAACCTGAAAGGGAAGCTGGCCGTTGACCGAAACGGCCAGCTTGATCCTCAATCAGCTCTTGGAGAAGACGTAATCGGTTTCCTGGCGAAGCACTTCGCCAGGGCGCAGCACCGCGTTCGGGAAGCCCGGGTGATTGATGGCATCCGGCCAGATCTGCGTTTCCAGGCAGAGCCCCGCATAAGGACCGTAGAGCTTGCCGGAGAGACCGGGAACGGTCGGCTTCAGCTTGAAGCCGCCATAGAGCTGAACCCCCGGCTCCGTGGTGCGGACTTCCAGAGAAACGCCGGAATTGACGCTGCGCACCAGCGCAATAGACCGCTTCTCCACACGTTCGTTGGAGAGGCAGTAATTGTGGTCGAAATCCACCTGCGCGCCGTTTTCATCCGTGCGGCGCAATGAACCAAGCTGTCGCAGATCCATGGGCGTGCCAGCCACAGGCACCTGCTCGCCTGTCGGCACCTGATGCTCGTCGAGCTCCAGATAATGATCGGCGGCAATCATGATGTCGTGGCCCAGCGTATCGTCCCGGCCATCAAGGTTGAAATAGGTGTGCTGGCAGATATTAGCGAGCGTCGGCGCATCCGTCACGCTCTCATAGACGACGTTCAGAACGCCCTCATCTTTGAGCTCATAGGTTGCCGTCACCGTGCAATTGCCCGGATAACCGCCGCGGCCATCGGGATCAGTGACCTGCAGGATGACCTTGTTTTCGGCATGCGCAATGATCGTCCAGTTGGTCTTGCCCAGCCCATCGCTGCCGCCATGCAGGTGCGTATTGCCGTTCTGGTTCAGATCCAGCTGATAATGCCTGCCATCCAGCGTGAACTGGCCCTTGCCAATGCGATTGGCAACGCGCCCCGGTGTCGCACCAAAATAGGAGGAATATTTCGGATAATCATCGAAATTGTCGAAGCCCAGCACTAGAGGTGCATCGTGTCCTTCAAGGCGCAGATCCTGAATGACAGCACCCCAGGTGATGACATAGGCGGTCAGCCCGCCGCCGGAAATCTTCACCCGGTAAACCGTTTCGCCCTTGGGAGTGGTGCCGAAGATTTCGCCCTGCGTCGTCATCATTATCGTCCTTTCGAATTTGCGCGGCAAACTGCGCCAAAATCCTGCGCTTCGCAATCCTTGAAATATATCAGCGGGCGAGTTGCCGCGTTGCCTGCTCCAGCCCCTGCAAAGTCAGCGGAAACATGCGGTCATTCAGCAACTGACGCATGATGACAAGCGACTGCGTATAGTCCCAATGCCCCTGCGGCACCGGATTGATCCAGGCGACACGATGAAAATGCCCGGTCAGCCGCTGCATCCACGCCGCCCCCGGCTCCTTGTTCCAGTGCTCGACGGAACCACCCGCATGGGTAATCTCATAGGGGCTCATGGTCGCATCACCGACGAAGATGACCTTGTAGTCAGCCCCATAGATGCGCAGGATATCGGTGACGGATAACCGTTCGGAGCGACGTCGGTTATCGCGCCACACGCTCTCGTAGAGGCAGTTGTGGAAGTAGAAATGCTCCAGATGCCGGAACTCGGCGCGGGCCGCAGAAAACAGTTCCTCGACCACCATGACATGATCGTCCATCGAGCCGCCGACATCGAAGAACATCAGAAGCTTCACGGCATTGCGCCGCTCCGGCCGCGTCTGCACATCGAGATAGCCGTGTTCAGCGGTAGAGCGAATGGTGCCGGCAAGATCCAGCTCGTCCGCAGCCCCTTCCCGCACCCAGCGGCGCAGGCGCTTCAAAGCAATCTTGATATTGCGGGTGCCGATTTCGCGGCTATCGTCGAAGTCGCGGAACTCGCGTTTGTCCCACACCTTCACCGCCTTGCGATGACGGGAGCCTTCCTGGCCGATCCGAACGCCTTCCGGATTATAGCCATAAGCGCCGAAGGGTGAGGTTCCGGCGGTGCCGATCCATTTCGAGCCGCCCTGATGGCGGCCCTTCTGCTCTTCCAGCCGTTTCTTAAGCGTTTCCATTAGCTTGTCGAAGCCACCGAGGGATTCGACAAGCGCCTTCTCTTCCGGCGTCAGATGCTTCTCGGCCAGCTTGCGAAGCCAGTCTTCCGGCAGGGTTTCGACATCCACGCCATCTGCACCTGCGATAGCCGTCAGACCCCGAAAATGCTGAGAGAACACCTGATCGAAACGGTCGATGAACCGCTCATCCTTCACCAGCGCCGCACGCGCAAGGAAATAGAAGGCTTCGACATCAAAATCCGCAAGCCCTGCTTCCATTCCCCTCAGCAGATCCAGGAATTCCCGGAGTGTAACCGGGACTTTCGCTTGTCTAAGCTTCAGGAAGAAGGGAATGAGCATGATGCCTTACCGAATTCCAATCTGCTCCAGATCATAATGCGTGGTCTGGTAGATCTCGTTGATCCAGTTACCGAAAAACAGATGCGCATGGCTGCGCCAGCGGTTCTGCGGCGTCAGTGTAACATCGTTATGCGGAAAATAATTGTGCGGCATCTTGATCGGCACGCCCGCGTTCACATCCCGGAAATATTCGTCCGCCAGCGAGGTGGAGTCATATTCCACATGGTTGAACATGTAGAGCCGGTTGCCGCGCTTCTCATGAACGAGGCAAACGCCCATCTCATCGGATTCCATCAGGATTTCCAGACCCGGCACCTTTTCGATATCGGCTCGGCGCACCTCCGTCCAGCGTGAGACCGGCACCTGGAAATCATCCGAGAAGCCGTTGAGATAGATGGAGGACGGGCAGAGATTGCGGTGACGATAGACGCCGAACGCCTTCGCCTTCAACTCATGCTTCGGCACCTTGTGGAAGTGATAGATGGCCGCCATCGCGCCCCAGCAGACATTCAGCGTTGAATGGACATTGGTTTCCGTCCAGTCGAAGATCTGCTGCATCTCGTCCCAATAGGTCACATCTTCATATTGCAGGGTCTCGACCGGCGCGCCGGTGATGATGAAGCCATCGAACTTGCGGTGCTTCACTTCTTCCCAGGTCTCGTAGAAGGACAGAAGGTGCTCTTCAGAGGTGTTCTTTGCCTTGTGGCCACCGATCCGTACAAGAGAAAGCTCTACCTGCAGAGGAGAAGCGCCGACCAGGCGTGCCATCTGCACTTCGGTCTTGATCTTGTTCGGCATGAGATTGAGCAGGCCGATCTGCAGCGGACGGATATCCTGCCGCACGGCCACCGTCTCGGTCATGACCCGAACGCCTTCATTGACCAACGTCTCAAAAGCGGGAAGCGTATCTGGAATCTTGATCGGCATGGTTCGAACTCGACAAAAACAAAAAAACCGGTGGCGATAGTCGCGACCGGTCCGGGGAAAAGGATTTGTCTCTCTTCTCGCGGCCCTTTAGCGACTTATTTAACGTGGCTGCAAGCCGACCGGCCAAATCACCACGATGAGCCTTCTAAATAGGCCCTTATTCCGCCAAGGTCAATGAGGGTTGGAGACCGCACTTCCCCGCCTACCGCACTTCCCCGCCTACCGCTCGCGCCTCGCCATGAACGCCAACCGCTCGAAGAGATGCACATCCTGCTCGTTCTTGAGCAGGGCACCGTGCAGCTTCGGCAGAGCGTTCTTGACGTCGGCGCGCAGATCGTCCGGATCGACATCGTCGGACACCAGAAGCCGGATCCAGTCGAGCGCCTCGGATGTTGAGGGCTTCTTCTTCAGCCCCGGCATCTCGCGGATTTCGTAGAACTGGGTCAGGGCCGCGCTCACCAGTTTCTGCTTGATGCCGGGATAGTGCACTTCCACGATGCGCGACAGCGTCTCGGCATCCGGAAAGCGGATATAATGGAAGAAGCAGCGCCGCAGGAAGGCATCCGGCAGCTCCTTCTCATTGTTCGAGGTGATGATGACAATGGGCCGCACCTTGGCTTTCACGGTCTCGCCTGTCTCGTAGACGTGAAATTCCATGCGGTCGAGTTCCTGAAGAAGGTCGTTTGGGAACTCAATGTCGGCCTTGTCGATCTCGTCGATCAGAAGCACGACCTTTTGTTCTGCGGCGAAGGCCTGCCACAGCTTGCCGCGCCTGATATAGTTGGAAACCTCGTTGACGCGCGGATCGCCCAACTGGCTGTCGCGCAGGCGCGAAACGGCATCATATTCATAGAGCCCCTGCTGCGCCTTGGTGGTGGATTTGATATTCCACTCGATCATGTCCAGACCGAGCGCCGCCGCCACCTGCCGCGCCAGTTCGGTCTTGCCGGTGCCGGGTTCGCCTTTCACCAACAACGGGCGTTCCAGCCGGATCGCGGCATTGACGGCCACCATCAAATCCTTGTCGGCTATGTAGTCGGCGGTTCCGGTAAACTGCATCTCTCATTCTCCCTGCTGGCCGCGAACCTAATAAGTGAGATGACGTGAAGCAAGAGTGCCGGAAAACCGGCGAATCCCGCTTTCCTTCTACCCCGCGAATAGGCTATGGGCAGACCCCATGAGCACACCGACATTTTCCATTCTTCTGGGCGGCAACATTACCGTGACGGACCGGCTGCGTGCCGTGACGAAAGGCAGCCGCGTGATCGCCGCCGATAGCGGCATTCGCCATGCGAGCGCGCTGGGCCTCACACCGGAAATATGGGTTGGGGATTTCGACTCCAGTGACGATGCGCTGAAGGCCGCCTATCCGAAGATCGAGCGCCGCGCTTACCCTGCCTCCAAGGCGGCGACCGATGGCGAAATTGCCATTGCGGAAGCGATTTCACGTGGCGCGGAACGGTTGATTCTCGTTGGTGCGCTCGGCGGCGAGCGATCGGACCATGTGCTGCAACACTATCTCTCGGCCCTCAGCCTTGCTGAAGACAATTTCGAGGTCATGCTGACCTCTGGCGAGGAAGAAGCCTTCCCGCTGTGCAATGATGCGGGAATGGAGCTGGACCTGCCCAAGGGTTCGCTGTTTTCGGTGCTCGGCTTTACGGTGCTGGAAGGATTGACCATCCGCAACGCGCGCTATCCTCTGAAGAATTTCAAACTGACTTTCGGCTCCTCCCGCACCATCTCGAATATTGCGGAAGGGATGATTTCGGTCACGCTCTCCAAGGGTCGCGCCATGCTGCTGGCCCGCCCCTATGACATGACCGGAGCCTGACGCACATGGCACCTCCCATTCTCAAGCTCGATGACATTCGTTTAAGCTTCGGTGGCACGCCGCTGCTCGACGGCGCCAACTTTCAGGTCGAGCCAGGCGACCGTATCTGTCTTGTGGGCCGCAACGGTTCAGGCAAATCCACCCTGATGAAAATCGCTGCAGGGCTCGTGGAAGCGCAATCGGGCGAAGTCTTTCGCCACCCTTCCTCCACGATCCGCTATCTGGAGCAGGCGCCGGATTTTGCCGGCTACACGACGGTGCAGGCCTATTGCGAGGCGGGACTGGGACCGGGTGACGACCCGTACCGCGTAACCTACCTGCTCAGCCATCTGGGCCTGACGGGTGAGGAAGATCCGCGCCGTCTGTCCGGTGGCGAGGCTCGCCGTGCGGCACTTGCCCGTGTCATGGCGCCTGAACCCGACATCCTGATGCTGGACGAGCCGACCAACCATCTGGACCTGCCAACCATCGAATGGTTGGAAGGCGAAATGCTGAAGAGCCGCAGTGCGCTGGTTCTTATCTCGCACGACCGCCGCTTTCTGGAAAAGGTTTCGACCGCCGTCGTCTGGCTGGATCGCGGCACCTCCCGCCGCATGGATCGCGGTTTTGTCCATTTCGAAGCCTGGCGCGATGAGGTGCTGGAAGCCGAAGAGCTGGAACAACACAAGCTGGGGCGGCAGATCGAGCGCGAGGAGCACTGGCTTCGCTACGGCGTGACGGCACGCCGCAAGCGCAATATGCGCCGTCTTGGTGAACTGCAGAGCCTGCGGGCGGAATACCGCGGCCATCGCGGTCCGCAAGGCACCATTCAGGCGAGCGCCACCGAAGGCAAGGAAAGCGGCAAGCTGGTGATCGAGGCGGAAGCCATCACCAAGCGGTATGAAGAGCGCCAGATCGTCGCGCCCTTTTCCATCCGCGTGCATCGTGGCGATTGCATCGGTCTTGTGGGGCCGAACGGTGCAGGCAAAACAACGCTTCTGAAAATGCTGACCGGCCAGCTGGAGCCGGATTCAGGTATCATCAAGCTCGGCACCAATCTGGAAATCGCGACGCTCGACCAGAAGCGCGAAGACCTGAACCTCGAAGATACGCTGAGTCACTACCTGACAGATGGACGCGGCGAGAACCTGCTGGTGAATGGCGAGCAGCGCCATGTTGCTGGATACATGAAGGACTTTCTGTTTCAGCCGGAGCAGATGCGCACGCCGATCCGAAACCTTTCCGGTGGCGAGCGCGCGCGCCTGATCCTGGCCCGCATCATGGCACGGCCCTCGAACCTGCTGATCCTCGATGAGCCGACCAACGACCTCGACATCGAGACGCTGGACCTGTTGCAGGAAATCGTCTCCGGCTTCAGCGGCACCGTCATCCTTGTCAGCCACGATCGTGACTTCCTCGATCGCACCGTGACATCCACCATCGCGCCGGCAAATCCGGAAGCGCCTGACGGACGCTGGATCGAATATGCCGGCGGCTATACGGACATGATGGCTCAGCGCAAAGGCGCGCTGGAGGAAAAGCGCAAGGCCGAGAAGGAGAAGGCCAAGGCGGAAGCCGCTTCCGCACCCGCTCAAGCCTCGGCACCCAAAGCGCAGGGCAAGCTTTCCTACAAGCAGAAGTTTGCGCTCGAAAACCTGCCGAAAGAGATGGACAAGATCGGCAAGGACATTGCGGCCCGCGAGGCCAAGATGGCCGATCCAAATCTCTTCACGAAGGATCCGGCTGCCTTCAACCGCCTCGCCTCAGAGATGGAAGCCTTGCGCACCAAACTGACAGCCATGGAAGAAGAATGGCTGGAGCTCGAAATGCTGCGGGAAGAGCTGGAAGGCTAAACTCGCTTAAGTTTATGTTAAGATTAATGTTTCGTTAGTTTTCCGGATTCGAGTCACGTCCCGGAACAAATCCCATATTGGCACGTTCGGAGGCTACAGGGTCGGAAATGCGGTTCCGGCTATGTTAGCGTTCAACGAAGGGATGTCCCCATGTCGGCTCAAGTTATGCGTCGTCGGCTGGAAGATACAGCCATGAATCAACGAGTCCTGATTGTCGAAGATGAATTTCTGATCGCTCTCGATATCGCCGAGACCATTGAGGAAATGGGATTGACGGTGGCCGGTTTTGCCAGCGGTCGAGACCATGCTTTGGCGCTGGCCCCGCACGCGGATATCGCCTTCGTCGACGTCAATCTGTCCGATGGTGCCACCGGTCCCTCCATCGGACGCGAGCTGGCAGAGCGGTTCGGGATCACCGTTGTCTTCATGACGGCTAACCCGGAACAACTGGAAGGTCAGGACGTGCGCCCGCTCGGTGTCCTGACGAAGCCCGTCATGCCGCATATCCTGCAAGATACCGTTTCCTATGCCATTGCAAACCGCATCGGCAGCATTGCGGCTATGCCCCAGCAGTTGCGGACATTGACTGCTGCCAATCGATAAGCGCGGACCGCTTGCCAAACAGCGGGCCGCCCGATACATGTTTCGACGCTCTAACGGGGTGCCATGAAGATGGCTGAGAGGTTTTCCATCTGGAAGCCAACCCGCGGAACCTGATCCGGTTAACACCGGCGGAGGGATTAGACCGTTCAAATCGACGCCTATTCCCTGAACTCTTTTGGTCGAGGTAGCGTTGATGAAATCTCCCCTAGCAATTGTTTGTGGTCTTCTCGGTCTGTTGCTGGCACCGACCAGCAACGCTCAGGAAGCGAAAAGCCTCACAGTCTATACCTATGAAAGCTTCATCTCGAAGTGGGGCCCCGGACCGAAGGTCAAGGCGGCTTTCGAGAAGACATGTGGCTGCACGGTCAACTTCGTCGGCGTTTCGGATGGCGTGGCACTGCTGACGCGGTTGAAGCTGGAAGGTCAGACGTCGAAGGCCGATATTGCCCTCGGCCTCGACACCAATCTTATTGAAGAAGCCAAGCAGACAGGCCTTTTTGCACCCCACGGCATCGACACGACCTCTGCCAAGGTTCCCGGAAGTTTCAAGGACGACGTCTTCGTTCCCTATGACTACGGGCATTTCGCCGTCGTCTACGATACACAAGTCCTGAAAACGCCGCCAAAGAGCCTGAAAGACCTGGTTGAGGGCGATGCCTCGCAGAAAATCGTGATCCAGGATCCACGCACGTCAACACCCGGTCTTGGCCTGCTTCTCTGGGTCAAATCGGTCTATGGCGACAAGGCACCAGAGGCGTGGGCGAAGCTGAAGAACCGCGTTTTGACAGTCACGCCCGGCTGGTCGGAAGCCTATGGCCTGTTTACCAAGGGCGAGGCGCCGATGGTGCTCTCCTATGTCACCTCGCCCGCCTATCACATGGTCGAGGAAAAGACGGATCGCTATCAGGCTGCGAAGTTCGAAGAGGGACACTACATTCAGATCGAAGTGGCGGGCATGCTGAAGGCAAGCCAAAACCAGGATCTGGCCCGCAAATTCCTCTCCTTCACGCTATCCCCCGAGTTTCAGGGGATCATTCCGACGACAAACTGGATGATGCCAGTCGCGCCGACATCGAGCCCCCTGCCAGAAGCCTTTTCCAAACTGCCGCAGCCCGAGAAAACCTTTCTGATGCCATCAGCCGAGGTTGCCAAGAATCGTCAGGCCTGGATTCGCGAGTGGCAGACGGCCATGAGCGCAAAGTAAGACCGAATGCTGACACGGTCTGAACAGCAGCGCGGGCTGGCGGGTGGCGTTGCGGCCCTGACCGTCATCGCTCTGCTCGTTCTGGTTCCTGTGGCAGTTCTTCTGGCATTCGCTCCCACCGGTCTCGTCCAGGGCAGTGTGGTGGACGACTATACCCTCAGCCTGCTGCGTGTCACATTGTTGCAGGCTACCCTTTCCACTGCGCTTTCCCTGTGTCTTGCGCTGCCGGTCGCCTTGGCACTGGCTCGGCAGACGAAATTCCCCGGGCGTATCTGGCTCGTGCGCCTCATGGCCGTGCCCATGGGACTGCCTGTTCTTATAGGTGCGCTCGGCCTCATTGGCATCTTCGGGCGACAGGGACTTGTGAACAAGGCGCTCCAAGCTTTGGGTCTTGAGCAACCCATCAGCATCTATGGCCTGAGCGGTATTCTGATCGCTCATGTCTTTTTCAACCTGCCGCTGGCAACCCGCATGATGCTGGCGGCCTTGGAGCGGCTGCCCCAGGAATACTGGCGGTTGACGGCAAGTCTCGGCATGAGGCGGTTGTCTATTCTTCGTCATGTGGAGCTACCCGCTCTTATGCGTGTCATTCCGGCGACCAGCGGGCTTATCTTCATGCTCTGCGCTACCAGTTTCACGCTGGTGCTGGTTCTAGGCGGCGGCCCTGCCGCCACGACGCTCGAAGTAGCGATCTATCAGACACTGCGTTTCGATTTCGATCCGCCCCGCGCAATTGCCCTGGCTTTAATGCAGATCGCAGTGACGACAGTCATATTGCTCTGCTTGAACCTGCTGCCGAAAGCGGAAGACACGGCCGTCGGCGAAGGGAGATTGTGGAGCCGCTACGATGGCCGCTCGCGCCTTGCCCGCAGCAGCGACGCCATCGTCATTCTCTTGGCCGCTACCTTCCTGATCCTGCCGCTTGCGATGATCCTCGTGTCCGGGCTGTCGGCTGACCTTGAGCGCCTCGTCCTGGAGCCAGATTTCCGGCAGGCACTGCTCACAAGTCTTTCCATTGCATTCTGCGCAGGCGCGTCAGCGGTCACCATCGGTTTCGGGATCATTGGCGCCGATCATGTGCTCAGCGTTCGAAGAACCAGTTCCCGGGCCTCTCGCGTGCTTGGGTCAAGCCTTTCGGCAGCATCTTCCCTTGTGCTGCTCGTGCCGCCGGTGGTGCTGGGAACCGGGTGGTTCCTGTCACTGAGGCCCTTCGGCGATGTCAATTTTTTCGCACCAGCGCTAATCGCCGCGATCAACATGCTGATGGCGCTTCCTTTCGTGATCCGCGTGATCGAGCCTGCCATTCGGGCCCATGCAGCACAGACGGACAGGCTCTGCGCCCATCTTGGCCTGACAGGCTGGGCCCGCTTCCGGATCGTCGATTGGCCGGTCCTCTTCAGGCCAGCCTTGACGGCACTCTCCTTTGCCATGGCGCTCTCGCTGGGCGATCTGGGGGCCGTGGCGCTCTTCAGTTCACAGGATCTGCTAACCTTGCCGTGGCTGGTCTACAGTAGCATGGGCAGCTACAGAACCGCGGATGCTGATGGGTATGCGCTGCTGCTGGGCATGGTCTGCCTGGGCTTCACGATCCTTGGCACCGTAGGCAACAGGCGACAGAGATGAGCAAACACAGTCCCGGTCTCGAGATGCGCAATGTTCGCTTCAACCTCGGAGCGACGAAATTCCACTTCGACTGCTCTGTCAGACCAGGCATCATAACCGCCATCACGGGACCATCCGGGTCAGGCAAATCGACGTTCCTGAATCTCCTTGCCGGTTTCGAACAGCCGGATAGCGGTGAGGTCATCATCAATGGCCATGATCTATCGAACGCACATCCCGCCGAGCGGCCGATCTCCCTTGTCTTTCAGGATAACAACCTCTTCACCCATCTCGATCTCTTCACCAATATCGGCCTTGGAATCGATCCGGCCCTGAAACTGACCGCGCAGGACAGGCGCGCGGTCGGTGATGCACTGGATTGGGTAGGACTATCAGGCATGGAGAAGCGCAAACCCGCGACCCTGTCCGGCGGTGAGCGGCAGCGGGTGGCCTTCGCCCGCGCTCTTGTACGCAAGAAACCGCTTCTGTTGCTGGACGAGCCATTTGGGGCGCTGGACCCTGCCCTCCGTGCGGACATGGGAACTCTGCTGCTGAAACTGCATCGCGAAACTGCCAATACCGTGCTTCTCGTCAGTCATAACCCGGATGATATCAGCCGTCTGGCGCAGAACGTCATCCATATCGAGAACGGCGAAGTTGTACAGCGCCTCTAGAGCTTGGTGAAATCTTGCAAAGGTTCACGAGACGTTAACTCCGGCGCCACATTTTAGACTTGCATCAATGCGATGCCGCAATGCAAGAAAAGAGCGGAATGATGTTTGCCCTTTCGCCGCTAACTACTTAAGTAAGTTGAGGCGGTTCACGGAGAAACATCTTGCCATCCGCATATTCGCAGGAGATCGCGGCAAGGGTCGCAGGATGCGCCGGATGGCGGGCTTGGAAGCATGATATTTCCGATTGAAGGTTCCAGCATCACCGGGGGAGACTGCCCCGGACAGGCACTTGCAGCAACCCGCACCTCCCGGAAGCGGCACGGATACCGCGCGCTCGTCTCCATGCTTGCCGCAGCGACGCTTCTGACGAGCTGCCAGTCCATCCTGGACCAAAGCTACCAGGCCGATCTGAAACCCTCCACCAACCCGCAGATCGTCGATACGGTCCAGAAAAACGATCCTCGAGCCGCCATGGGGGCACGCGAACATCCGCGCATTCTGGCAAGCTACGGCGGCGAATATCACGATGCCAAGACGGAAAGGCTGGTTGCGCGTATCACCGGCGCACTGACCGCGGTATCAGAAAACCCCAATCAGTCGTATCGCATAACCATTCTGAACTCGCCGGCCATCAATGCGTTTGCGCTACCAGGCGGCTATCTTTATGTAACCCGTGGCCTGCTGGCGCTGGCAAATGACGCCTCGGAGGTCGCCGCTGTACTCAGCCATGAAATGGCGCATGTGACCGCCAATCACGGCATCGAGCGACAGAAGCGAGAAGAGGCCGAAGTCATCGCGAGCCGTGTCGTGGCTGAAGTTCTTTCCAGCGATCTGGCCGGCAAGCAGGCTCTTGCCCGTGGCAAGCTGCGTCTCGCAGCCTTTTCCCGGCAGCAGGAACTGCAGGCGGATGTGATCGGCGTGCGTATGCTGGGTGAGGCCGGTTACGATGCCTATGCCGCAGCACGTTTTCTGGACAGCATGGCTGCCTATGCCCGCTTCTCCTCGGTAGATCCGGAAAGCGACCAGAGCCTGGACTTTCTGTCCAGTCACCCCAACGCGCCGCAACGCGTGGAACTGGCGCGCCAGCACGCACGCGCTTTTGGGCAGGAGGGAACCGTCGGCGACAAGGGGCGCGATTACTACCTCAACGGCATCGATGGACTTCTCTACGGCGACAGCCCGGAGGAAGGCTATGTTCGCAACGAGACCTTCCTGCATGCAGGCCTTGGCATACGTTTCGATGTGCCGGAAGGCTTCCGGATCGATAACAAGGCCGAAGCCGTATTGGCAACCGGACCGGATGAGACGGCTATCCGCTTCGATGGCGTCGAAGGCAGCGATACGCAGAGCCTGACCAACTATCTGACAAGCGGCTGGGTTGCTGGCCTGCAGCCGAATACCGTTCGAGACATCACCGTAAACGGCCTGCCTGCCGCCAATGCGAAAGCCTCTGCGGAACGGTGGGATTTCGATGTGACCGTAATCCGCATGGACAAGCGGATCTTCCGATTCCTGACAGCGGTGCCAAAAGGCAATTCAACCCTCCAGGCGACGGCTGAAACGATCCGCAACAGCTTCCGCAAGATAACCCCTCAGGAAGCGGCGGATCTGAAGCCGCTGCGCGTTCGTGTGGTGACGGCTCAACAGGGCGACACGATAACCACGCTGTCTGCCAGAATGATGGGAACGGACCGTAAGCTTGACCTGTTTCGTGTTCTGAACGCGTTGCCCACAGGCGCGTCGATCACACCCGGCCAGCGCCTGAAGATCATTTCTGACTGATCCGCACCTCCAGTCTTTATGTATACAGAAGGGAGCCATTCAGTCTGGCCGAAAGGGAAATTCGTTGCAAATTTCACTAGCCGCTTGACAGAATGTATACATTGAGCAAACCTTCTCATTAAGAGGAGTGATGCACATGTCAAAGCCAACTTTCCCGCTGAACGCCTGGTATGCCGCTGCCTATGATGTAGAGTTGAAGCGGGCACTTCTGCCACGCACCATCTGCAACAAACCGGTTGTCCTCTATCGCAAGAATGACGGAACGCCCGTCGCGCTTGCCGATGCCTGTTGGCACAGGCTGGTGCCGCTCTCCTTGGGCAGGCTGGAAGGTGATAATGTGGTCTGCGGCTATCACGGCCTGGAATTCGACGACACCGGCCGCTGTGTATACATGCCGTCTCAGGACACCATCAATCCATCAGCCTGCGTGAAGTCTTACCCGATTGCCGAAAAGCACCGCTTCATCTGGATCTGGCCGGGCGACCCCTCTCTTGCAGATCCTCTCCTCATTCCCGACCTGCATTGGAACAAGGATCCGGACTGGGCCGCAGACGGAAAGCTGATCGAGGTCAAATGCGATTACCGACTGGTCGTCGACAATCTGATGGACCTGACGCACGAGACCTTTGTGCACGGCTCTTCGATCGGCAATCGCGCTGTGGCTGAGGCACCCTTCGACGCGAGCCACTCCGATCGATTCGCGTACATCACCCGCTGGATGGAAAACATCGATCCGCCGCCCTTCTGGCGCAAGCAGTATGGACGCCCCGGCAAGGTCGACCGTTGGCAGATCATCCGCTTTGAAGCCCCTTGCACCGTGACCATTGATGTCGGCGTAGCCGAAGCCGGCACCGGTGCCCCGCAGGGTGATCGTTCAAAGGGCGTGAACGGTTACGTGCTGAACACGATTACGCCTGCGACCGACAAAACCTGCCTCTACTTCTGGGCCTTTGCCCGAAACTACGATCTCGGCAATCAGGCGCGCACACACGAACTGCGCGAGGGTGTTGCGGGCGTGTTCCGCGAGGATGAGGTGGTGCTGGAGGCTCAGCAGAAGGCAATCGATGCCAACCCTGACCATCGCTTCTACAATCTCAACATTGACGCCGGATCAATGTGGGCCCGAAAGCTCATTGACCGCATGATCGATGAGGAAACGAGACCAAAGGTCGTGGCGGCAGAGTGACGAGTGGCATGGAAGCGGAACGCGAGCCGAAACAGCAGAGCGCAAAGGCCCTGCTTGCCTTGCGAGATCTCGTCCTCACCGGCGATGTGGAACCAGGCGAGCGCCTCTCGGAAGTCGCATTGGCCCAGCGTCTCGGTGTCTCGCGCACTCCGTTGCGCAGCGCCCTGCAGCGACTTGAACAGGAAGGTCTGGTCTGCCTGATCCCGTCCGGCGGCTATGCGGTGCGATCCTTTAGCAGGCAGGAGGTCTTCGATGCGATCGAACTTCGCGGCGTGCTGGAGGGAACTGCAGCGCGGCTGGCCGCAGAGAGGGGCGCACCGGCAAGTCCCCTGAGAGCGATGCACGAGGTTGTTCGCCAACTCGACCTCGTGATGCAGGTTGGTGCTCATGACGTGGATTTCGAGCGTTATGAAGTCCTGAACGGTGACTTCCATCGCCTTCTATGGAACCTCTGCGGCAGTGAAGTTCTCATGCGGGAAATCGAGCGGATAGCATGCCTGCCCTTCGCCAGCCCGAATGCTTTCGTCAACACGCAGTCGGATGTACCTGCGTTTCACCGCACGCTCATTGTTGCACAGACCCAGCACAAGGCCATGCTTTCAGCGATAGAGCTGCGTGAGGGGTCTCGTGCCGAAGCCATTGCGCGCGAGCATGCTCGGCTTGCGCGTCAAAATCTGGATTTCGTTCTGGAGGAGCAGCCTGACCTGCGCCGTAAGGTAGTGGCTCTGGCCTTGATGTCGGGCTGAAGGAACTTTGTTTTGAGGAGGAATTGATGCGCTCCAAATTGGAATGGCGCGCGGCGCGGGTGCTTGCCATCGAGACCCCTGCCGAGGATGTGCGCGCTGTAACCTTCGACGTTGATGGTTTATGTTCGTTTTTCGATCCTGGATCGCACACCAATATCAAGGTGTCGATCAATGGCGAGCCAGCCATCCGCACCTATACGGTTCTACCGAGTGAACCCGGTACTCTGAAAATTGCCGTGAAACTGCACCCCAATAGCCGCGGAGGCTCAGCCTTTGTCTGGGGGCTCAAGCCCGGTGACGAGACCGAAATGACCGAGCCGGAAAATCGGTTCGAGCTTTCGTGGCGAGCCTCGCATTACCTGCTGGTCGCTGGCGGCATCGGCATCACACCGATCTACGGAATGGCAAAGGCTCTCGCAACGCGTGGCCAGTCGGTTCGCCTGATTTATGGCGCCAGAAGCAGAGACCAGATGGCCTTCGCCGATGAACTCCGCACCATTCTGGGAGACCGTATCGAGACCTTCAGTCAAGAGGACGGACAGGCCTTTAATCTTGCCAGCGAATTTGCTGCCCTGCCGCCGGATGGAGAAGCATACATCTGTGGTCCCCACGGTTTGCTTGAGACAGCTCGAAATTTGTGGCGTGAAAGCGGCAGGCCGATGAGCCGGCTGCGTTTCGAGGTGTTTGGGGATAGCGGCCGCTTTGCCGAGCAAGCCTTTCATGTGAACGTGCCACATCGCGAGAAAAGCATCGAGGTGCGAGCAGATCAGACGATGCTGGATGCGCTGATGGAAGCCGGCATCGACATGATTTACGACTGTCGCCGCGGCGAATGCGGCCTTTGCGCCATCACCGTCCTGGAAGCATCCGCCCCGCTTGATCATCGCGATGTCTTCTTTTCTGCGGAAGAAAGACATAAGGAAGCGAAAATATGCGCCTGCGTTTCGCGAGCCGTTGGCGGCACGATTACGATTGACACCGGTTACCGCAAGGACGGCGGCGTTAAGACAACACACGCCTGTGCGTAAATCGCACAGGCGGGCTTGGAGCAGCGCGCCGCTCTGCCTTAAAGCGTCAGGAGCGAATCCGAACGATCGCCACCGCTTTAGCAGGCGGCCGCCATCTGCGGATTGATCGAGACCAACGCTGATTTCAGCTTTTCGATTGCGCGGCTTTCGATCTGGCGCACACGCTCCTTGGAAATTCCCAGTTCTGCACCAAGCGCCTCCAGCGTCGCACCATCATCCGTCAGACGCCGGGCACGAATGATTTTCTTCTCCCGGTCGTTCAACTTCGTCAAGGCGCCCTGCAGCCAGCGCATCCGGCGCTCACCATCGATCATGCCGGAAACCTGTTCATCCGGAAGCGGCTCGGCACTTTCCAGCATATCCAGTCGCTCAGCGCTATCGGCGTCGCCCGAGATCGACGGAGCCTGCAAGGACGCATCATTGCTGGAGAGGCGGGCGTCCATAGTCTGAACGTCAGCCAGGCTGACGCCCAGTGCCGTCGCAATCTCCTCATGAATAGCTTGAGCCGTCAGGTTGCTGTCGCCACGTGCGAGCTTCGCGCGCAGACGGCGTAGATTGAAGAACAGCGCCTTCTGCGCTGAACTGGTCCCGCCACGAACGATAGACCAGTTGCGCAGAATGTAATCCTGCATCGAAGCGCGGATCCACCAACTCGCATAGGTCGAAAATCGTACATCGCGCGCAGGCTCAAACCTTGCCGCCGCTTCCAGCAGCCCTACATAGCCTTCTTGAACGAGATCGCTCATTGGCAAACCAAAACCGCGGAACTTGGAAGCCATGGCGATGACGAGGCGCATGTGGGCCAGAGCAATCTGATTGCGAGCATCCTGGTCTTGATCGTCTTTCCATCGGACAGCCAGATCGCGCTCCTCTTCACGGGCGAGGTAGGGTGCCGACATGGCGATCTTGATCATGTTGCGATCTGCGGACATGGCGTTCATAGCGCTCTCCCTGAAACTGAATGATTGGAAAATGGCGTAGCTGAGTACTCCCTGGCCCCCGGCCTTGGATCACTGCGCTTCAACAAAAATCGGCAGTTCATGCGTTCGAATCCCCGGCTCGGTCGGCGGAAGATCGGCCAAGGCCTCGCTCCACGGTTTCCATGGCGAAGAGATTTGCAAGACAGCACTCTTCGCCGTTCCGGCGGGTTAACGCTTAAGGGAAAATATGGTTCCAATAAAAAACCCGGCTGCCGCCGGGTTTTTTAAGATGTTTCTTAAGAAGCGCTTACGCCGCTTCTTCCTGCGCATCGTCTTCATCGATGGCCTTGCCACGCTTTGGGCTTTTGGCAAGATTGGTCTCGACCAAGCGGACAGCTTCCGTGTCCGACATCTTGTTGACGGCAGCAATTTCGCGAGCCATCCGGTCCAATGCAGCTTCGTAAAGCTGGCGTTCGGAATACGACTGCTCAGGCTGATTCTCAGCACGATAGAGATCACGCACCACTTCTGCGATGGAAATCAGATCGCCAGAGTTGATCTTCGCATCATATTCCTGCGCGCGGCGTGACCACATGGTGCGCTTCACACGAGCCTTGCCCTGAACGACCTTGAGAGCGCGTTCGACGAAATCGTTCTCGGACAGCTTGCGCATGCCGATGCTCACAGCCTTGGCGACTGGAACTTTCAAGCGCATCTTGTCCTTTTCAAAATCGATCACAAAAAGCTCCAGCTTCATGCCAGCAACTTCCTGTTCCTCGATCGCCGTGATAGTACCCACTCCGTGCGCCGGATAGACGATGGCTTCACCGGTCTTGAATCCGTGGCGCGCTGAAGATTTTTTCTGCTGGGTCGTCATTCGTTTAACAAACTCCCTGTTACGCACCCGGCTGTCCATGTGCCGGGGCCGGGTCTGTCAGGCCCGGATGAGACGGGGGAACCGTCGGGTGACTCCATACTGATCCGCCAAACGCGCGCGAAAACAATTCCATCTCCGCGATCTGCGACCAAGACATTCACACATGTGGTATGTCACGGAAACCGCGGCGGGTGATCTTTTGCTTTCGTGATGTTTTTGGGCACGCGAATGCCGCTTTGTGGAACAGTTTCTATTGTCTACCACAATTATGGGCGCGAATCAATGATTTGCTTTCGCAGTCGCAAGCTTGCAACGATTCGTCCCTGCCTAATACTTAAGCAGAGATTAAATGGATAATCCGTCGGCTGCTCAGTCGCCCTTGCCCGGCTCTGCCGAGAAGTACTGCTCGAACTTGTTTTGCACGCCGTCCATTTCCTTGGCTTCCGGCATGGCATCACGCTTCACCGTAATGTTGGGCCAGACCTGGGCATATTCGGCATTGACCTTGAGCCACTTGTCGAGACCCGGCTCCGTGTCGGGCTTGATGGCCTCTGCTGGACATTCCGGTTCACAGACACCGCAATCGATGCACTCATCCGGATGGATTACCAGGAAGTTTTCGCCCTCATAGAAGCAATCTACCGGGCAGACTTCGACGCAATCGGTATACTTGCAACGGATACAGTTATCAGTCACGACATACGTCATGAGGCACTCCAGCAAAATCCAGTGTTCAGGCACCGTCGGAAAGAGACAGCAAAGGGCTTCAACAGGTATCCGCTTGATCCGCGAAACGCTAAAGCCCGCTTGCCTTGTCCCTAAAGGCTTTGCGCGCCATTCGCAAGGCAAAAGAGAATGCTTCCAAACGTCCGTCGAGCCAGTTTGTTGCACCTCTGCGAAGCGCGAAACAAAGTTCGAAGCAGTGTCACCAATCGCGCAATTTCATCCGCCAAAACCGGTGAATGACAGGGGAATTTATTTCAGGGGGCGAACCATTCGCTGAGCGCGTTCGAAGGCCGAAAGCCTTGCCTGTGGCTCGGAAACATCCTCGTACAGTCGGGATGCTTCCGGATAAGGACCGCGGCGCTCGCCAGGAGCCCGCATCACGAGCCGTTTGTCACCGCTCTCAAGGGCAAGATCGATGCGGTCCCCGCAACGGATCATGCGGCTCGGCAGTGTGATCACCTGGCCGTTGACCGAGACGAACCCGCCTTCCACGAGAGCCTGGGCCAGCGCTCTGGACTTCACAAGCCGGGCAAAGAAAAGCCACTTGTCGATGCGCTGACGCTGCTCTCCAAGTGGCTCTCCCGTCATCTTACTTCTTCATCTGCTCTTTCAGGGCAGCGAGCTTTGCGAAAGGTGAATCCGGATCAATCGGCTTCTCCTTGCGCGGAGGCTTGGCCTCGAAGCGGGCTGGCTGCGGCGCTTTGCCGCGATCTCCACGCTCGGGACGGTCGCCCCGGCCGCGGTCAGGACGACCCTCCTGCCGATCGCCACGATGATTAGGGCGACCACCATCACGATTGGAACCGCCGTCCCGGTTCGGACGTCCGCCCTGCTCGGTGCGCTCACCTCTTTCGCGGTTGTCACGATTGTCGCGACGACCTTCACCCTGACGAGGCGCATTGTTCGGCGCACGGCGTTCGCCTTGCGGACGCTGTCCGCCACGCTGATTTTCCGCACGGCCGCCGCCGGGACGCCAGAGAAGGACAGGCTTCGGCTCTTCAGCTACGGCAGGTTCACCCGCAGTCGCTTCGGCAGCAACTTCAGGTGCGACAGGCGTTTCGCCAGCCTGTTCCTGCGGCGCTGGATCTGCATCATCCCCTGAATCAGTGGTTTCAGCCGCATCAGAGGCTGGCGCGACCGAAGAAGGCTGCTGGCTGGCCAGGAAGGCTTGCGCCTCTTCAGCGCTCACCGCGTCGGCGCGATAGCCCAGGCCTTTGAGAATTTCTTCCATGTCATCAGGCGTCGCGCCCAGAATGGAAAGCATGGCGGTTGTCGTGACAAAACGACGTCCGTCGTAGGCGCCGTCAGGACGCGCGCTGGAACCCGGCTTCCATTGCAGGAGCGGACGAATGAGATCGGCCAGACGCTCAAGGATATCGACGCGCACGGCACGCTTGCCCAGGAAGCGGAAGCCCGCAAGCTTGTAGAAGCTCCGCTCGAAGGACGGATCCGTGACAACAGAGGTGCGGCCCGCCGCCAGTGCCGGGATCAGATCGCCATAACCCGGCTTGTCCAGACCGTCGTTCTTCAACGCCCAGAGGAGCGTGATGAGTTCTGCCGGTGCCGGCTTCAGCAGGAGCGGCATGAAGATATGGTAGGCACCGAAGCGGATGCCATAGCGGCGCATCGAAGCGCGCGCATCCTGATCCAGCGACTTGACCTCATCGGCCACATCCCGACGGAACATCAGACCGAGGTTCTCGACCAGCTGAAACGCCAGACCCTTAGCCAGACCCTGGAGGTCTTCGGCGCGAGACAGATCGTCCAGCGGCTTCAGCACTGTTGCAATGTGATGGTTGACGAAGCGCTCAAGACGCGCCGCCACATGATCACGCGCATTACCAGTCAACTGCTCGTCGGAGAGCAGGATGAGGCGCGGATGCATGATGTGGTCGCCAGCCGCGAGCTTTGCGACCGGCTCGCCCAGCCAGCGAACGAAGCCGTCAGATCCGAGCGCCAGATCGCCATTGCCGCACGCGTAGAGACGCGCGGCGCGCGCCTCGAATTCGAGCGCCAGCGCCTTCTGGGCTGCCCCCTGCACGGCTTTCGCATCTGGCCCCTCGGTACCCGCTATCGGGGTAAACCGGAAACCGGCGAGTTGACCGACGTGATGTCCCTCTACGAAGACATCTCCATTCACACTGATTTCAGCTTCCAGCATCGCATTCTCTCTCAGGCGCTTCATGAGCACAGATGTCCTGCGATCAACAAAGCGTTTCGTCAACCTTTCATGCAGCGCGTCCGACAACCTGTCCTCGATTTCCCGAGTCTTTTCTTGCCAGTGTGTCGGATGCGCAAGCCACCCCGGCCGGTTGGATACATAAGTCCACGTCCGAATCTGTGCGATTCGCGCGGAAAGCGTATCGATCTCGCCATCCGTCCGGTCGGCGCGCTGCACCTGTTCGGCCATGAAATCTTCGTTCACCCAGCCGATTCGCACCAGATCCGAAAAAATCGTCGAAATCAGGTCCGCATGCTGGGCAGGCGTAATTCTTCGGTAGTCCGGGAGCGCACAGGCATCCCACAATTTCTCGACGCGTTCCGGGTTTGTGGCCATATCAATGACCTCCGGATATCGCGACAGATAGTCCAGCGCCTGGCTGTCCGTTGCCGGAAGCGCACGCGTCAACCCCTGGATGACGGGTGCCACATCAAGACTTGCTCGCAGATCTCTCAAGGACGAGAAATCGAGCGCCTTGGAACGCCATTGCAGAACCTTCACGGGATCGAACTGGTGGGTCTCGATTCGCTCGACCAACTCATCATCGAACGGCTGGACCTGTCCCGTCACACCAAACGTGCCATCCCTCAGATGTCGGCCCGCACGTCCGGCAATCTGCCCGAGTTCTCCGGGATTGAGATTGCGAAACTGATAGCCGTCGAACTTGCGATCCTGCGCGAAGGCCACATGATCGACATCGAGATTGAGGCCCATGCCGATCGCATCGGTTGCAACCAGATACTCCACATCACCGGACTGGTAGAGCCCCACCTGCGCGTTGCGAGTCCGGGGGCTCAGCGCACCCAGAACGACGGCGGCGCCACCACGCTGACGACGAATGAGTTCCGCGATCGCATAAACCTCGTCGGCGGAGAACGCGACAATGGCAGAGCGTTGCGGCAGGCGGGTGATTTTCTTTTGCCCGGCATAAAACAGCTGCGAAAGGCGCGGTCGCTCGATCACCGTCAGCCCAGGAAGTAGCCGCTCCAGGATTGGCCGCATGGTGCCGGCGCCCAGCAGCAGAGTCTCTTCCCGTCCCCGCAAGTGCAGGATGCGGTCGGTGAAGATGTGGCCACGCTCCAGATCGCCTGCAAGCTGCACTTCATCGATGGCTACAAAGGCGGACTTCGTCTCGCGCGGCATCGCCTCGACGGTGCAGACGGAAAAACGGGCATTGGGCGGGGTGATCTTTTCTTCGCCCGTGACAAGCGCCACATGGGTCGGTCCGACTTTCTCGACCAGCCTTGTATAGACCTCACGTGCGAGAAGCCGAAGAGGAAGCCCAATGACCCCAGAGCCATGCGCCACCATTCGCTCGATCGCATAATGCGTCTTGCCGGTGTTCGTCGGGCCGAGGACCGCAGTTACACCGCGACCGCTCAAGATCATGGGGGCTTGTGAATTCAAAGCCTGTCATCCGCACAATTACTGTCACCACCTTCGCGGGCGGTCGGACCACACATGGCGACTGCGTCCGCGAATGGCAAGCAGAAATGCCTCAGAAGACAAATTAATCGTCAGCCGGCATGAACAAGTACGAGCCATGGCCTCGGCTTTTCCTGATCCAATCGTCATCAGCCTGCAAGAGTTGGAGCACACAGGCAATTGAACCAAGCGTCCGAATCGTGAAGGAAGCCTGGAACCAAAAGTGAGCCAAGCCGTTACCGCCGCACGACGATCCGTCGCCCGCATTTCAGTATCGGAGGCCAAAAATGCTCGGCACTATTCTTCTTGTGATCTTGATCCTTCTCTTGATCGGTGCCCTGCCAAACTGGGGCCACAGCCGCAATTGGGGCTATGGTCCATCGGGTGGGTTGGGCCTTGTCGTACTCATCATCATCATCCTGCTCCTGATGGGCAGGATCTAATCAAGAACGTCTCAAGGTTTAACAGGGAAGGAACCAGGACATGAAAAAGATTCTTACCGCCGCAGCATTGGTCGGCATGCTTGCATCCTGCACGGCAACAGAACGCGGAACGGCTATTGGTGCCGGCACCGGTGCAGTCATCGGCGGTGCCGTGACGAATAGCTGGGGCGGTGCAGCCGTTGGCGCAGTCGGTGGCGGTCTGGTTGGCGCAGCCATCGGCCAGTCGCAGGAACGTCGGGGCTACTGCATCTATCGTGACCGTTATGGCCGCAACTACGAGGCGCGTTGCCGCTAAGTTCCGGTCCATCGGAACGCATGAAAAAGGTCGGAGCGAAAGCCCCGGCCTTTTTCGTCTCATCACTCACGCAAAATACTGTCCACCATTGGCAGAGATCGTCGAGCCGGTGATATAGCCCGCCTCATCAGAAGCGAGGAACACCACGCAGCGCGCGATCTCCTCCGGCTGGCCAAGACGCCCGACCGGGATCTGCGGCAGAATGCGCTCGTTCATCACCTTTTCCGGAACCGCCATGACCATTTCAGTCGCGATATAGCCCGGGCAGATTGCGTTGACGGTGATGTTTTTCGCAGCACCTTCCTGCGCCAGCGCCTTGGTGAAGCCGAGGTCACCCGCCTTGGCAGCGGAATAGTTCGCCTGTCCCATCTGGCCCTTCTGGCCATTGATGGATGAAATATTGATGATGCGGCCGAAACTGCGGTCCCGCATGCCGGACCAGACCGGATGCGTCATGTTGAAGAGACCGGTCAGATTGGTGTTGATGACTTCATTCCATTGAGCCGGGCTCATTTTGTGGAACATGGCGTCACGTGTGATGCCGGCATTGTTGACGAGCACTTCAACCGGGCCGAGCTCCGCTTCTACCCGCGCGATGCCGTCCACGCACGCCTCGTAGGATGAAACGTCCCATTTGAAAACGGGAATGCCGGTCACATCACGGAATGCATTCGCTTTTTCTTCGTTGCCGGCATAATTCGCCGCAACCTTGTAGCCCGCTGTCTTCAACGCCAGGGCGATTGCAGAGCCGATGCCCCGTGTTCCGCCCGATACCAATGCTACTCTCGACATGAAGTTTCCCCCCGAAAAGGCATGCCGCGCATTTGTGTTCAGCTCAAATACGATGACGGCATGCGACACAAATTCTGAAGCGCATCGCCAAGGCGACAACGCGCTTCATTTTTCACACGCCGGCCCTTCTATGTGGCCGGAAATCCAGTCATCACATGGCCTCGAAGCACATGGCAACGCCCATGCCGCCGCCGATGCAAAGCGTCGCAAGACCCTTCTTGGCGCCGCGCCGCTTCATTTCAAACAGAAGCGTGTTCATGACACGCGCGCCGGAAGCACCCACCGGATGGCCGATGGCGATCGCACCGCCGTTCACGTTCACGATCGAAGGATCCCAGCCCATGTCCTTGTTGACGGCGCAGGCCTGCGCAGCAAAGGCTTCGTTTGCTTCGACCAGATCCAGATCCTTGACTGACCAGCCCGCCTTCTCCAACGCGCGGCGGGAAGCGGGAATTGGTCCTGTTCCCATGATCTGCGGATCGACGCCCGCCGTTGCCCAGGATACGATACGAGCCATAGGCACGATACCGCGGCGCACAGCTTCTTCCTCGCTCATCAGAAGCGCGACGGCTGCCCCGTCATTGATACCGGAGGCATTACCAGCGGTCACCGTTCCTTCCTTGTCGAAGGCCGGTCGCAGCTTGGTCATGCTTTCCAGCGTGGCGCCAGCGCGGATATATTCATCCGCATCGACCGTCACGTCACCTTTGCGTCCCTTCACCACGAAGGGCGTGATTTCGTCGACAAAACGACCAGCCTTCTGCGCAGCTTCCGCCTTGTTCTGGGAAGCCAGTGCGAATTGATCCTGCTCGTCGCGAGAAAGCTGCCACTGACGTGCCACGTTCTCGGCCGTGATACCCATGTGATAGCCGTAGAAGGCGTCCGTCAGGCCGTCCTTGATCATGGTATCGATCATTTTCATGTCGCCCATCTTGGTGCCGTTGCGCAGATGCGCGCAATGCGGCGCCATGGACATCGATTCCTGACCACCCGCCACGATGATGCGGGCGTCGCCTGAAGCGATCTGCTGCATTCCAAGCGCGACGGCGCGCAGACCCGAGCCGCAGAGCTGGTTCATGCCCCAGGCCGTCTTTTCCTGCGGAATGCCCGCCTTCATCGCCGCCTGACGGGCCGGATTCTGTCCCTCGCCAGCGGTCAGGATCTGTCCAAGAATGACTTCATCGACTTCAGACGCTTCAACCTTGGCGCGTTCCAGCGCTGCCTTGATGGCGGCGGCACCCAGCTCATGGGCAGGTGTGTTGGCGAAAGACCCGTTGAATGAACCGACGGCAGTGCGGGCCGCAGACGCAATAACGATGGATGGCTGACTCATGGGTGTTCCTCCGAAAATCCCTGATTGGTTGAAGTGAAGACTGGCAAAGCTTGAGCCACAAGTCAAAGGCAACCTTCGGCGGATTTCACATGGCACCTGTCAAAACTTTGCATGCCGGGATTCAACCTGAGGGGCGAATCATCCACAGCTCTCGCATCGCACAAATCCGTTGTCAGCATGGTTTATTTAAGCGTAGTGTTACTGCGGGAGCGAAATACAAAATTCCATATTGACGGGATCAGGAGATAAATATGGCCAAGACGGATGGCGACGTTGTCATAAAAAAATATGCCAACCGCCGGCTCTATAATACAGGCACCAGCACTTACGTGACGCTGGAAGATCTTGCGCAGATGGTCAAGCGCGGCGAGGACTTCACGGTACAGGACGCCAAGAGCGGCGAAGATATCACCCATTCCGTCCTGACGCAGATTATCTTCGAGCAGGAATCGAAAACCGGAAATACCCTGTTGCCGATTTCATTCCTGCGCCAGCTGATCTCCTATTACGGTGACCAGATGCAGATGGTGGTGCCCACCTTCCTCGAGCACTCGATGAAGACCTTCGCCGACCAGCAGACGCAAATGCGCGAACAGATGACGCGCGCCTTCGGCGAAACGCCACTCACAAAGAACCTGCAGGCGCCTATGCAATTGATGGAAGAGCAGGTGCGGCGAAATACGGAAATGTTCCGTCAGGCCATGCAAATGTTCTCGCCCTTTGGTGCAACACCGCAGGCCACGCCGGAAGCGGCGAAGAAGAGCGCCGACCCACGCGACATAGACGATCTGAAAGAGCAGTTGCGCAGCTTGCAGAACCGGCTGGACAGCTTCGGCTCGTGAGCCAAGGCGGCACGAAACCAACCAGACTGGCGAACGGGAGCCTCATCGCTCCCGAACTGTTTCAAGCGAGCATTGGACGGAAATGTAACGTTTCCGTGTCTGCAACCGATCGCTTTCATGAGGAACTCCAGCGGCTTGATCCGGTTAGCACACCGTCCCTCAAGGAGAAAATCATGCGTGCCATCAACCTGATCACCCTGCTTCTCATCATCATCGGCGGTGTCAACTGGCTACTTGTCGGCTTGGCCAACTTCGATCTCGTCGCGGCTCTCTTCGGTGGGCAGCAAGCCCTTCTTTCCAGAATAGTCTATGTTCTCGTGGGCCTGTCAGCTCTGTGGCAGTTGAGACCTTTCGTCCGCGCAATGAATGTGGGCGAAACCGCTGCCCAGGCAAATACAATTCGCCACTGATCAACAACCGATCAGCCAGCATAATCAGGAAGGGTCGGATACATACCGGCCCTTTTCTGTTTCAGACCACCAAAGACAGAAAAGGCCGGCGAAACGCCAGCCTTTCAGCATCAAGACGATGAAAAACGCTTATGCGCTTTCCTTCGGCGTCAGAACCTGGCGACCACGATACATACCGGTCTTCAGGTCGATATGGTGCGGACGACGCAGTTCGCCGGAGTTCTTGTCTTCGACGTAGGTCGGGTTCTTCAGGGCGTCAGCCGAACGGCGCATACCGCGCTTGGACGGGCTCACTTTTCTCTTCGGTACTGCCATTCTCGTTACTCCAAATAGGCGTGCAAAACTCAGTCTGCGGCCGGTATCGACCGTGAAAGACTAGCTTCGATCTCGGAAATTTGCGGCGCTTATACATGCCGGAACAGGCTTTGACCAGTCCCCACAGGGATTTTTTAGAGTCAATTCAGACCCGGGAGGCAAATCAGGCTTCATCCGCCGGAACGATCCAGGGTTCGGCCAGGGCCGCCTCCTTCCATTCGATCCATGCCGGATGCGCCTGCATGGCAGCCATATAGGATCTGGTGTCGTCGTCAACCGCTATATCATAGACGTCCAGACGGTTGATCACCGGCGCAAACATCGCATCCGCACCACTGAAGGCACCGAACAGGAATGGCCCGCCGGAGCGATGCCGCATCGTTTTCCAGATCTCGGTGATCCGCGCTACATCGCCTGCCACACCATCCGGCAGGTCGATAGCCCTCTTCTCGCGACGCATGTTCATGGGGCAGGCGCCACGCAGGGCACGAAAGCCGGAAAGCATCTCCATGGAAATAGAGCGGGCCAATGCGCGGTCGGCAGGATCATAAGGCCAGACGCCAGCCTCCGGATAAAGCTCGGCCACATACTCGATGATGGCCAGCGACTCCCAGATATGCAGGCTGCCATGTTTCAGCACCGGCACCCTGCCGGTCGGCGAGAATTCGCGGAACTTGGGATTGCCGCCGCTATCGTCGAACTGGGTCAGCACCTCTTCGAATGGAACATTCGCGGCCTTCATGGCCATCCAGGGACGAAGGGACCAGGAAGAATAATTCTTGTTCGCGATATAAAGTACCAGCCCGTCCATCGATCCACCCTCTGCTCGTTTCCAGCGAACCTACAGGCATGGCTTGCCGGGCTCCAATGCATTTTTGTGAGGTTAGCCATAAAGGCAGCTTATGTAGCCACCCGCTGCTTGCGCACGCCTTTCGATAACCCCGGCAAGCCGCTGCATCCCTCGCCCGGGCTTGCTGGCAACCCGGGTGATTGGATTGGGAAGCGCAACAGCCAGGAGACCAGCCTGTCGCCGGGTCAACTTGGCGGCAGGCACCTTGAAATAGTGTCGCGAGGCCGCCTCGATCCCGTAGATGCCAGGGCCCCATTCGGCAACGTTGAGATAGATTTCCATCATGCGTCGCTTCGACCAGACGAGATCGGCCCACATGGCAAGAGGCAGTTCCAGCCCCTTTCGAACGAAGCTTCGGCCATTCCAGAGGAACAGGTTCTTTGCCGTCTGCATGGGAATGGTGCTTGCGCCACGCGTCGCCTCGCCCTCCAGCGCATCCTGAACGACCCCGCGCATCTGAACCCAGTCGACGCCGCCATGGGCGCAGAACTGCCCGTCCTCGGACATCATGACCGAACGCACCAGCGTTGGAGAAATATCTTCGAACGACACCCACTGCCGGTCGTAGCCTCTGAACAGGGCAAGATCGGCCAGCATCAAGGTTGAAACAGGGCGCACGAATGGGAGCGCGTAGAGCAGAACCAGCACATAAGGCAGCAGAAGAAATGCACCCACGATCTTGGCGGCAAGCAGCAGCCTTTCCCTGATCCGCCAGTCGGGCTTTGGGCTCGCCATGGGCGGTGCCTCGTCCTCTTCGGATTGCTGCTGGTCGGAGGAAACGTCCAACATCCCTACTCGTTTTAGCCATTCCTGTTGTGTTCATACCGGCACCGTGCATCGAAAGCGAGTGGCAGTGCCGCTTACTCAAGGCTTTTCGCAAAACTTCGTTGCCTCCGCCCGCCGCTCATGCCAAGGAACCGCCATGAAGACCTTGGATAGCACCCTTTTCGAAGATCACTTGCGCCAACGCGCGGCCGATATGGAACGTCTGCTCTCGGACCTGCTCGACAGCACGGTTCGCGACGATGAGATTGTCCGCCCGAACCATCTGCTGGCGGCGATGCGCCACGGCACGCTGAATGGCGGCAAGCGGCTTCGGCCCTTTCTCGTGCAGGAAAGCGCGCTGTTGTTTGGCGGCGATCCGGAGGCTGCTTCGCGCGTCGGTGCGGCTCTTGAATGCCTGCACAGCTATTCCCTGATCCATGACGATCTTCCCGCCATGGACGACGATGACCTGCGCCGGGGCCAGCCGACTGTTCACAAGGCGTTTGACGAAGCGACAGCCATTCTGGCCGGTGACAGCCTTCTGACCTATGCGTTCGATATCATCACCGCGCCCGCAACGAAGCTCGCAGCGGACCGCAAGGTGGAGCTTGTCCTGGCGCTTTCGCGTGCCGCCGGTCTTGGGGGCATGGCAGGCGGACAGGCACTGGACCTTGCGGCAGAGACCACGGCACCGGATGAGGATGGCGTCATCACGCTCCAGGCCATGAAGACAGGCGCTCTGCTGCGCTTTGCCTGTGAAGCCGGAGCCATCATTGCCGGCGCCTCTGAGGACGATCGCAAGCGCCTGCGCCGCTTTGGAGAGATCATAGGCCTCGCCTTCCAGATCGCGGACGACGTGCTGGACGTGACCTCCGATGCCGCTACGATGGGCAAGGCAACGGGCAAGGATGCTGACCGGGGCAAGGCTACCCTCGTTTCGCGCAACGGCCTCGATTGGGCCGAAAGACGACTCGACCAGTTGGTGACGGAAGCCGTCGAGCTTCTGCAGCCTTATGGCGAGAAGGCGCAGGTTCTGGTGGCCACGGCACGTTTCGTCGCAAACAGGAAGAGTTGACCCTCTCCCATCACATTCGGTGATCCAAGTCTTCAAAACTTGTCACGTGACTTGCAGCGGCCTGCCTGTGCATTCTTGGCCAAACGAAGCCGGGATAGCCGCATGTCAGAACTTTTTCAGCACTGGCCGCAATTGATGGCGGCCTACAGCCTTTACCTCGTGGCAGTCATAACCCCCGGCCCCGCCAATCTGGCAATCATGGGAACCGCGATGAATGAGGGCCGCAAACGCGGCATCGTGATCGCACTCGGCATTTTCACGGGCTCATTCACCTGGGCAATGGCGGCAGCACTGGGTCTTGCGGCGGTTCTGACTCGCTATGGCGAAATCCTGCAACTTCTCAAGATCGTCGGCGGGCTCTACATGCTTTACCTCGCCTTCAAAGCAGCAAGAAGCCTGAGGCGGGCTCCATCCGGGGAAGATCTGACCACTCCTGTGCGTCAAAAGAGCCTGTGGCGGGTCTATCTGACCGGCTATGCCATTCACCTCACCAATCCGAAGGCGATCTTTGGCTGGCTGGCAACGATCTCGCTCGGGCTTCCTCCCGGCGCATCGGCCATCTCCGTCGCAATCGTGGTCTGCGGCTGCCTGCTGACTGGCATAACCGTCTTCATGACCTATGCCTTGCTGTTTTCAACGCGGCGGGCCGTCAACCTCTATCGCAATGCGCGGCGCCCGCTTGACGCGCTGATGGCACTCTTCTTCGGCGCGGCTGGCGTAAAGATGATTTCGAGCGCGCTCTGAAGAGGTTCAATATGAAAAAAGGCGCCGCTTGGCGCGACGCCTTGTCTGTATACGCTTGATCCGATGATCAGCCCTGCGTGATCGGCGCGATCTGGATTTCGACGCGGCGATTCTGCGCTCGGCCATTGGGTGTTGCGTTGGAGGCAACCGGCTGGGATGGACCGAAACCAAGCGTTGACATGCGGCGCTGATCCACACCCCGCCCACCGAGATAATTGGCGACGGATGCCGCGCGGCGCTCGGAGAGCTCCTGATTGTGGGCTGCACTTCCGGTGGAATCCGTATGGCCGTTGACGTCGATCAGCGTACGATTGAACTTGTTCAGCACAAGCGCGACCGAATCGAGCGTCTGGTAGAAGCCCGGCAGAACCTGATCCTGATCCGTCGGGAAGGTGATGTTAGACGGCATATTCAGAATGATGCGATCGCCGACGCGGGTTACGGAAATACCGGTTCCCTGCAACTGTGCGCGCAGTTCCGATTCCTGCTGGTCCATGTAGTTGCCGATAGCGCCGCCTGCGAGCGCACCGACGCCCGCCCCGATGAGCGCTGCATTGCGGCGGCCGACTGGCGAATTCCCAACGGCCAGACCGGCAAGCGCGCCCAGGCCCGCACCGATGGCAGCGCCACCCGCCGTATTGGAAACCTTCTGTTGGCCCGTATAGGGATCAGTCGTCGTGCAGGCGGAAAGATAGGTCGCGCAGGTGGCGACAATGATGATTTTCTTGAGCATGGAATCGTCCGTCCCCGTCGTGATGGAGGCGATTCCTTTACCATGAATTGCGGCAAGAGCGAGGAGGTCCCGCCATCCTGCCAGAAATTCATTCCGCCGCTGTTTTGTGACCGAACCGCTTCTCGATGTAATCGATGACGAGGGCTTCGAATTCAGCGGCAATGTTCGGGCCACGCAGCGTCAGCGCCTTTTGCCCATCGATGAAAACAGGTGCGGCAGGAGTTTCACCTGTACCGGGAAGCGAAATGCCGATATCGGCATGCTTGCTTTCGCCCGGACCATTGACGATGCAGCCCATGACCGCAACGTTCAGACCTTCTACGCCCGGATATTTCTCGCGCCAGACCGGCATGTTCTTACGGATATCATCCTGAATTTTCTGGGCGAGTTCCTGAAACACCGTCGAAGTGGTGCGACCGCAGCCGGGACAGGCCGCAACGACCGGCACGAACTGGCGAAAGCCCATAACCTGCAACAGCTCCTGCGCAACCTGCACCTCGCGCGTACGGTCGCCATTCGGCTCAGGGGTCAGCGACACACGGATCGTATCGCCGATGCCGTGCTGCAACACGTAACCCATGGCGGCGGAGGAAGCGACGATACCCTTTGTGCCCATGCCTGCCTCGGTCAGGCCAAGATGCAAAGCATGGTCCGAACGTTCCGCCAGCATGCCATAAACCGCGATCAGATCCTGTACCTGACTGACCTTGGCCGAGAGGATGATGCGATTGCGTGGCAGGCCGATCTCTTCCGCCAGCTGCGCAGACAAGAGCGCCGACTGGCAGATGGCCTCATGCATGACTTCGCGCGCTGAAAGTGGCGAGCCCTGCGCTTGGTTCTCGTCCATCAAGCGTGTTAGCAGATCCTGGTCAAGAGAACCCCAGTTGACGCCGATACGCACCGGCTTGTCGTAGCGGATCGCCATCTCGATGATATCTGCGAACTGCTTGTCCTTCTTGTCCTTGAAGCCGACATTGCCGGGATTGATGCGATATTTCGCAAGCGCTTCCGCGCAGGCCGGATGATCGCTCAGGAGCTTGTGGCCAATATAGTGGAAGTCTCCCACCAGCGGCACATCCATGCCAAGGCGCAGCAGGCGCTCGCGGATCTTCGGGACTGCCGCAGCACTTTCATCACGGTCCACGGTAATGCGAACGATCTCGGAGCCCGCCTGAAACAGCGCGGCCACCTGCGCGACGGTGGAATCCACATCCGCCGTATCCGTGTTCGTCATCGACTGAACAACGACGGGCGCACCGCCCCCGACGATGACGCCGCCCACATCAACGGCGACGGAGGCGCGGCGTGGTTTCGGATCATAAGCGGACGACATGGAGATCACCTTAATCAGAAAAAGTGCCCCTCAGGTGGATCATGCGCGGGGGCTTGTCAACACCTGCGCCAGATCACATTCCCTCGCTGGCCCTTCCCATTCACTGTGAGCCGGCAGGTCGGTCGGCATGCCGCGCAAGACCCGAGAGCACAAGAACCACGATATGCAGCGCGGGCAGTGCCGCGAAGATCGTCCCTAGGCCCACATGCTCGGCAATGAAGCCGATCAGCGAAGGCGCGACGAGAATGCCGGAATAGCCCATGGTTGTGACAACGGAAAGACCAATGCCCTGCGCCATGCCCGGCAGGTTTCCAGCGGCGGAAAAGGCGATCGGCACCATGTTGGAAATGCCGATACCGGCGAAGGCGAAACCGATGATGACCAGTGTGGCATTCGGCGCAAAGCCTGCAATCAGCAAGCCGATCATGGCAATCACAGTGCAGATCCGCAATGTTCGGACAGCGCCCAGACGGTCACGCACGATGTCTCCGGCAAAGCGCATCACGGCCATGGTCAGCGAGAAAGCTGCATAGGCAAAGCCGGAAAGCTGCACGGAGGCACCCAGTTCATTGCGCAGATAGAGTGCACCCCAATCCAGCACCGCGCCCTCTGGCACCATGGAGAACAGCGCCACCAGGCCAATCAGCCAAGGCAGCGGCGTCATCGGCAGGCGTATCTTCTCCTTTGCCTCTTCAGCGTGAGGTTTGTCTGCCAGCATCATAGGCCAGGCAACCGCCACCATCGCCGCCGCCGCCAGCGTTGCAATTGCTGCGTGGCCGAAAGCCCCGACACTGGCAATCAAAATGCCGCCGGTGCTGGCACCGATCAGGCCGCCAAGGCTCCAGAAAGCATGGCAGGATGACATGATGGAGCGGCGCATGTGCTTTTCCGTCGCAACGGCATTGGCGTTCATCGCCACGTCCATGGCGCCGATCAATCCTCCGAAGAGGAAGATGGCAACGGCCGCCGTCCAGACCGATCCGACCGCCGTCAGGAGAAGCAGGGTTGGAACGACCAGCACCGCAGTGATCCGCGTGACCCAGGCCGAACCGAAGCGCGCAATCTGCATGCCTGCCACCGGCATCATGGTGATGGAGCCTAGACCGAAGGTCAGGATCATCAGGCCGAGTGCACTTTCGCTCAAGGCAAGGCGGCTGGCGAATTCGGGAATCTTCGGTGCCCAGGCACCCACCAGAAACCCGTTCATCAGAAACATCAGCGCCACGGCAGCACGCTCGCGCGTGACGACCGGTGCAGGCCCGGAGGCAAGCGATGAAGATGCTGCGTTGTTCATTGATTGCTCACTCTCTAGACGATCAGGTTCGCGCAAACTGGATCTGGCATCCATGCTGACGGGCAGCGAAGAGGCTATCGGCATCGAGCCCCTCTTCCACGATGAGACGGTGATATTGACCAGGTTCGGCAATCTGGAAGGGGGCGGAAACGCCTATTTTTTCAGTTGTCACGGCCACTGCGGTCTCTTTTGCCTGGCTTACCGCAGCTCTTTTGAAAGCAGCATCTTCATGGCCGTATACGGAAAGAATTCCGGATTGACTGAAGCCGCAGGTGCCGATCAGGCAGAGATCAGGTGTAAAGCGCCTTAACTGTTCCACGGCATCGGCCCCGACAGCCCCGCCCACCATGCGATCGAACTTACCTCCGATCAGGATGGTTTCGACAGAAGGTTTCTCGGCCAATGCAAGGGCAATCGCAGCAGCATTGGTTATGATGGTGAGCTCGAATGCGTCCGGAATCAGTTCGGCAAGTGCGAGGTTCGTGCTCCCGGCATCCAGGAAAACGACGGAACGGGCCTGCATTGAACTGAGAAGAGTGCGCGCAAGACGCTGTTTGCGGGGCTTGTCCTGAGCGGATCGCTGAGCAAGGCTGGTCAGGCAATTCGCGACTGGCAGGGCTCCGCCGTAAACACGCTCGCAGAGACCGGCCGCAGCCATGTCTCGGAGATCGCGTCTGATCGTATCTTCCGAAACACCGAACTCGGCGGCGAGACTGGCGGCGATGACGCGTCCGTCAACCGAAAGACGGTCGCGGATGCGTTGTTGCCTCTCCGGTAACATCAGTTCGTTCATTCAAATAATCAATCGTGCATGAATCGGCAAAAACAGGCATAAACAAGAATAAGGGAAGCTGCAAGTACATTTGCCGTGGGGGACGAATCAGCATGCAGCAAAATCATATTCTAATGGAAAAATATTCCGCGGCCCCTATGTCCTTCAGCAGTTTTGGACCCAGCCTTGGCCGCGCCTTTGTGGGACATATGCAGCCCTTCATTCCCAAGGAGATAAAAATGAAGCTTCTTAAAGCTCTTGCCGTCGCAGCACTTGTGCAGGCGGCCACCTTTGTGCCCGCAATGGCGGGTGAAAACCTGAACGCAATCAAACAGGCAGGCGTTCTCAAAATCGGAACGGAAGGCACCTATTCGCCTTTCACCTTCCATGATGCCTCCGGCAAGCTGGTTGGCTTCGACGTTGAAATCGGCGAAGCGATTGCGGAAAAGCTGGGCGTGAAGGCGCAGTTTCTGGAAGGCAAGTGGGATGGCCTGATCGCCGGTCTTGATGCCAAGCGCTATGATGTCGTGATCAATCAGGTTGGCATTACGGACGGGCGCAAGCAGAAGTATGATTTCTCCGAGCCCTATATCGCCTCCAAGGCCGTGCTGATCGTTCGCGAAGGCGATGATTCGATCAAGAGCTTCGAGGATCTGAAGGGCAAGAAGGCGGCGCAGTCCCTGACCAGCAATTTCGGCAAGCTGGCTGAAAAGTCGGGCGCGGAACTGGTCGGCACCGATGGCTTCGACCAGTCTATCCAGCTCGTGCTGACGCGCCGCGCCGATGCGACGATCAATGACAGCTTGTCCTTCCTCGACTTCAAGAAGCAGAAGCCGGGCGCACCGGTAAAGATTGCCGCCGAGCAGGCCAATGCGGAATATTCCGGCATCATCTTCCGCAAGGGGGAATCCGAACTTCAGCAGGCCATCAACAAGGCACTGGCAGATATCAAGACCGACGGCACTTACAAGAAGATATCTGACAAGTATTTCGGTCAGGACGTCTCCAAGTAATTTGCTCCCATACCCGTTTCCTTGAGTGAAGCGGGTTCCATATTCTGTGAACAGGCGGAGCCGGAAACGGCATCCGCCTTTTTGCGAGGAGAACACCGTGCCGCACTGGCTTCAATTGATGGCTGACTCTTTGCCCTCCCTGCTCTGGGCGGGGCTGATCTTTACCATCCCCCTCACACTCCTGTCCTTCACCTTCGGCCTTATCCTCGGGCTACTGACGGCGCTTGCCCGGCTGTTTGCGCCCAAGCCCGTTTCCGCGATTGCCCGCTTTTATGTCTGGGTCATTCGAGGAACGCCGCTTCTGGTGCAGTTGTTCGTCATCTTCTACGGCCTTCCAAGCATCGGAATTCTGCTGGATGCATTCCCGGCAGCGCTGATCGGCTTCACGCTCAACATCGGTGCCTATAGTTCGGAAATCATCCGAGCGGTGATTTCCTCCGTGCCGAAGGGCCAGTGGGAAGCCGCTTTCTCCATCGGCATGTCCTGGCGGCAGGCCATGATCCGGACAATTCTTCCGCAGGCGGCCCGCGTGGCGGTGCCACCCCTGTCCAACACCTTCATCTCGCTGGTGAAGGACACCTCGCTGGCAGCGGCGATTACCGTGCCGGAATTGTTTCAGGCGGCACAACGCATCGTGGCAACAACCTACGAGCCACTGATCCTCTACATCGAGGCAGCGCTCATCTATCTTGCGTTGAGTACCGTCTTGTCCACGTTGCAGGTTCGGCTGGAGAAGCGCTTTGCCCGCTATGGCGGCATGATGGAGGCCAACACATGATCGAGCTTTCTCATATCGGAAAACGCTTCGGTGAAGCCGTCATCCTCAACGATATCAGCATTTCCATGCCGGAAGGCAGCGTGACAGCGCTCGTCGGTCCCTCCGGCGGCGGCAAGAGCACGCTCCTTCGGTGTATCAACCTTCTGGAAATCCCGACGGCTGGCAATTTGAAGCTGGGTAATGAGACGTTGAGTTTCATGCCAGGTCAGAAAACACCTTGGGCCGCCATTCAGCGCATTCGCCGCCAGACGGGCATGGTGTTCCAGAACTTCCAGCTTTTTCCACACCGCACGGCGCTGGAGAACGTGATGGAAGGGCTGGTGACGGTTCTGAAATGGCCGAAGGAAAAGGCAAAAGCCCGCGCCATGGAACTGCTGACCAAAGTTGGCATGGCGCATAAGGCCGATGCCTGGCCCGCCACCCTTTCCGGTGGGCAGCAGCAGCGTGTGGCAATTGCCCGTGCGCTGGCTCCCTCGCCGCGTGTTCTTCTCTGTGATGAGCCGACTTCGGCACTGGACCCGGAACTGGCGGCGGAAGTGGTGGATGTTCTGGCCAAGCTTGCGAGCGAAGGCACCACCATGGTCATGGCAACGCATGACCTGCGGCTGGCCTCCAGCATCGCCAACCGTGTTATCTTTCTCGAAGCGGGACGCGTGGTCGAAGCTGGCTCTTCTGCCGATATCTTCCAGAACCCGCGTGAGGAGCGCACCCGCCGGTTTGTGGCGAGCGTGACGGCCGCGCAGACGACGGGCGTATGACTGGCTCGTCACCCTCGGGCTTGTCCCGAGGGTCTACAGTCGTCAGCCAGGCCGTTCAAGGACAACTACTTATTCATTGCCGGTAGATGCTAGGAACAAGCCCGAGCATCACGGTCTTCAAGAGGCATCAAGCCGCATAAACGATCAGCAGATCCTTGGCGTCGATCTGGTCGCCGGCCTTTACGGCCACTTCCGTGATCTCGCCATCCTTTTCCGCATGCAGGGCCGTTTCCATCTTCATCGCTTCGATGGAGAGCAGCACATCGCCTGCCTTTACCTTCTGACCAGTAGAGACAAACACGCGAGAAATGACACCCGGCATTGGCGCACCCAGCTGTGCGGCATTGCCCGCTTCCGCCTTGCGGCGCGCAATGCTGGTGGCAGCGCGGCTGCGGTCTGGCACCTTGATGCGGCGTGGCTGGCCGTTCAGCTCGAAGAACACGGTGACCAGACCTTGAGCATCGGGGGCGCTGGCGGCCTGATTGACGACAACCAGCGTCTTGCCCTTCTCGATATTGGCAAACAGTTCTTCGCCATCCGCCATGCCGTAGAAATAGGCGGGTGTCGGCAGAACCGAAACCGGGCCATAGGTATCGGAAGCCAGCGCGAAGTCGGTGAAGACCTTGGGATACATCAGGTAAGAGGCAAACTCGAAATCATCGACGGAGCGGCCAAGCTTTTCCTCGATCACTTTGCGTTCGGCATCGAGATCAGCCTCCTTCAACAGCGAACCAGGGCGAACCGTGTAGGGTGTATCCCCCTTCAGCGCCTTCTTCTGCAAAGCCTCCGGCCATCCACCCGGAGGCTGGCCCAGATCGCCACGCAGCATGGAAACGACCGAATCCGGGAAGGCGATGTCGCGTCCGGGGTTCTCCACGTCCGCGACCGTCAGATCCTGGCTCACCATCATCAGCGCCATATCGCCGACAACCTTGGAAGAAGGCGTAACCTTCACGATGTCGCCGAACATCTGGTTCACGTCGGCATAGGTCTGAGCCACTTCGTGCCAGCGAGTTTCGAGACCCAGCGAGCGCGCCTGCTCCTTGAGATTGGTGAACTGCCCGCCCGGCATTTCATGCAGATAGACTTCCGAAGCCGGACCCTTGAGGTCGCTTTCGAAGGCCGCATACTGGTGGCGAACCGCTTCCCAGTAGAACGAGATGCGGCGGATCCATTCCGGATCGAGGCCGGAATCGCGATCAGTGCCGGAAAGCGCCTCGACGATAGAACCAAGGCACGGCTGCGAGGTGTTGCCGGAGAAGGCATCCATAGCCGCATCGACGGCATCTACGCCGGAATCGATGGCAGCGAGAACAGTCGCCGCCGAGATGCCCGAGGTATCATGCGTGTGGAAGTGGATCGGCAGGCTGGTTGCCTCGCGCAGTGCCTTGAACAGCACACGGGCAGCGGCTGGCTTCAAGAGGCCCGCCATATCCTTCAGCGCGATGATGTGCGCGCCTGCTTTTTCCAGCTCTTCCGCCAAAGACACGTAGTATTTCAGGTCATACTTCGGGCGGGCGCTGTTGAGCAGATCGCCGGTATAGCAGATCGTTGCCTCGCAAAGCTTGTTCTCTTCCTGAATGGCGTCCATCGAGACACGCATGTTTTCTACCCAGTTCAGGCAGTCGAACACGCGGAACAGGTCGATTCCACCCTTCGCCGCCTGACGCACGAAGTACTTCACGACGTTGTCTGGATAGTTCGTATAGCCCACGCCGTTGGCACCACGCAGCAGCATTTGCAGCAGGAAATTCGGCGCACCTTCCCGGATCAGAGCCAAGCGCTCCCACGGATCTTCCGTCAGGAAGCGCATGGAGACGTCGAATGTCGCACCGCCCCAGCATTCCAGCGAGAAGAGGTTCGGCAGAGCCTTGGCATAAACCGGCGCAATGCGGGCAATATCGAACGTGCGCATGCGGGTTGCCAGCAGCGACTGGTGACCGTCGCGCATGGTCGTGTCGGTCAGCAGCACACGCTTTTCGTTTCGCATCCATTCGGCAAATGCCTTTGGTCCCAGTTCATCCAGCTTCTGCTTGGTGCCGGGCTGAACCTCCGCCTCGATATAGGGAACGACCGGCTTCGGGGCCTTGGCGGACGGCATCGGCCGACCCTTGGTTTCCGGATGGCCGTTGACGGTGACATCCGCCAGATAGGTGAGCAGTTTCGTCGCGCGATCCTGGCGCTTCACCTGCTGGAAGAGTTCCGGCGTCGTATCGATGAAACGGGTCGTGTAGGAATTGTCGCGGAAGTTCGGATGGCCGATAATGGCTTCGAGGAAGGTCAGGTTCGTGGCCACGCCGCGAATACGGAATTCGCGCAGTGCGCGATCCATGCGGCTGATGGCCTCCTGCGGGGTTCCTCCCGATGCTGTAACCTTTACCAGCAGCGGATCGTAATAACGGGTGATGATCGCGCCCGTATAGGCTGTGCCGCCATCCAGACGAATGCCGAAACCGGCTGCCGAGCGATAGGCGGTGATACGCCCGTAATCCGGGATGAAGTTCTGTTCCGGGTCTTCCGTGGTGATGCGGCACTGCAGTGCATGGCCGTTGAGGCGAATATCCGCCTGTGCCGGAACACCGGACTCCGGCGTGCCGATGGCCGCACCCTCCAGAATATGGATCTGCGCCTTGACGATATCGATCCCGGTCACGACTTCCGTGACCGTATGCTCGACCTGGATACGCGGGTTCACCTCGATAAAGTAGAATTTGCCGGTATTGGCATCCATCAGATATTCGACAGTGCCAGCGCCAATATAGTTCGTGGCGGCGGCAATCTTCAGCGAATAGCCGGCCAGTTCCTGCCGCTGCGCCTCGGAAAGATAAGGCGCCGGTGCACGCTCGACCACCTTCTGGTTACGGCGCTGGATAGAGCAATCGCGCTCGAACAGATGCACCACATTGCCATGCGTATCGCCAAGGATCTGGCTTTCAACATGACGGGCGCGCTCGACGAGCTTCTCGAGATAGACCTCGTCTTTACCGAAGGCTGCCATGGCCTCGCGCTTGGCTTCGGTCACCTCCTTGGCAAGATCTTTGGGATCGCGAATGGCACGCATGCCGCGCCCCCCGCCGCCCCACGAGGCCTTCAACATAACCGGATAGCCGATTTCCTCAGCCATCCTGGCTACTATCGTCATATCGTCCGGCAACGGCTCCGTTGCTGGCACGACAGGAACGCCGACGGAAATTGCCAGGTTGCGCGCCGCCACCTTGTTGCCAAGCTGGCGCATCGTATCCGGCCTCGGGCCGATGAAAATGATTCCTGCAGCGTTGCAGGCCTCAACGAATTCCGGGCTTTCAGACAGCAGGCCGTATCCCGGATGGATCGCGTCCGCGCCGGACGCCTTGGCAACCCGGATGACTTCCGGAATGGAAAGATAGCTCTCGATTGGTCCCAGATCACGGGCCAGATGCGGGCCACGCCCCACCTGATAGCTCTCGTCCGCTTTGAACCGATGCAGCGAAAGTTTATCTTCCTCTGCCCATATGGCCACCGTTTTGATGCCAAGCTCGTTGGCGGCGCGGAACACGCGGATGGCAATTTCGGATCGGTTGGCGACAAGAATCTTCCGGATTTGCAAAGCTATCCCCCTCGACAGTAACAGTGCATGTTGCACTGCGAAGGAACATTAGCGGCATTTTTCGGAATGGCAATTTCCGTCTTATTGAATCGTTTAAATTTATGTCAGTTTCACGTCAGCTTACGCCAGTCACGTCACGATCCCCGCCCGGAACGCCATCGCGATGACATGCTGCCTGTTGCGCGCATTGAACTTTTCCTGAATGACGTTGATGTACCAGTCGACCGTATGGTTCGAAATCTCCAGCGCCTTGGCGATTTCATTCGATGTCATTCCGTCGCATAACAAACGCAGAACCTCGAGCTGGCGCTGCGTGAGATCCGCCTCCAGCGCGGTGCGCTTTTCGAGCTCTGCTGCAGCGCCGCGCAATTCCAGCAATCGCCACAGTGATTTTCTGGCCACGGCCTCAAAGAGGCAGATCTCGACGGGAGAAAGGTCGATGGGCTCTCCCGCGATGGTCATCGTACCAATCAGGCCGGTCCTGCCATAGATCGGGAACACATACCCATCATAAAGACCATTCTTGGCTGCGTCCCGCAGGAGCCGCAACGCCTTCTTTTGCTGCGGATCATCCTGATACGCGGCAATGGCGTCCTTCCAGCGAAATGGGCGCTGCGTGACGGCAAGCATCCGGCGCAGCGGATCAATGGAGGCATATTTCCGGGCAGCATAATGTTTGCGCCATCCGGCCGGCCACCGACCCGTCAGCATGAAATCGGTCGTATCTGCAAAGACCTTGTCGTGAAACCAGATACCGTAATAGCGGAACGCATGGATATTAAGCAGGGATTCAAGCTCTCCCACGAGTTCGCTCGCGGTTTCCGCTTCATGGGATATCGCCAGAAATTGCACAAGCGAGTGAATATTCACTCCGTCCCCCAATTATCACGCATGTCCAGCAAGTTCCCGATCTATGCAGGCCAAGAGCGCATGCCTAAAATTTGTTTATATATGGTTGCATTTGTTTGGGTAGATCTCGCCTGATTGAAGATTAAGACACCGGGTGTCAATGTCAGCCTTGCAGATCATCCCATTCTTTCTATACCCGTTTATGATCGCGTTCACGCTGCATACAGGTGCGGGCTGCTATGCAACAAAATGTGATATCAGCATGAGGTAATGCCGTGAGCCTGTTTCAAGTGTACGCACGCGCCCTGAGATACCTGGGAGCTCATCGCCTCCGGGTCACGATGGTCGTCATCGCTAACATCGTGCTGGCAGTCATTACGATCGCTGAACCCATTCTGTTCGGCCGGATCATTGACGCCATCTCCTCTCAAGGCGATGTGACACCCATTCTTCTGATGTGGGGCGGCTTTGGCGTTTTCAATACCATTGCTTACGTCCTCGTCGCGCGCGAGGCTGACCGTCTTGCCCATGGCAGACGTGCATCCCTTTTGACGGAAGCATTTGGCCGCATCGTTTCCATGCCTCTTTCATGGCATCATCAGCGCGGCACATCCAACGCGCTCCATACGCTGTTGCGCGCCAGCGAAACGCTATTCGGCCTCTGGCTGGAATTCATGCGTACGCATCTCGCTACGATCGTGGCACTCGTGCTGCTCGTTCCCACCGCCTTCTCGATGGATTGGCGGCTAAGCTCGGTGCTTGTGGTTCTGAGCGTGGTCTACTGGATCATCGGCCGTGTGGTCATGAACCGTACGAAAGAAGGCCAAGCCTCCGTTGAAGGCCATTACCATACCGTTTTTTCGCATGTTAGCGATTCCATCAGCAACGTGACAGTCCTGCACAGCTACAACCGCATCGAGGCAGAGACGAAGGCATTGAAGGGCTTCACGGAACGGCTGCTCTCAGCCCAGTATCCGGTTCTCGACTGGTGGGCAATTGCGAGCGCGCTGAACCGCATGGCTTCAACGATTTCCATGCTGATCATTCTCATTATCGGCATCTTTCTGGTTCGCAGTGGCGAGATCAAAGTAGGCGATGTCATTGCCTTTATCGGCTTTGCGAACCTGCTGATCGGCCGTCTGGATCTGCTGCGCCAGTTTGCGACGCAGATTTTCGAGGCACGCTCCAAGCTGGAGGATTTCTTCCGCCTTGAAGATTCGGTGAAGGATCGCGAAGAGCCTGCCAACGCCGGTGAGCTGAATGCCGTTCGCGGCGAGGTGGAATTCCGCAACGTTTCCTTCGACTTTGCCAATACCACGCAAGGCGTGCGTGATGTCTCCTTTACCGCCAAGGCCGGTCAGACGATTGCTATCGTCGGCCCGACGGGCGCAGGCAAGACCACGCTGGTGAACCTGCTGCAACGCGTCTACGATCCGCAGCAGGGCGCGATCTTCGTGGATGGCACCGATATCGCGACGGTCACCCGCCGCTCGCTACGCCACTCCATTGCCACTGTGTTCCAGGATGCAGGTCTGTTGAACCGCTCCATCAGCGATAATATTCGCCTTGGACGCGAAGGGGCAAGCGAGGCGGAAATCGTTGCTGCCGCAGAAGCGGCTGCCGCGACGGAATTCATCGAGAGCCGTCTGGCAGGCTTCCAGACGGAAGTCGGCGAGCGCGGCAATCGCCTATCGGGTGGTGAGCGCCAGCGTATTGCCATCGCCCGCGCCATTCTCAAGAACGCACCCATTCTGGTACTTGATGAGGCAACTTCGGCACTCGACGTGGAAACCGAAGCACGTGTGAAGGAAGCGATCGACCGCCTGCGCCAGAACCGCACCACTTTCATTATCGCGCATCGTCTCTCGACCATCCGTGATGCCGATATGGTTCTGTTCCTGGATCATGGCCGGATCATCGAAAAGGGAACCTTCGACGAACTGAGCGCCATGGGCGGCCGCTTCGCCTCGCTGCTGAAGACCAGCGGCATTCTGGCGGATGAACACAAGCCTGCGTTAGAACAGAGACTGCTGCAGCAGGCATAGGCCATTTGAAGGCAAGGAACGATTGAAGGCGGCGGGCTTGTCCTGCCGCCTTTTCTATTTTCGTCAAATGAGACCATAGGGCTTCGAGGCAGGACGGTATCATTTGTAGAGGTGCAATGCGCGGTCCCCGATCTTCCAATCTCTTCGCAGCCACAGCAATCTCAAGCTTTTCGCTTCTCTCCAGGCCACGCAGGCGCCGGGGCTATCGACACCAATGTTTCTTTCGCTCTCGTTATGCGAGGAGCGGAACCGGTAACGGGACCCGCCAAGGTAGAAGATCAGCGAGTCGAAACGCTGCTGGTGCTTCGGTAGCATCAGGTCATCGGAAGCTTGAAGCTGATCACGCACAAACACTGATACAACAAAGCCCGGCCTGCCATCAGCGGACCGGGCTTTGCGTCATCCATGAGATGCTGCGCACTCAGCCGATCGCGAAACCTTCGCCCACAACCACCGCAGTGCCGTTGATCGTGACAGCCGCTTCGCTCGAACCGGCAGCCTTCTCCACCTTGATGGCAAAACTCTTGCGATCCAGCGTGAGCGTCGCCTCGAAGCCGGTCCACTCGGTGGGCAGGGCGGGACGAACGAACAGGCGGTCGCCTTCACGCTGGATACCGAGAATGCCTTCCACGGCAGCACGGTAGAGCCAACCTGCCGAACCGGTATACCAGGTCCAGCCGCCGCGACCGGTGAGGTCGCCAGCACCGTAAACGTCGGCAGCCACCACGTAAGGCTCGACGCGGTAGCGATCGGCATCATCCTTGCCCAGCGCATGATTGACCGGGTTCAGAAGCCGGAAGGCCTTCCAGGCATCGTCCCCGCGTCCAAGCCTTGCCAGCGCCAGCACGACCCAGGTGGCAGCGTGCGTATACTGGCCACCATTTTCGCGCACACCCGGCGGATAGGCCTTGATGTAGCCGGGATCCTTGGGCGTCGAGGCAAAGGCCGGTGTGAACAGGCGGATGATACTATCCTGCTCGGAGACGAGCTTGCTCATCACCGCATTCATGGCCTGTTCCGAGCGCGCCGGATCACCTTCGCCGGAAAGAACGCTCCACGATTGGCCAAGCGAGTCGATCGCGCATTCCAGATTGCCATCGGCACCCAGCGGGCTGCCATCGTCGAAGTAGCCGCGACGGTAGTACTGGCCATCCCAGCCTGCCGTCTCCAGCGCCTTCTTCAAGCTTTCGAGATGGCCGGACCAACGGGCGATGCGCTCCTGATCGCCGCGCTGTTCGGCAAAGGCCAGGAACCGGCGAAGCGCTGCGGCCAGGAACCAGCCGAGCCAGACGCTGGTACCACGACCGCCGATACCGACGCGGTTCATGCCGTCGTTCCAGTCACCGCCAAGGATCAGCGGAAGGCCGTTCGACCCCGTCCGCTTGATGGCAAGATCAAGGGCACGCGCGGCATGCTCATAAACCGTTGCCGTCTCTTCGGAGATCTCCGGCTTATAGAAGGCGTCATGCTGACCTGGGGTCAGAGCTGCGCCCTTCAGGAACGGCAGTTGTTCGTCCAGAACAGACACATCACCCGTTGTCTTGATGTACTGGTCGGCCGCGTAAGCAAGCCATACCACGTCATCCGAAATCGTCGTGCGGACGCCCGCGCCGGTGACCGGCAGCCACCAGTGCTGCACATCACCTTCCGGGAACTGACGACCGGCAGCCGTGACGATCTGGCGACGCGCCAGAGCCGGATCATGCATCATGAAGGCCAGCGTATCCTGCAACTGGTCGCGGAAACCATAAGCGCCAGAAGACTGGTAGAAGGCCGTGCGTGACAGGATGCGGCAGCTGAGTGCCTGATAAGGCAGCCAGGTATTGATCATGTGATCCAGCGCCTTGTCCGGCGTCGAGATCTTCAGGCGACCCGTAAAGTCGTTCCAGAAGCTCTTTGCCCCTTCGACAACCGTATCCGCACTGACGCCCCGAACCTCAGCGGCCATAGCCGCCGCTTCGTCGCGATTACCACAATCACCGAGGAAGAAGGTGATTGTCTTCTCTTCACCGGCAGCGAGTTCGATGTCGCAGGCGAGAGCCGCGCACGGTGCGCCGTCCGGCTCCAACGATCCGGTCAGCGCAGCACCTGCAGCGACCGCCGCAGGGGTTGCCATGGAGCCGAAGCGGCCGAGGAATTCGCGGCGGCTGGTCGTGAAGCCCGAAACCGGAGCATCTGCCCCGAACAGAGCCGTCCGACTGCTGTAATCGATGCTGTATGGGTTGCTGGCAAACAGCGTTCCGGTCGCCTCATCCCTGCTGGAGAGTATGAAGGCTTGCGTCCGCTGCGGGTTGTTGCCCAGAATCCATTCCGCATAGCCATAGACCCGCAGGCGGCGAGCCTGTCCGCTGGTGTTTTTGAGCACCAGCTTGGAGAACTTGACCGGACGTTCCCGGTCCACAGTCTGCGTGACTGACATGGCGACACCTTCGTCTTCCGAACGGAAGACCGAGTAGCCAAGGCCATGCCGCGCTTCGAAAGCAACGGAGGGCTTGCGAGACAGGGCCGCATAGGGCGTCATGACAGAGCCGCTGTCCAGATCGGCCACATACAGCGCCTCGCCCGGACGGTTGATAACCGGGTCGTTCGACCAAGGCGTCAGCTGATAATCACGCGAGTTCTGGCTCCAGGTGAAGGCAGCACCTTCAGCAGCAACGTGGAAGCCAAAGCGCTCGTTGGAGATCACGTTGATCCACGGATGCGGCGTTGCGGCCCCACCCTGAAGGCGCACGACATATTCCTGACCATCGGTCGAGAACCCGCCGTAACCGTTCCAGAAATCGAGATCAGATGCACCGGCCTCGTCCGCCACGGTGCCGAAGTCGGCAGCTGTCAGAAGGGCACGGCGGTCCATTTCCACTTCGACGCCGCGCTTGTCGGAGAAGAGCGAGACTGCGCGGTTGACCTGATCCTCGATCTTGCCGTTGCGGGCATGGAGCACGACACGCGAGGCAGCAATAAGCGCCGCCCACGTGGACTCGTCCATCAGGTCGCGGCGCAGGGCAAACACCTGCTGGCGGCCTTCCGATTGACCGAGACGGCGAATGCTTTCGCTGATCTGGTCAATGGCATGCTGCATGTCCTGCGCGTAAGATGCTGGCTTCTCGTTGACGATGACGAGATCCGCCATCACGCCGCGAGACCGCAGATATTCCTGCGCCGACAGCGCTTCCTTGACGACTTCCATGTCCATTTCGTCGTTCACGCGCAGCGTAAAGATCGGCAGGTCGCCGGAGATCGACAGGCCCCAGAGCTGGCGCTGCGAGGCAAGGCCGGCATTGACCGTGGCCGCATCGGCACGCAGGTGCATATCCGGATAGACCAGGTAGCGACCGAGATGCTGGAAGGCTGCCGCCTGCTGCGAACTGATGCCGATATGGCGCATTTGCACCTGAACACGCGTCCAGGCCTGCGTCAGTTCAGAGCCAAACGCATCCGGATGACGGTAACGTTCGACGGCAATATCCAGCTCTTCGCGGCTCGGCGCGGCAATGGTCCAGAAGATCACGCTGACCTTCTTGCCTGCCGGCACGCGCACGACACGGCGCATGGAAAGGATTGGATCCAGCGTAAAGCCATCCGTTCCTGAAAGTGTCGCATCCGCATCAAAGGCAGCCGCTTCTGCAAGCGTGCGGCCACGACCGATGAAGCGGCGGCGATCTGTTTCGAACTCTGTCGGGCGCGACGAACCGGCATTGTCTGCCGCCAGATGCGCAATCTGCATCGACGGCTCGTTCGGGTTGCGACGGTTGCGCCAGGCGCGGATCACATCGCCACGCCGACCGATCTCGGTGCGAATGAACATGCGCGAGAAGACCGGATGCGCGTTGTCATCGTCCTCATGCGAGAGAACCGGCTCGATATAGGAGGTTACTTCGATGAAGCGATCTTCCGTCCCCTGGTTGAGCAGGGTCAAACGACGACCTTCCGCATCATGTTCAGTCGCGACAATCACTTCGACGGAGCTGGTGAGCGTGCCGACCGTCTTGACGAATTCGGCTTTCTCATCGCCGAACACGGTCTTGACCTTCTCGCCTTCCGCACGGCGCGGCTCTGACGTGGTCGACCACCATTGGCCCGTCGTCGTATCACGCAGGAAGAGGAAGCTTCCCCAGCGGTCCTCGACCGGATCCGCCTTCCAGCGGTTGACTGCCAAACCGTTCCAGCGGGCATAACCCGTACCCGTTGCCGTCATCATGGTCGAGTAGTGACCATTGGACAGCAGGATCAGTTCGCGATCGCGGCCGGCCGGATTCTGGATGGTGCGGATTTCCGAGCGCAGCAGATCGGCCTGCCCCTTGCCGGGCGTTTCCGGCTCGTACTTGGAACCCATGACAGGAACTTCGCGCGGTGCCTTTTCCTGCAGCAAGAGTTCTGCAGCTTCGACGACCGGATCGGCATGGAAGAGTTCGCGCAGCTTGCCATTGTTCACGACGTTGGCGATGGCCGCAATCGACATGCCATGGTGGTGGGCATAGTAGTTGAAAACCACGGCGCAACGCTTGCCTTCCGGCACACGGGTCGGCGTGAAATCGACCGCATCATGGAAGCCGTAGCGGCCCAGCGCGCCCACGGCCCGCAGTTTCTGAAGGTTTTCGAGCGCTTCCAGCGGCTTGTACTGGCTGGCGAGGATCGAGGCATAAGGCGCGATGACAGCGTTCTGGCCAAGACCACGCTTGAGGCCAAGCGTCGGAACACCGAAGTTGGTGTACTGATAGTTCAGGTTATGATCGCGGGCATTGAACGCGGCTTCCGAAATACCCCAGGGGATATTCAGGCGGCGGCCATGGTTCATCTGCTCTTCGACGATCAGATTGTTCGTCTGGTTCAGAATGCCACCCTGACGCTCCTGCATGACAAGCGGCGGCATCAGATATTCGAACATCGAGCCGGACCAGGAGATCAGCGCACCACGGGCCCCGATCGGCACGACCTGACGGCCAAGGCGATACCAGTGTTCTGTCGGCAGATCGCCCTTGGCAATCGCAAACAGGCTGGTCAAACGGCATTCGGAGGCCAGAAGGTCGTAGCAAGCCTCATCGAGATCGTTGCTTTCCACACGATAACCGATGGAGAGCAGGCGACGATCCTTCCGGTAGAGGAAGGTGAAATCCATGGCGAAGGCCAGCTGGCGCGTACGATCGCGTAGCTGGATGAGGCGCTGGCGCAGCGGCTCGATATTCGTCATGTCAAACGTCGTGTCCGCAATATGCGCTTCACAGGCTTCAACCAGCGATTCCGACCAGCGCACCAACTCTGCTGTCTGGTTGGAGCTGACTTCGTGGTCGAGGTTGGCCGCAAGCTTCTGGATATCGCGGGCAAGGACGGCCAGGTTGATGATGCGGATGGAGGCAAACTCATGCTCGCGCTTCACTGCGGCCAAGGCATTGCCGAAACCGATGATGCGTTCGTCGATGCGGCGGCGCAGCGGACGCACCGTCTTGCGGTCGTCAGGCAGGTCCTTCAGCACTTCCGAGAGAATACCGGCAACATCACCGATACCGTCGAGATTGGCCTGAAGATGCGCGGACGGCGCTTCTGCCCATTCACGGCAGGCAGACGACACAGCAATCAGGTGACCGGCAAGGTTGCCGCTATCGACCGTCGAGACATAGCGAGGGCCAAGCGTCGCCAGCGTATCCGTATGATACCAATTGTAGAGATGGCCGCGGAACTTCTCCATTTTTTCGACGGTCGTGACTGTCTTTTCGATGCGTTCCAGCGTTTCCTGGAAGCTCAGCCAGCCAAAATGGCGAGCCGAAACCACCGAGAGAAGATAAACACCGATATTCGTGGGCGATGTGCGCTTGGCAACAATCGGCTCCGGCGTTTCCTGGAAGTTGTCCGGCGGCAGGAAGTTCTGGTCTTCCGTGGTGAAGGCTTCGTAATAGCGCCAGGTGCGACGGGAAATCTTGCGAAGCTCGACGGAGACTGCTTCCGGCACGAACAGACGGTCTTCCGTCTCCGCAGACTGGCTCACATACCAGGCGACGATCGGCGACAGAATCCACAGAAGCGCAAAGGGAATGCCGACGAGGAAGGCATTATCGTCAGGCAAAGCCGCAAACATGATCGCCAGGATAGCGGCGACTGGCGCATGCCACATGGAGCGGAAGTAAGCCTGCGGGCTGCCCTGGGCGGACGATTGAACGCTGGCGGCGGTTTTCCATTCCAACATCAGCTTGCGGCTGACGAACAGGCGATAGACGGAGCGGATGATCGCATCCATCATCATGAAGGCAGAGTCAGCGATGAACACGATACGCAGTGCGACCTGCGCATTGGCCGAGCGGATATCCGACCAGACCGAATAGAAATGCGCACGCGGCACGATATCGGTCGACCGCGGCAGAAGACCGGTGATGAGCGAAAGCGTTGGTGCCACGAAGAGCGAAAAGATCAGCAGGATCTGCCAGATCAGCGCCCCAAGCGGCGACATGAAATACCAGCCGAGAACGGACGCGAAGAACCAGGCGATCGGCGTCAGCGACCGGCGCAGGTTATCGATCATCTTCCAGCGACCGAGCGCAGTCACGCCACGGGTGGTATCGAGAATATAGGGCAGCAGCTGCCAGTCGCCACGCGCCCAGCGGTGCTGACGGGACACTTCAACCTCGTAACGTGTGGGGAAGTCTTCCACCAGCTCCACGTCGGTGACGAGCGCGCAGCGGGAGAACGAACCTTCCAGCAAGTCATGGCTGAGAACGGCATTTTCCTCGATGCGGCCGCGAAGAGCCGTCTCGAAGGCATCGACATTGTAGAGACCCTTGCCGGTAAAGCTGCCTTCGCCGGTCAGATCCTGATAAACGTCGGAAACCGTGAAAACGTAAGGGTCAATACCGCGGCTCATCGAATAGACGCGCTGGAAGACGGAGGCATCCTTGCCGGTCGTCAGCGACGGCGTCACGCGCGGCTGCAGCAGGCCGTAACCATGAATGACCCGGCCAGAGTTCACATCGTGAACAGGGCGGTTGATCGGGTGGTGCAGCTTGCCGACGAGCTTGGTCACCGCATCGCGCATCAGGCGCGTGTCGGCATCAAGCGTCATCACGTACTGAACGTTCTCCGGCACCGTGTTGGCACCCTGAAGATAGGTCGTATCCTTGTCGCCGCGCAGCAGCAGGTTCAACTCATGCAGCTTGCCGCGCTTGCGCTCCCATCCCATCCACACGCCTTCCGACGGATTGAACAGGCGGCGGCGATGCAGGAGGTAGAAGCGGGTTTTGCCGTCGAAGGCATAGCGGCCGCTAAGGGCCGCCACTTCGCGGCGGGCATATTCCAGCACTTCAAGATCGGCATCGGACTGTTCGACATTGCTGTCCTTCCAGTCGCTCAACAGCGCGAAGTAGATTTCACCATGCGGATTGGCGAGATAATGAACCTCGAGATTGCGAATGAGCTCGTCAACCGTATCGCGATTGGTGATGAGGCAGGGCACCACGACAAGCGTGCGCGCCTCTTCCGGAATGCCTTCCTTGAACTCATAGCCAACCAGGCGCGCCGGTTTGACCACATAGGTCACCAGCGTGTTGAACAGGCCCGTCGCGCCTTCCGAAGCAGGCAGCGAGAACATCAGCAGGAAGAGGATAATCACCGGCCAGGACATGCCAGCATGGCCAAGGAAAAAGCCGACAATGGCCAGTGCCAGGAAGGTCAGGAAAAGAACCGGGGCCGCAACGGCGAACCAGTTCATTTTCTGAACCGTCCGCAGCGCCTGCTGGGGCAGCGTCGGCGTATAGCCCACGCGCTTCTCCAGCTCTTCCCGATACATGCCGTTCAGGAAGGCACCGACATTGGCCTTGTGCGGATCGGGCACTGGAGCCTGAGCGGCTTCCTGGGCCAACGCAATTGCAGCGCTCGCCACTTCGATTTCGGTCTTCTTGGCGTAGCGTGCCAGCTTCTCGATGCGGTTACGGTAGGAGTTGCGAGAACCGAAATCGAGTTCGTTGTAATCGCTCTGCTCGCGCAGAACCTTGTCGACAAGGCAGACGTCCTCGAACCACACGCTCCATTCGGTGTCGTCGATCTCGCGCAGGCTCTTGATGATGTTGCCCATCGTCACGTTGCCGGAGGAGAGACGGTTCTGCTCAGCCATCATCACTTCTTCGGTGTCCGTGCCAGCGGCTGCCAGGCGTGCTTCAAGCCACTGGATGGCAAAGCTTGGCGACTGCGACGCATTACGCAGGCGATAGAGGAACTGGGTCGAGAAGGTATTGTCCTCGGTCAGCGGCTCGATCTTTTTCAGGAGATCGGCGCTTGCCACTTCATCGTTCAGCTTGATGATCGCGTCCGCAGCGTCATTGGCCTGCTGGCGCATACGGCGCGATTTTTCCACGCGAATGGAAATGCGGCGCAGGTTTTCGATCAAAACGAAGCGCAGGAAGGACGGCAGCGCCCACAGCTCGCCGATTTCCAGCGACTGATGTACCTGGAAACCTTCCGTCATGGCGGTCAGGTTATCGCGGTTTACCGTGCTATGGGTGTGCGCCACGTAAAGCCATGCGAGCGCCAGAACGCGCGGGATCTCCATCGAGCCGATCCGCATGGTTGGCAGCTGACGGTAGAACTTCTTCGGAAAGTCGCGACGAACTTCCTGAATGGCTTCTTCCACGATGTAGTGGTTGTCCAGCAGCCATTCCGCAGCCGGCGTGATCGTGGCACCGGCCTCCACATCCTTGGCCGTAGACCGGTAGACGCGCAGAATTTCGCGCTCATTCTCCTTGTGCCGCTCGCGGAACTCGAAACTCATGAAACCCGGCAAGGTTGCCGCGCCATCGCGCGCCAGAGCCTCGCCACAGGACCGCAAAGCCTCGGCATTGAAGTAAGTGGCGCGGATCGCTTCATTATGATCGATCTGCTTGCCTTCGGTTTCGCGCGAGGAGGAAGCGGGCGTATTATGAAATGACATTGTGTCGACTTCTGATCAGGAGTTGGGCTGTCTTTAGCGGCTGGCCGAATGGCCGTCAGGCGTACGCGGTTAAACCATCAAAATTGGGAACGGTAGCGACGAGACTGACAAAGGATTGGCAACCTTCCGGGCCGGATTGCAGGACACATGAAGGCGGAAGACTTGCAGATAATCAACGGTCTCTCCAATACGAACGTCTCTCGCCACTAGCCGGACAGGCATGAATGAAACCTGAACGTATTCAGCTGTTTGGAATATAGGATACGATACATTTCCTGTTTCGCGCAGCAAGTTCCAGATCCGTGGCCTGGCCCTCAATTCTCTGCGTTTCACCAAGTTCCATGACACCAAGATGTTTCTTCTTCAAGCAACTTATTTTCACCCGACAATGACTGGCGTTTAGGGTCCTTCGATCTGGAAACGGCAGGAAAGGATTTACCCACAGCACCACGGGCTGCTATGTCTCATGCTTTGCTAATGATGCTTTAACTGCCAGCGGTGGTAACGATATGACAATCCAGATCTCGAACGACATGCCGGAACTCGTGGCGCTGCGGCGTTTCCTTCATCAGAATCCGGAATTGGGCCTGTCCGAGTTCAAAACCTCCGATTTCATTGCCGATCAGCTCACACAGATGGGTTACGAAGTCACGCGCGGGCTAGCCAAGACCGGCATCGTCGCCACACTGCGCAACGGCTCGAGCGAACGCGCGATCGGCATCCGCGCTGATATCGATGCCCTTCCGATCTTCGAGGAAACCGGCCTCGATCACGCCAGCCAGACGCCGGGCCTGATGCATGCCTGCGGCCATGATGGGCACACGGCCATCCTCTTGGGCGCCGCGAAGGCTCTGGCGGAGCGCCGGAATTTCGATGGGGCGGTTCATCTCATCTTTCAGCCGGCGGAGGAAAATTTCGCCGGAGCCAAGATCATGATTGATGACGGGCTGTTCGAGCGCTTCCCCTGCAACGTGGTTTTCGGTCTCCACAACGATCCATCCATCCCCTTCGGCAGGATTGCCGTGAAGGAAGGGCCAATGATGGCCGCAGCCGACGAATGCCTGATTGTCGTCAACGGTCGCGGAGGTCATGGTGCCGAACCGCAGGAGGCGCTCGACCCGATCGTTTGCGGTGCAAGCATCGTCATGGCCTTGCAGACGATCGTAACCCGCAACCTGCACGCCATGGATCAAGCAGTCATTACCGTCGGCGCTTTCAATTCCGGCAAGGCCAGCAATGTCATTCCGGAACGCGCGGAACTGGCGGTTACCATCCGCTCCTTTGACCCGAAAGTGCGCGACACGCTGGAAAAGCGCGTGCGTGAAGTGGCCGAAGGTCAGGCGGCCAGTTACGGCATGAGTGCTACGATCACCTATGAGCGTGGCTACGAGCCGACGATCAACCATGTGGAACAGACACAGTTCATTCGTCAGGTGGCGGAGCGCGTGGTTGGAACCGAAAACGTCATGGATCTGCCGCGCCCCAGCATGGGAAGCGAGGATTTCGCATTCATGCTGGCGGAGACACCCGGCAGCTACATCCTGCTCGGGACCGGCAGGACAGACCGCGATCCGCCGCTACATCATCCGAAGTTCGACTTCAATGACGATGCCTTGCCAATCGGCGTATCCATGTGGGTAGAAACGGTGGAGACTTACCTGAAGAATGACTGAACGAAAAAGCCCTTCCGTGGGCGGCACGGAAGGGCTTTTTTCAAGATCCGTACGGTGCGTACCGTTCAGATCAGGCGATGATACCAAGGGTAACAGCGCCGATGAAAGCGATTGCGGCAAATGCCAACAAAGTGGGTAGCAAGGCCGGATAGCCAATTCTGGCCGATCCCGGAGCGGCAAGCTCCACGGGAAGATGTTGCAAGGACTGGGTCATGAGATCCTCCGTCACATTGTCGCCTTATTCTGTAACATTACCTTAACACGACCAGATTAATAGAGATTTCCTTTCTCGGGCACGGCCTCTCTGGAAATATCCTTTCGCGATAATGCCAAGCGCGCAATAAATATGCTGCACCAGAGGCGAGTCTCATTTCAGAAGGGTTTTGCGAGTGATGGACACAGACGTGGTGGTGGTCGGAGCAGGCGTCGTGGGTCTCGCCTGCGCGCGCAGTCTTGCAAGGTCCGGCCATCCGGTCCTCATCCTCGAAAGGGAAGGCGCCATCGGCACTGAGACCTCATCCCGCAACAGCGAGGTCATTCACGCCGGTCTTTACTACCCGAAAGGCAGCCTGAAAGCGCAACTTTGTGTTCAGGGAAAGGCTCAAGTTTACGCCTTTTGCGAATCCCACGGCGTATCGCACCGCCAATGCGGCAAGCTGATCGTCGCGACATCTACAGAGGAATTGCCCCTTATCGAAGCTCTGAAGAGCAAAGGCGAGGCGAACGGCGTGTCGGATCTGGTGATGCTCGATCAGCGGCAGGCACGACAGCTCGAACCCGCCCTGAATTGCGTTGCAGCTCTCCATTCTCCATCTACCGGTATCATCGACAGCCATGGATACATGCTCGCTCTGCAGGGCGATGCGGAGGATGCGGGAGCAGCCATCGCGTTTCATGCACCTTTCGAGGGTTCAAGCCCGATCGCGGGAGGCTTCGAGATCCGGGTGGGCGGCGCAGATCCCATGACGATTACCAGCCGGATGCTCGTCAACGCAGCAGGTCTTCACGGCAGCCGTGTCGCTGCGTGCATTGAGGGATTGCCGGTGTCGGCCATTCCGCAAACCGGCTATGCCAAGGGCAACTATTTCATGCTGACAGGCCGCGCGCCGTTCAACCATCTCATCTATCCAGCCCCGCACGCGCACGGACTGGGCGTGCATCTGACCTTCGATCTTGGCGGACAGGCACGTTTCGGTCCCGATGTCGAATGGGTGGATGAGATTGACTATGAGGTCGATCCGAACCGTGTCAACGGCTTCGAAGACGCCGTGCGGCACTATTGGCCGCAAATGCCTCGCAATGCACTCGTTCCCGGCTATAGCGGCATCAGGCCCAAGATTTCCGGCCCGTCTGATCCCGCGGCAGATTTTCGGATCGATGGCCCGCAAGCGCATGGCGTGAGCGGCCTCGTGAACCTCTTCGGCATAGAGAGCCCCGGATTGACTGCCTCGCTTGCCATGGCAGATCGGGTGAAGGACCTGCTGACGGCCTGACGTCACAGGGCAGTCCGTTGCCCGGGGGTGCGCAACAGAGCCTTGATCGGCAGATGGTCGGAAGCCACCCGCGCCAGTGCCGTGTCGTGGACATGCACCGTATCAATCAGCCCCTCATGCGAACACATGATGCGATCAAGCGCCAGAACCGGCAGCCGAGAGGGGAAACTCGGCACCGCCGAGGGCATTCCGCGAAATGTCGAAGCGAGTGAGTTCAGCGACGAACGATTGCCCAGCCTCCACTCATTGAGATCGCCCATCAGAAGCGTCGGCTGATCGTCCCGCAACCGCAGGAGATCGAGGATCATTCTCGCCTGACTTTGCCGCGATCTGTTCAATAGACCCAGATGCGCAGCAACCACCCGCAAGGCTGTACCGTCGGCAAGCTCAAGTTCGGTCAGCAGCGCCCCGCGCGGCTCAAGGCCCGGAAGCTTGACCGGATGCACGTCGCGGACAGCGCCGTTCCGGAAGAAGAGGACATTTCCATGCCATCCATGCGCCTTAGCGATGCCGCTGATCGGCACGGGACAAAGCCCGGTTTCTCGCTCGATCCAGTGGAGATCCAGCAGACCGCGGCGTTCCCCGAAGCGGGTATCGGCCTCCTGCAGGGCAATCACGTCGGGATCGATTTCACGAATGACATGGGCAATGCGGGCAGGATCGAACTTGCCATCGACACCGACACATTTGTGAACATTGTAGGAGGCGACCCGCAGGCCCTCTCCTTCCGTCAACATCCCGTCCACCGCAGCAGCGCCACGAGTCTTGCGGTTTCGAAGGGAAGCGATGATGTTCGCCGGTATCGTTCTGGTCTTGGTCATGCGGTCACGATCGCTGCTTTAGCAGAGCATATAATGCCGTTCTCATCTACTTCCACCATCGGTCAAACACATCGGCTCAGAGATAGGGAGAACCGAGCCAGAGAATGCGCTCGAACAGACGCACGGCAAACGGTCTGGCACGCAACTCCTCAAGGCTGACCCTGCTCGCGGTCTCAATCGAGCGATCGATCCGCCTTTCCAGATCTTCGGCAAAGGGGATATCGAACACTTCGAGATCGACCTCGAAATTCAGGCGATGCGACCTGGGATCCATGTTCGACGATCCGACATAGGCCCAGCGGCCGTCGATCACCAGAAGCTTGGAATGGTTGAATGGGCCCGATGCGCGCCAGAGGCGGCAATGCCCTTTCAACACCTGATCGAACTGAGCCGTCATCGCCCTATCGACCAGTGTCAGGTTATTGGAGGCGGGCACAACGATGTCGACCACCACGCCGCGCCGCGCCGCTGTTGCCATGGCGCTGATCAACTCGCGATCCGGCAGGAAATAGGGTGAAACGATGCGAATGTTCGAGCGGGCGACCGAGAACGCGCCCATCAGCATCTTGTGATTGGTCTCCACGCTCCGGTCTGGACCGGAAGCGACCGCCCGAATGAGTTTGGCATGGCCCGGGGCATGGGCAGGCGCTGCAATCTGCCATTCCTCGCCATCGAGAATTTCATCGCTGGCATAGTGCCAGTCCTCGGCAGCAATGGCGAACAGATCAGCCACCACCGCGCCCGTAATGCGGAAATGGGTGTCGATCGCACAGCCTTCGCCCTTGCATGTGCGCGAGAAATCTTCGCGAATGTTCATGCCCCCTGTGAACGCGACCGCACCATCGACAATCATGATTTTCCGGTGCGTACGCAGGTTCGCATAGGGCTGGCGTAGCCCTACGATGACATTGCCGTTGAACACCGCGACGCTGATACCAACATCCTTCAGCATGCCGAGAACACTGGGCACGGAGTAACGCGCGCCAACGGCATCAATCAGAACCCGCACCTGAACGCCGCGCGCCACCGCTTCTCCCAGAGAAGCGACAAAGCGACGACCAATCGTGTCACGATCAAAGATATAGGTTTCCAGGATGATACTGCGCTTGGCTGTGGAAATGGCCGACAACATGGCCTCGAACGCAGCATCGCCACCGTCCAGCAACTGGATTTCATTGCTGCTGGTCATCGGGTGGCGCGCCACGCGATCACCAAGCGTCTTCATCGCCAGAAAACGCCGACCGAACTCCATGGCGACGCTAATGTCATCCGCATCGTAATTGTCGAGGTGGGCAAGAACACCGCCCTGCCGCAGTCGCCTGCGGTTGAAGATGACCTTCCGGCGAACGCGGTTGATGCCTGCAATAAGGTACAGCAGCGCACCGACGATCGGAGACAGCAGAATAACGCCCACCCAGCCGACTGCTGAGCGAACTTCCTCCTTGGTCATCGCCACGTGAATGGCAGCGGTCGCCCCCATGACGACCGACAAGACGAAAACGATGTGCGGCCAATAGGGCGAGAGGAAATCCAGCATGCCTCACGATATAGGCGCGGCGCAGGAAATCGCAATCGCTTCAGACGACGTCCCACGCGAAAGTCACCAGACTACGTGTCTAGATATCTAGACATGTAGACATCATTTGATCGTCATCGCAGCAACCGGAGGCTCCGCCCCTTCAGGAATCGGGCTGCGATAGGGCTGACCCTTCAATCTCTTCTTCAGGTCCGCCCAGGCAGCTTCACGCAGCTGCGGGCTCTCCAGTGCGGCGAGGCCCGTTGCCGCCATGACCTTGGCAGTGGCAATCATTCCCTTGTGCGCAAGAGGGCTTTTGCCCTGCGCCACCACCTGCCAGGTATGAAGCTGGGTGCCGATGGCGAGGGTGGGACCATAAGCCTGCACGGTCGGCACGACCCAGCTCACATCGCCCACATCGGTAGAACCACCCATCTGCCGCACTTCGTTATGCGCTGGCAGAATGAAATCGGGCAAAGCCAGATCGTCTTTCACATCCAACCGTTCCTGCGCCCAGCTGGCGGCAATGTCTTCGGCAGACAGCGTATTGCGGATCGATTGCGCAAAGGCCTTGTCTTTCTCATCGAATTCCGGTGTGCCAAGGCTCTGCCAGATGTCCTGCATCACATCCATCAGCGGCGTGTTGACCACAAGGTTGGAAACGCCCGCCAGAATGGTGCTTTCCATAGTGGTCTCGGTCATCAGGGCAGCGCCTTCTGCCACCTTTTTTACCCGCTCGATCAGCGAGAAGAGACCGGGAAGTTCCGGCGCTCGCACAACGTAGCGCACCTTGGCATAGGCCTGGACCACGTTTGGAGAAATGCCGCCCGCATCCAGAAGCGCATAATGAATGCGGCAATCCTGCTGCATGTGCTCGCGCAGGTAGTTGACGCCAACATTCATCAGCTCCACGGCATCGAGCGCACTACGGCCCAGTTCAGGACTTGCGGAAGCATGCGAGGCGCGCCCTCGGAAGGTGAAATCGATGCGGCAATTGGCCAATGACGTTTCGCGCTGAACGCCTGCGAAATTGCTTGGGTGCCAGCAGATGGCGATGTCGACGTCTTCGAACGCGCCTGCCCGCACCATGAAGGCTTTTGCCGCACCACCCTCTTCCGCAGGGCAGCCGTAATAGCGAACGCGACCCGGCATGCCGGTGGATGCCAACCAGTCCTTCAGTGCCGTTGCCGCCAGAAGCGAAGCGGAACCCAGAAGGTTATGCCCGCAGCCATGGCCGTTGGCATTCGGTACCAGCGGTTCAAAATGTGAAACATCCGCCTTCTGGCTGAGGCCCGCAAGCGCGTCATATTCACCGAGAAAAGCGATGACCGGACCGCCCTCTCCCGCTTCGCCAATCAGCGCGGTTGGAATGCCCGCAACATTCTCCGTGATCCGGAAACCTTGTTCTTCCAGCATTTCGCGATGGGCAGCCGCGGATTGGGTTTCCATGTAGCAGGTTTCCGGCGTTTCCCAGACGCGGTTCGCCAGTCCGATGAAAGCCTCCTTCTTGTTCTCGATGACATCGAAGACTTCAGGAAGGTTATTGCTCGTAGACATCGGACTTCACCTGTATGCGAAATATGAGATAGACACCGAACCTATCCCACGCTCGACAGAATGCAATTCTTTCTTGCACCCCTCAGCGCTGCCAATTTCCTGAGCAAAGAGCCGCCTCGACCCGCTGCCACTCGTCCGGTGCCGGAAGACCGATGCGAAGACAATCCGGCCTTTCCACAAAGCGCCGCACCAGAATTCCGGCCTGTCCCAGATACTGGTAGATGGCCTGCGCATTGTCATCCCGGATGTAACGAAACAGCATCGTCCCGCCTGCGACCTTGATTTTCGCAGTCTTCAGCAACGCATCCAGCCTGTCAGCCTCAGCCCTCAGCCTTTGACGCATTTCTGACTGCCATGCCTGATCCGCCAAGGCCTCAAGGCCGATATGCAGGGCCGGACCCGGAATGGCCCAGGGCCCGAGCCTCAGCCGCAAATCCTGTGCAAGCTCCGTTGGCGCGACCGCAAAGCCAAGCCGGATGCCCGCAAGACCGTAAAATTTTCCGAAGGAGCGTAGGACCACCAGACCGGCGTGAACCTTGCCCACCAGTCCTGACGGTTCATTCATGACATCGCGGAAGGCTTCATCGACCACCAGCAGGCCGCCCTTCGCCGCCAGATGCTGCGAAAGCGCCAGAAGATCATGATCCGCGATGAAACGGCCATCGGGGTTATTGGGGTTCACCACAATGGCGAGATCAGCCTGCGCAAGTGCTGCGAAATCAGTCGCTTCCACAGTTTGGAACCCCGCCATGCGGCAGGCATGTGCATGTTCTGCATAGGTGGGAGAGAGGATTGCCGCCTTTACGCTGGAGGCATCCCGCCCGCCGAAAATATACTGGCTGATCATCGGCACCAGCAGATGCGTGCCGGCAGCAGCCGCAATGTTCTCTCCGCTAGATGCGCCGTAGCACCGTGCCGCCGTCTCGCACAGTTTCGTCAGATCTGAAGGCTCCGGCAGGCGAGAGAAAGCGGTGGCGGGAACGGGTGAATAGCCATAAGAATGCGGATTGATACCGGTGGACAGATCGATCCAGGGTTTTTGCGCATCGGGAAACTGACGTGCCGCCCGCATCACGCTTCCTCCGTGTTCGATCCGCTTTTCATTTTGTGGCTGCATATCGATTTCCATGGCTTTCACGCTTGCCTTTATCGCCCTCGTTATTGAACGGCTTGTCGGCTATCCGCAATGGCTTGTGGAGCGCATCGGCCATCCGGTGATCTGGATCGGCAAATTGATCTCCGGACTGGAAAGGCGCTTTAACACGCGATCCGAAAGCTTCGAGACACGGCGTCGCAATGGTTTGATCTGTTTCGTCTTCCTTCTCGCCGGTACCATTGCGCTGGCGGCGGCGCTGGAAGGCGTTCTTTTGTGGTTGCCGCTGGGGCTCGGGCTGGTAGCCGTTGCCTCCTCCAGTCTTCTGGCGCAGAAAAGTCTTGAGGAGCATGTGCGCGCCGTCGCCGATGCGCTGGAAACCGGCGGTCTGGACGCAGGGCGCAAGGCGGTTTCCATGATTGTGGGCCGCGACCCGGACCAACTGGATGAGGCCGGTGTGTGCCGCGCAGCCATCGAAAGCCTTGCCGAAAACTTTTCCGATGGCATCACGGCCCCGGCCCTCTGGCTGGGTCTACTGGGGCTTGCTGGTGGCACAGCCTACAAGGCAACCAATACAGCCGATAGCATGATCGGCCATAAGAACGAGCGCTACCATGCCTATGGCTGGGCGGCAGCGCGGTTTGACGATCTCGTCAATCTACCCGCCTCGCGCCTGACGGCCCTGCTGTTCACTGCCGCCGCCTGGGCGACCCCCGGCGCATCACATAAGAACGCGTGGGAAGCGGTACGGCGGGATGCGGCCAAGCATAAATCCCCCAATGCAGGCTGGCCGGAAGCGGCCATGGCCGGTGCACTGGGTCTCGCCCTTGCCGGACCACGTATTTATGGCGGAGAACTGGTGGACGACCATTTCATGGGAGAAGGCGGACGGCGCGAGGCGACAGCCGCCGATATTCGCCGCGCTTTGACACTTGCCCGAACCGCCGATCTGCTGCTGATTGCCCTGTTCGGAGTTCTGGCGGTTACGATCAGCGCGCTAACCTGAGCAGCAAATCCAGATCGAGGTGCCGTTCGATATGCGCGGCAAGACGATCCAGAACCTCTTCCACGCCCTGCTCATAATCCAGCCTTGAGGCCTCGCCCCCCAGCCGCTTCAACCAGCTGGAACGCTGCGCATCATCGGCGAAAAGCCCATGCACATAGGTGCCTGAAACGAGACCGGAGGCGGAAACCGCACCTTCGGGCCGCCCCTCAATCGTTGCGAAGGAACGCCCGCAATCCGGCCCGACCGTTTCGCCCACATGCATTTCATAGCCGGCAAATGAAGCGCCATCGGCAGTCTGTCCCTGAACGGCCACAAGCCGCTTGTCGTCCGTCAACCGTGTTTCGATATCCAGCAGACCGAGACCGGTTTCATTTACACCTGCCGGTCCCTCGATACCTTCAGGGTCCGCAACACTTTTCCCCAGCATCTGATAACCGCCGCAGAGGCCAAGCACAGGCTTTCCCTGCCGCACATGAGCAGCAATGTCGATATCGAAGCCTGCGCTTTTGAGCGCCTGCAAATCTGAAATCGTTGCCTTGGAACCCAGCAGCAGAACGAGATCGGCATCAGCAGGCAGCACGCTACCCGGCCTGACACGGATCAGTTCGACATCCGGTTCGGCATCCAGCGGATCGAGATCATCAAAATTGGAAACATGCGGCAGGATCGGCACCGCGATGCGGATCTTTGCACCCGGCTTGCGTTCAGGCTTTGAATTCAGCGCCAGCGCGTCTTCCGCCGGAAGTCGGGAAGCCTCGGCAAAATGCGGCAAAAGGCCGATGGGCTGCCAGCCGGTAAAGCCCGCGATCATCCGCATGCCTTCATCGAACAAGCTCGGGTCACCACGGAAGCGATTGACGATGAAACCGTGGATCATGGCCGCATCTTCAACGTCCACCACCGTTTTCGTGCCTGCGAGGCTGGCGATGACACCACCGCGATCGATATCGCCGATCAGCACGACAGGCACATTTGCAGCGCGGGCAAAGCCCATATTGGCGATGTCGTTGCGGCGTAGATTGACTTCGGACGCACTGCCTGCCCCTTCCACCAGCACCAGATCGGCTTGAGCCTTCAGGTGCTCGAAGCTTTCCAGAACAGCTGGCATCAGCCCCGCCTTGATCTGCTGATATTCGGCAGCCTTGGCATTGCCGCGCACCTTGCCCTGCACGACAATCTGCGCACCCACCTCGCTTTGCGGCTTCAGGAGAACCGGGTTCATGTGCACTGAAAGGGGAGCGCGAGCCGCACGCGCCTGTAGCGCCTGCGCCCGACCAATCTCCCCGCCATCGGCGGTCACGGCCGCATTGTTCGACATGTTCTGTGGCTTGAATGGCAGGACCTTCAGCCCGCGCAGCGAAAAGGCACGGGCGAGACCCGCCACGACAAGCGACTTGCCGACATCCGATCCCGTTCCCTGAAACATCAATGCCTTGGCGGGCGGCTTTACCATCAGAACTCTATCCCGGCCTGCGCCTTCACACCCGACTTGAAGTGGTGCTTCACCAGCGTCATTTCCGTCACCATATCGGCGGCCTCGATCAAGGCGGCCTTGGCGTTACGACCCGTGACGATGACGTGCAGGTCCGGCCTGCGGGCGGTCAAATCCGCGATGACCTTTTCAAGATCGAGGTAATCGTAGCGTAGCGCGATATTCAGCTCATCGAGGATCAGAAGCCCCACATCCGGCAGCGCCATCATCTCCTTGGCCTTCTCCCAGGCACGCTCGGCGGCGGCGACATCCCGCTTCAGGTCCTGCGTATCCCAGGTGAACCCTTCGCCCATAGTGTGCCAGATAACGCGATCACCGAAAGCTTCCAGCGCCACCCGCTCGCCAGTGTCCCAGGCCCCCTTGATGAATTGCACGACGGCAACCTTTCGCCCATGACCCAGCATGCGCAATGCCAACCCGAAAGCCGCTGTCGATTTGCCCTTGCCCGGACCCGTGTTGACGATCAGCAGACCCTTCTCGATGGTCTTGGAGGCCACTTCCGCATCCTGAACCGCCTTGCGATTAGCCATCTTGCGGCGATGACGTTCCGCTTCGCTTTCGTCGATCTCCTTCACCGGCCTCTCCTTGCATCCTGTCGATGGAGCGGCGGACTATAGTCAAAACGATCCGTGCGGCAATCGCCCCCTGCCGTGATCACCATTGACAGCCACTCACGCAAGGGCATAGTGAACCTCTGTGAACGGTCTTTTCCCGGCAACGGGAAAAGCTAAGAGGGAACGTGGTGCGGAATTTCGCCTAAACCACGGCTGCCCCCGCAACTGTAAGCGGCCTTCCACCTTTGGATGAAGGATGGAGCGTCCGGCGCATAATGCCACTGAAGATATCTTCGGGAAGGCGGCGCAGGCACGATGGTCGCGAGCCAGGAGACCTGCCGTTTATGCATGAAATCCGCCGGGCGGGGTGCTCCGGGCAAGGATGTATCAAACCATGTGAGGTGAGAAGCCTGACATGGACGCGCCCCATTGTAACAATGATTTGGGGTGGATTCTTGGATCTCTCGACACGACCGGACAGACAGGATGCCGCAGCACGTGAGGTTGCGAATGTAGTGATCCATGTCTGCGAAACATGCCGCAGCGGGCAGGAAGCCGTTGATGCGCAGCGCGATGGTGCCGTGCTGGCGGAACGCGCCAAGGCGCTGGCGACTGAGGGCGTGGAAATCCGTTCCGTTGCCTGCCTCGCCAATTGCAAGCGCGCCTTGAGCGCCAGCATTCAGAGTGCCGATGGCTGGTCCTATGTGTTCGGCGATCTCGGCACCGATGCGGCAAACGATCTTCTGGAAGGTGCTCGCCTACTGGCCGGTTCCACCGATGGACTGATGCCGTGGAAGGGTCGCCCCGAAAGCCTCAAGCGCGGCATGATTGCCCGCATTCCGCCGCTCAACCCAATTCTCCCGAACGTCGAAGGACAGACTTCATGACCAATTCGCTCGCCCGCGTGCCCTGCACCGTTGTCACCGGCTTTCTAGGGGCAGGAAAAACCACGCTGCTGCGTCACGCGCTGGAAAACATCAAGGGCAAGCGCCTGGCCGTGATCGTCAACGAATTCGGCGATGTCGGCATTGATGGCGAAATCCTGAAGAGCTGCGGCATCGAAAACTGCCCGGAAGACAACATCATCGAGCTGGCCAATGGCTGCATCTGCTGCACCGTGGCGGATGATTTCGTGCCAGCCATCGACAAGATCCTCGCCATGGAGCCGAAGGTCGATCACATTCTGATCGAGACCTCGGGCCTTGCTCTGCCGAAGCCGCTCGTTCAGGCCTTCCAGTGGCCGGGCGTGAAAAGCCGCGTGACGGTGGATGGCGTCGTGGCCGTGGTCGATGGTCTGGCGCTGGCCGAAGGTCGCGTTGCCGACGACATGGAAGCCCTTGCCGCCCAGCGCGCCGAAGACCAGTCGCTTGACCATGACGATCCCGTGGAAGAAGTCTTCGAAGACCAGATCGCCTGCGCCGATCTCGTGATCCTCACCAAGTCCGACCTGCTCAACGAAGCGGATCTCGAAAAGGCCCGCACCCATGTGGAGGACCACCTGCCGCGCGCCGTACGCATCGTGAATTCGCAGAATGGCGAGATCGATCCCGCAATTTTCATCGGCCTTGGTCTGGCGGTTGAAGACGATATCGAAAACCGCAAGACGCATCACGATGACGAGCTGGACCACGAGCACGACGATTTCGACAGCTTTGTGCTGGATATCCCGGCCATTGCCAGCCCGGAAGAACTCAGCAAGCGCATTGCCGATGTAACCGATGCCGAAAAGGTGCTGCGCATCAAGGGTTATGTGGAAGTCTCCGGCAAGCCAATGCGCCTTCTGGTGCAGGCCGTTGGCCCGCGCGTGAACCACTATTTCGACCGCCCATGGAACACCGGTGAAACCCGCCGTTCCCGCCTCGTCGTGATCGGCGAAAAGGGCATCGACGCCGAAAAGATCGGGAAGCTGCTGGCCGCCTGATGCATATACTCGCCACCACATCCTCTTCGCTCGACGATCTGATCGAGCCGGTCGATCTGAACCAGACGCCGGGGGATGTGGTGGTGCTATCCTTTACCGATAGCGACCTGAACGGCATTGCGAGCGCCTGGAACCGGCTGAACCCGACCGGGCTTTCCCTGCGCCTGGCCCAGCTTGCCGACCTGCGCCATCCCATGTCTGTAGACCTCTGGGGTGACAAGGTGGCCCGGCATGCGAAGCTGATCCTCGTGCGCATTCTCGGTGGCTACGACCGTTGGCGCTACGGGGTCGACGAGCTGGCGCGTATCGCCAGAGAGCGGAATATTCTGCTCTATCTACTGCCCGGCGAATGCAGCGAACGCGACGAGCGGCTGGAGACCGCCTCCACGGTGGATCTGGCGGAAATCCGCTCCGTTCTCGCCTTCTTCCGCACCGGTGGGCCGGATAATCTGGACAGGCTCGTTAGCCGACTTACCAATAAGCTATCCGGGGGTGCCGATATTGCATGCCCAGAGGCCGAGGACGTGCCGAAGCTCGGCATCTACCGGCCTTTGAAAGGCGTCGTTTCGCTGGACGAGGCCTTGATCGAGCGCGAAGGGAAGCCGCTTTTGCCGCTGCTCTTCTATCGCTCCATGCTCTTGGCAAGCGACGTCGCCCCCGTGGATGCGCTGATGGAAGCGCTGGAAGATAGAGGCGCCTGCGTTCTGCCCATCTTCGTTCCCGGCTTGAAGGATAGCGCAACGCTGACCCATCTACGGGACATGTTGGCTCCGTTAAAACCTGCGGCCATCATCACCGCCACCGCCTTTGCCAGCAATGCGGAACTGGACGGCCAGACGCTGTTCGACGTGCTTGGTGTGCCGGTGTTTCAGAGCGTGATTGCGACGACCAAACGGCAGGCCTGGGCTGAAAGCCAGCGTGGGCTTGGACCTTCCGATCTTGCCATGCATGTGGTGCTGCCGGAACTGGATGGCCGCATTTTGGTAGGCATACTGTCCTTCAAGGCAGAGCGGCAGGCGGGCGAAGATTTCGGCTTCACCGGTTTTGCCAATACGCCGGAGCCGGATCGGGTGGCGGCAACGGCGGAGCGCATCCTCAAGCATCTGGCGCTTTATGCCACGCCGAAATCCGAACGTTGCATTACCATTCTGATGCCGGATTATCCGGGTACCGATGGCCGCACAGGCTATGCCGTGGGCCTCGATGTGCCGGAAAGTGTGCTTCAGATGCTGCGGGATCTTCAGGCCGAAGGCTACGAGGTCACAGATATTCCGGCCACGGCCAAGGACCTGATGGACCGGGTCTTGCGCCAGACCGAAACGCTGGATGCAGAGGTTTATGGGAACTATCTGGCCCAGATCGCCGAAGCCGCGCGTTCCGCCGTGCATAATACCTGGGGAGACCCCTTAGCCGACGAAGCATTTGAGGCAGAAAGGTTCCGCTTCCGGGCAGTTCGTTTTGGCAATGTGACAGTAGCACTGGCCCCCGATCGTGGGCGAGAAGCGGACCGCCGCACCGATTACCATGATCCGGCCCGCCCGCCGCGCCATGCCCTGCTAGCCTTTGGCTGTTTCATGCAGAGAGAGCTTGGCGCACAGGCCATTATTCATGTCGGCGCCCATGGCACGCTGGAATGGTTGCCGGGCAAGAATGTCGCGCTGTCGGAAACCTGCTTCCCCGAGATCGTCACCGGCAATCTGCCGGTACTCTATCCCTTCATCGTCTCCAATCCCGGCGAGGCAGCGGTTGCCAAGCGTAGGATTGCTGCGCAAACGATTGGCCACCTGCCGCCCATGCTGGCGGAGGCTGGCCTTTCACCCGCGCAGCAAAAGCTGGAACTGCTGGTGGATGAATATGCGCAGGCCGACGGGCTGGACCGCAAGCGGCGCGACCGGCTGGCAAAACTGATTGTGGAGACGGCGGAAGAAACGGGGTTGGCGGCGGAGGCAGGCATTTCTCGCGAGGAGGACCCGGATACAGCCCTTTCGCGTATCGATGCCTTTCTCTGCGACCTGAAAGACTTTGCCATCAAGGACGGCCAGCATGTGTTTGGCCACGCCGATCAGGGCGAAACCGATCCTCTGCGGCTGCAAAGCGCGGAGGCCGAACGGGATGCGCTGCTTGCAGCGTTGGATGGCTTGTTTGTCGCTCCCGGCCCCTCTGGCGCACCTGCCCGTGGCCGTCGTGATGTCCTGCCGACAGGCCGCAATCTTTATGCATCCGACCCGCGCACCATGCCGACGCCAACCGCCTTCGAGCTAGGCAGGCTGGCCGCGGACGAGGTGATCCGCCGTTATCTTCAGGACCATGGCGACTGGCCGAAAAGCCTTGTGATCGACCTGTGGGGGAGTGCCAGCCTGCGCAGCGGCGGTGAAGAGGTGGCGCAAGGGCTGGCGCTGATGGGAGCAAGGCCTGTGCAGGATGCCGCGACCGGACGCGTGACCGGCATTGAAGTTCTACCGCCCGCACAGCTAGGCCGCCCGCGTGTGGATGTCACCTTCCGTATTTCCGGCCTGTTCCGCGACATGTTCCCCTCGCTGATCACACTGCTGGATGCCGCCGCCCGGTCCATCGCGACCCGCGAGGAGGCTGATGGCGATAACCCTCTGGCGGAAGAGGCGAAGCGGCTTGGGCAAATCCCGCCGCGCATTTTCGGCTCCGCGCCCGGAACTTATGGCTCCGGCATCGAGGAAAAGCTTTCCTCCGGCGACTGGCAGGCGCGTGAGGAGCTTGGCCGCGCCTATCTTGCCATGACCAGCCATGCCTTTGGCGGCGCTGATGGTGAAGGGTTCGAAGCCTCAAGCACCTTTGCCGAACGGGTGAAACAGGCCGATCTACTGGTGCATACCGGCGACGATCCGGGCCGCGATCTCTTGGATGGTTCCGGCGATGTGGCCTTCATCGGTGGTTTTGCCGCAGCCGTGGCTGCCCTTGGCGGCAAGGCGGACCTGATTTCGCTGGATACGACGAACCCGCAAAAGCCTCGCGCTCGCTCTGTGGCGGAAGCCGTGACGCGCGTGGTGCGCGCCCGCGCCGTGAACCCGCGCTTCATTGATGGGCAGATGCGCCATGGCCCGCGTGGCGCGGCGGAATTTGCCGAAACGGTGGATCGCCTCGTCGGGTTCGCCGAAACCACGCAAGCCGTTCCGCAAAGCCTGATCGAAGCCATTTACGATGCCTATGTGGCCGATGAACGGGTGCGCGATTTCGTGCTGGATCAAAACCCGGAAGCGGCTCGCTCTATCGCCGACCGGCTAATGTCCGCCCGCCGTCGCGGGTTGTGGCAGCCACGCCGCAACTCGGTGGATCGTGATCTCGAAATGCTGCACGGGTCGGCGAATGCGAGGGCAAGGCGATGACGGCGGCGGCTTCTCCCATGGCCCGCGGTGCTTGTCCGGCGCTTGATGCGCCCATGCTGACCGGCGATGGCTACCTCTCGCGCATCGCCTTGATCGATGCGATTACGCCTGATCAATTGGCCGCGCTGTGTTCGCTTTCAATCGCGCATGGCAATGGCATGCTGGACATTTCCGCCCGTGGAAACCTGCAAATCCGGGGTCTGACGCTGGCGTCGGCAGCCGAGCTGGAAGCGGATGTCCGCGCACTCGATCTGCCGCTGCGTGAAGGTCTTGCGGTGGAATGGTCGCCGCTGGCGGGCCTTGAAACAGGCGTTGACCCGCGCCCGCTGGGCCTCACAATCATGGAGGCTGCTCGCACACTTCGCGGCAGTTTGGCACCGAAGCTTTCCGTGGTGCTGGAAATCGATGGCCTGATCCGGCTTGATGACCTGCTGGCGGATATTCGGCTGGTCGCAGCAGCTAATGCCGGTTGGAATGTCTTCCTCGGCGGCACGCGCCAGACCGGACGCGGTATCGGCTGTGTCAGCGATGAAAACGCAGCCGATTGCGTGGCAGCGCTGCTAGATCATTTCGCGAGCCTTGGACCGAAAACACGCGGACGGCAGATAGACATGTCGAGCCTACCTGAGAACGTGCAGCACCATTTGAAACCAGCCACGCCCCTCCACAGACTGCCGCAACAGAGCCTGTTCGGATTGTTTGCCGTTAGCCATCGCACCCACGCTTTGCGCATCGCTCTGCCCTTTGGCCAAATCAAGGCTAAGGCACTGGCGGAATTTGCGCAGCAGGCGGAAGGCTTCTGCATCGAGAGCATCAGGCCGGCACCCGATCACAGCCTTATTGTCTTCGGGCATGAGAAGGCCTGCGCAAACCTGCATGGCGTGGCGGAACAGGTGGGCCTTATCGTAAAGGGAGATGATCCGCTGCGGCAGATTGATGCGTGCCCGGGTTCGCCATCCTGCAACTCGGCGCGACTGGAAACACATGCTCTCGGGCGCTTTGCCGCCAGCGAGACACCCACTCTTTTTGATGGGTCGCTTCGGCTTCACCTCTCCGGCTGCGCCAAGGGCTGCGCCCACCCCACGCCCTCACCGCTTGCCCTCATCGGCACGGAAAATGGCAGCCATCTTGTATTCTGCGGCAAAACCACGGATACCCCGATCAAACACCTTGCCCCCACCGCTGAGAAAGCGGCGCTTGCAGCCCTTGCGCGTCTGATCGAGACGACGAGGCGGGATGGCGAAACAAACCATGATTGCCTTGTGCGGCTCGGTCCCGGCGGGATTGCGGCAGCCCTTGGCGAAGGACCTTGATGACGGACTACGATTACATCCGCGATGGCGATGCGATTTATCGCAAATCCTTCGCCATTATCCGCGAGGAAGCGGATCTTTCCCGCTTCACGGAAGAGCAAGCGGATGTCGCCATCCGCATGATCCATGCCTGCGGGCTGGTGGAAGCGGCAGCGCATTTCGAATTCTCAGCCGATTTCGTGGGGGCCGCACGCGCCGCCCTTCTGGCTGGAAAGCAGATTTTCTGTGATGCGCAGATGGTGGCCCATGGCGTGACCCGTGCACGACTTCCCGCGAACAACGAGGTGATCTGCACGCTGCGCGACCCGCAGGTGCCGGACCTCGCAAGGCAAGTGGGCAACACGCGCTCTGCCGCTGCCCTTGAACTGTGGCGGGACAGGCTAGAGGGATCAGTGGTCGCCATCGGCAATGCACCGACAGCCCTCTTCTACCTCCTGGAAATGCTGGATAAAGGCTGCCCGAAACCGGCGGCCATCATTGGCATGCCGGTCGGGTTCGTGGGCGCTGCCGAAAGCAAGGAAGCGCTGGCGGAAAGCGTCCACGGCATTCCCTATGCAATTGTCAAAGGCCGCATGGGCGGCTCTGCCATGACGGCAGCCGCCGTGAATGCGCTGGCGAGGGCGGGCCTGTGAGCGAGATAATTCCCGGCAAGATGTATGGTGTCGGTACCGGCCCCGGTGATCCCGAACTGCTGACGCTGAAGGCCGTAAAGGCCCTGAACAATGCGGATGTACTGGCCTTTTTCGCCAAGCGCGGTGCACGCGGCAATGGCCGCACCATCGTGGAAGCCCATGTACGTGCTGACATTCTGGAACTGCCGCTCGTTTACCCCGTCACTGTCGAAGAAGACAAGGACAGCGAAAGCTACAAGCGCGCCATAGACGGCTTTTTCGACCAGTCTGCGGCGGAAATTGCGGTGCATCTTCAGGCGGGCCGAAACGTGGCGGTGTTAAGCGAAGGCGACCCGCTGTTTTATGGTTCCTATATGCACCTGCATCTGCGGCTGGCACCACATTTTCCGGCAGAGGTCATTCCGGGCGTCACAGCCATGTCCGGCTGCTGGTCGTTGGCGGGCATGCCGCTGGTGCAGGGCGATGATATCCTGAGCGTTCTGCCCGGCACTCTGCCCGAGGAGGCACTGACGGCGCGGCTCGCCGGAACGGATGGTGCGGTGATCATGAAAGTGGGGCGCAACCTGCCGAAAATTCGCCGCGCACTGGCCGCAACCGGCAAGCTTGATGGTGCAATCTATGTGGAGCGCGGCACGATGCCGACGGGCCATGCCATGCCACTCTCCGAGCGGGATGAAACGGCACCCGCCCCTTATTTCTCGCTGGTGCTGGTTCCCGGCTGGAAAGGCCGTCCGCAAGGAGTGCTGGCATGACGGGCAAGCTCACCGTCGTTGGCCTCGGCCCCGGCAGCCCAGAAGAGATCACGCCGGAAGCGCTGAGTGCCATGGCGGAAGCAACCGATTTCTTCGGCTATGGCCCCTATGTGGATCGGCTGGATTTGCGCCCCGAGCAGCGCCGCCACGCCTCCGACAATCGCGAGGAAATCTCCCGCGCCGCCGCCGCCCTCACCCTTGCGGTACAAGGGGAAAAGGTGTGTGTTGTGTCGGGCGGCGATCCCGGCGTTTTTGCCATGGCGGCAGCCGTCTGCGAAGCTATGGAAACCGGCCCTGCGGAATGGCGCAATATCGAGTTTGCCGTGGTTCCGGGTGTCACCGCCATGCTCGCGGTAGCCGCAAAGGCCGGCGCGCCGCTGGGTCATGATTTCTGCGCCATCTCGCTTTCGGATAATCTGAAGCCTTGGAACGTCATTGAGAAACGCCTGATTGCAGCGGCGGAAGCCGGTTTCGTGATGGCGTTCTACAATCCCGTCAGCAAGGCGCGACCGCACCGCTTGGGGCAGGCGTTCGATATTCTGCGTGCCCACCTGCCGGGAACGGTTCCGGTCGTCTTTGGTCGTGCCGCCGGTCGCGCTGATGAACGCATCAACGTGGTGCCGCTCTCAGAAGCGCAGTCAGACATGGCGGATATGGCCACCTGCATCATCGTCGGGTCCACGGAAACGCGGCTGATCGAGCGCGAGGGTCAGCGTCCGCTGGTCTATTCCCCGCGTTCCTGGATGGCCGGAAAGGCCTGATCCACATGGGCAGCGAGCGCTTTGACCGTCTGGAACGATGGCACCTCCGGCAGAGCCGGACGGCGGATCATGACGACCGGCAGCCCAAGCGCCCGCGCTGCAGCGATCTTGCCGTAGCTGGCCGCACCGCCGGAATTCTTGGAAACGATCACCTCGATGTGGCTATCGGCCAGCAGCGCCCGCTCATCCGCTTCATTGAAAGGACCGCGCGCCGTGAGATAGCGAACATGCGGCAGAGTGAGCGGCGGCTCTACCGGATCGACACTGCGCACGAGATAATCATGCTGTGGGGCTGCCTCGAAAGGCAGAAGTTCCTGACGACCGAGTGCCAGGAAGGCACGGCGCGGCTCATGTCCCAAAGCGGCCGCTGCCGCCTCCACGCTTTCTACCTCGGTCCAAAGATCACCAGCCTGCCGTTCCCAGCCCGGCCGACGCAAAGCGATCAGGGGCACACCGGAAATATCCGCAGCCTTTGCTGCATTGGCGGAAATGCGGGCCGCGTAAGGATGCGTGGCATCGATCAGCAGATCGATAGCATTGGCCTTCATATGGTTGGAGAGACCTTCCGCCCCGCCGAAGCCGCCGACGCGCACGGGAACCGGCTGCTCAACGGGTACCTTGGTTCGGCCCGCCAGCGAAAGCTTCAGCCGGAAACGGTTCATGTCGCGCAGGGCGTCCGCCAGTTGCCGCGCTTCCGTCGTTCCGCCCAGAATGAGAATGGAATGCACCGCCATGGCTCCTGATCTATCTGCCTCTCTTCTACCCGGTCAGCCCTGGTTGTCCATCGTCGGCATCGGCGAAGATGGACTCGCCGGGCTTGGTGAGCGTTCAAGACAGGCAATTTCCGAAGCCGAATTCGTCTTCGGCGGCACCCGCCATCTGGAGCTTGCCAAGGCGGCAATCACAGGCGAAGCGCACGCGTGGCCGCAGCCGTTCGATAGCGGCATGAAAGCCGTGACGGCGCTGAAAGGCCGAAAGGTTTGTGTGCTAGCGTCGGGCAATCCCTTGTTCTTCGGCGTTGGCGTGACGCTGGCGCGGCAGATCCCGGCAGATGAATTTCTCGCCTATCCAGCCCCGTCGGCCTTCTCGCTGGCGGCATCGCGTCTGGGCTGGGCTTTGCAGGATGTCGAGACGGTTTCACTGCATGGACGCTCGCCGGATCTCATTCGTTCTCTGCTGCATCCAGGCCGAAAAGTTCTGGCTCTCACCTCTGATGAGCACGGCCCCGCAACGATTGCAAAGCTGCTGGCGGAGAACGGCTTTGGCGAAAGCCGGATCACGGTTCTTGAAGCGCTAGGTGGGGATCGCGAGAAGATAAGCCGGGTAAAGGCATTAAGCTTCGATCTGGTTGACCTCGATCCGCTCAACATCATCGCGGTGGACGTTCAAGCCGAACCACAGGCCCGCATTCTGCCGCTGGGCTTTGGTTTGGCCGATGAGCTTTTTGAACATGACGGGCAGATCACCAAGCGGGAAGTTCGCGCTGCAACGCTTGCCGCTCTCTCTCCCCGGCGTGGTGAATTGCTGTGGGATATAGGCGCGGGCGCGGGTTCGATCAGCATCGAATGGATGCTGGCACATCCCTCCATGCGTGCCGTCGCCGTCGAGCATCATCCGGAACGGATTGCACGAATTCGGCGAAATGCCGCCTCTTTCGGCGTTCCGAGTTTGCAGGTGGTGGAGGGCAAAGCGCCTTCGGCACTTGGGGACCTGCCGACGCCGGATGTGATCTTTATTGGCGGCGGCGGCAGCAAGGACGGCGTGCTGGAGGCGGCCATCGCGGCGCTTCCACTCGGCGGCCGGCTGGTCGCCAATGCGGTGACGCTGGAAATGGAGCGGGTGCTGCTGGAGGCGCAGGCGCGGCTTGGTGGTCGGCTCATCCGGCTGTCGGTAGATCGCGCCGAGCCCGTTGGTCCGATGACCGGCTGGCGCGCTGCCATGCCGGTGACGCAATGGGCCTGGGTAAAAGCATGATGGCGCTTGGTATCGGCTGCCGTAAAGGCACATCAGCCAATGTAGTGCTGGCGGTCATTGACGAGGCACTGCAGGCGCATGGGTTAAAGCTCGTCCACCCGCTTGTTGTCGCCACCGGTGGCATAAAGGCGGGCGAAGAGGGCATTCGAGAAGCAGCGCTAAAGCTTGGTGCAGAGTTTGTCGTCCTGTCCGATGAAGCCTTGCAGGCCGTGGCTTCCCTTACCCTCACGCGCTCCGAGGCGAGTCTTGCCCATACCGGCCTGCCCAGCCTGTCTGAGGCAGCCGCGCTGGCCGCAGCCGGACCTGATGCCCGACTTCTTGGACCGCGCCACGTTTCACAAGGCGTGACCTGCGCCATTGCCCTTTCGGAGAATATGCCATGACCGTTCACTTCATCGGTGCCGGCCCCGGTGCCGCAGACCTCATCACTGTGCGTGGTCGTGATCTCATCGCCCGCTGCCCTGTCTGCCTCTTTGCCGGGTCCATCGTGCCGCGCGAACTTCTGGATTACTGCCCGGAGGGCGCACGCATCGTTGATACCGCTTCGCTGTCTTTGGATGAGATCGAGGCGGAATATCTGGCCGCGCAGGAAGCAGGTCAGGATGTGGCCCGCCTGCATTCCGGCGATCTCTCGGTCTGGAGCGCTGTGGCCGAACAGATGCGGCGGCTGGACCGCCTGGGGATCGACTATACGCTGACTCCCGGCGTTCCCTCCTTTGCCGCCGCTGCCGCCGCGCTGAAGCGAGAACTGACCATCCCGGAAGTGGCGCAGAGCCTGATCCTGACACGCGTATCGGGTCGCGCCTCCAAAATGCCGGAACGGGAAAACCTTGCCAACTTCGCAGCGACTGGCGCAACATTGGCCATTCATCTGGCCATCCACGCACTGGAGAAGATCGTAACGGAATTGACGCCCTATTACGGTGCCGATTGCCCTGTCGCCATCGTGGTCAAGGCCACATGGCCGGATGAAAAGATCCTACGCGGCACGCTTTCCACCATCGCCGCACAGGTGGCGGCGGAACCGATCGAGCGCACGGCGCTGATCTTCGTCGGCCCCGGTCTTCAGGCAGAAGATTTTAGGGAAAGCGCGCTTTACAGCACGGATTATGTGCGGCGGTTCCGCTCGGGCAAAGGGAGTGATGAGACCTGATCCGACGGCGTAAATGGCGCTTCGCCCACCAGTCTGCCCTCTCGATCGAAAACCAGCACTTCCAGAGCTATTTCGGGTGACTGCAAGGCTTTCGCTGCCGTTTTCCAGGCAAGTGCCGCCACGTGATCACCCAAGGCAAGACCTTGAGCCTCTGCCAATTGGAAGGCGTGCAGAACAGAATTGGCCTTGGTAATCTCATCAGCTAAAGCCGCATCTGCACCGGCTTCGGTTGCCACTTTCGCCAGCGCCTCAAGATCCGCCAGACCGCGCTTGGAATGCACATCGAGCATGCCCTGAGCAAGCTTGGTCATTTTGGCGACGCCACCGGCGACGGTGACCTTCGGCACCGGGTGCTTGCGAAGATATTTCAGCATGCCGCCGACGAAATCGCCCATATCGAGAAGTGCGGTTTCCGGCAGATCATGATGCGCCTGCACCGCCTTTTCCGTCGTCATACCAGTGGAACCGGCAACGTGGGTCAGCCCCTCGGCGCGTGCCACATCAATGCCGCGCCAGATGGAATGAATCCACGCCGAACAGGAAAACGGGATAACGATGCCGGTGGTGCCAAGCACGGAGAGCCCGCCGACGATGCCGAGCCGAGGATTCAGAGTCTTCTGCGCCAGTTCTTCTCCATCGGGAATGGAGATTTCGACCTCAAAATCGGTGTCTGTGCCTGCCACCTCCGCAATGGCAGCGGCGATCATCTGGCGCGGCACAGGGTTGATAGCTGGTTCGCCCGGCGGAATGGGAAGGCCGGGGCGCGTCACCATGCCCACACCTTTGCCAGCGAGAAAGCGAAGCCCCTTGCCCGCCTGCCCGCGACGCAGTGTCGCGATAACGAGAGCGCCATGGGTAACATCGGGATCGTCGCCCGCATCCTTGATGATGCCGGCGCGGGCAAAGCCTTCGCCTTGCTCTCCAAGGGCAAGAGAAAAGGCCGGCTTCTGGCCACCCGGCAGGGTTATCTCCACCATTTCGGGAAAGCCCTTCCCCAGAAGCGCAAGGCAGGCCGCCTTTGCCGCCGCAGCGGAACAGGTTCCCGTGGTCCAGCCACGACGCAACTCTTTGCCTTCAACGTCCATGGCTGCATCTATATCGTTGCGGTTGAGCATCGTCACTGGCAAAAGCATAGCATGACAGATAGCCGACTCACTCCCAAAGCCCTTATCATTGGCGCGCCCCGTTCCGGTTCCGGAAAAACCAGCGTTACCATTGGCTTGCTTCGCGCCTTTGCGCGACGTGGCATCCGGGTGCGCGGAGTGAAATCCGGGCCCGATTATATCGATCCGGGTTTCCATCAGGCGGCGACCGGTCTGGAAGGCCTCAATCTTGATAGCTGGGCCATGGAGCCGGATCTGGTGGCCCATCTTCTGGATCACGCGGCACAAGATACAGATCTGCTGCTGATCGAAAGCGCCATGGGCCTGTTCGATGGCATTGATGGCGGCGAGGGTCGCACCGGCTCCGCCGCCGATCTGGCGCGGCTTCTGGATATTCCGGTTCTGCTGGTGCTCGATGTATCGGGCCAGAGCCAGACGGCGGCGGCTGTGGCTGTAGGCTTCAGGCACTACGATGCGAAGGTTCGCACCAAAGGCATCGTCATCAACAGGGCGGGTAGCGAGCGCCATATACGCCTGTCGCGCACCGCCATCGAGGCAGCGGGCATGCCCGTTGTGGGTGCCGTTTTGCGCAGCGATGCGCTGGCTCTGCCCGAACGTCATCTGGGCCTGGTGCAGGCAAGCGAGCACGGCGGCATTCAGGACTATATCGACCGGCTGGCCGACGTGATGGAAACCTCTGTCGATCTCGATGCCGTGCTTTCGCTGGCGCAGCCGATTGCCTTGCGGCGTGGAAACCCTGCTGCGGCCATTCCGCCGCCGGGACAGCGTATCGCCATAGCGTCGGATGCCGCCTTCACCTTCCTATATCCGCATCTGGGTGCCCACTGGCGGGCGCAAGGAGCGGAGCTTGTGCCCTTCTCGCCGCTGAACGACGAGGGTCCGGCGCTCGATTGCGACATCTGCTGGCTGCCGGGCGGTTATCCGGAACTCCACGCAGGGCAGCTCTCGGCTGCCAACCGCTTTCGCAACCGTATTCGGCACTTTGCGCAGATGAAGCCGGTTCATGGCGAGTGCGGCGGCTTCATGGTGCTGGGAACCGGTCTCGTGGATGCCGATGGTGTTCGCCATGTCATGACGGCACTGCTCAGTCATTCCACAAGCTTTGCCAAGCGAAAGATGAACCTCGGTTATCGGCAGGTGCGTCTGTTGGGGGATGGTCCATTGGGTTCAGCCGGTGAGGTTCTACGCGGCCACGAGTTCCATTATGCCAGCGTCATCGATCCGGGTCGTGACGAGCCTTTTGCCGAAATCGCCGATGGAACCGGCCAGCCGCTTGGGCTGTCGGGCGGAAGGCGCGGCCATGTGAGCGGCACCTTCTTTCACGCGATAGCGCGGACAACATTGTAGACGCATTCCCGGACGGAAAACCGGTACCCACTTTTCCTGGGAATGCTCACAACTCTATACGCATTCCCGGACAAAAAACCGGTGCCCACTTTTCCTGGGAATGCTCACAACTCTATACCCATTCCCGGACGGAAAACCGGTGTCCACTTTTCCTGGGAATGCTCTGGATCACTCAATGAAAACCCGCACGGTGGCAGCGCGTCCGCGCGAATCGATGACCGTGAGCGTCGAATAGCCCGCGCCATCCGGCTTCCACTCGGAATTGCGCGTGCGCGCTGTATCCTCCAATGGTTTGCCATTCGCCAGCCAGCGGAAGGGTGCCCGCCCGCCCTGCAATTTCAGCATGAGCGGCGCGATTTCTTCGCCACTACGCGCTCCAAGGTCCACTCTCGCACCTTCGGGTGGATAGACGATCTGCGGTGCCGGTTCTCGCGAGGTGGAACGCAGCAGGCCATTTGCCATGACCGAATAGCGCCTGAGACCAATCGGCAGATCCGTCAGTGCCAGTCGTTGCGCACCGGGGGGCGCAGAGGGATGACCGGAGATGGCTAGACCAGAACGCGCAAAGGCCTCGAACAGAATGGGGGCCGCAGTGCCATAGCCTGTAATGCCGGGAACCGCGCCATTGTCTGGCCGGCCAACCCACACACCCAGCACATAACGCCCGTCATACCCGACGGACCAGGCATCGCGGTAACCGTAGCTGGTGCCGGTCTTATAGGCGAGACCGAGCTTCGGGCTCCCCTGCGGGGGAAGAACGTCGGAGAGGATATCCGTGACCTGCCAGACGGCGGAAGGCTCCAGCAGTGGCTGCATGCCATCGCGCTTGGGCTGATCCCGCACACCATCGCCGAGCTTCACCGGCCAGCCCTGATTGGCAAGCCCGGCATAGAGCTGCACAAGATCCTTCAACGTCATGCCGACGCCACCGAGGCCGATGGCCAGCCCCGGCGCTTCGCCCGCTGGCAGAACGGGCCGAACCTCTGCCCGCCTGAACCGCACCATCAGACGGCTGGGGCCGACGCCCTCCAGAACCCGCACCGCCGGTACGTTCAGCGACAGTTGCAGGGCCTGGCGAATGCTGACATCGCCCTGATAGCTCATGTCGAAATTCTTCGGTCGATAGCCGGAGAAATCGGAAGGGCGATCCTCGATGATCGTTTCCTGCGCGACCAAGCCCTCCTCAAAGGCAAGGCCATAGATGAAAGGCTTCAGCGTAGATCCCGGCGAACGGTTGATGCGCGTCATGTCGATCCAGCCGGACCGGGAAGCATCGAAATAATCGGCGGAACCAACATCGGCGATAATCTCTCCCGTGGTCGAATCCGCCATCATCATGGCCAGAGAAACTTTGGGCGGCAGCCGTGCACCCGCCTCTCGTGCCACGCGTTCCAGCGCGTCCTGCACCGGCTTGCGCAAGGTCGTTCCGTAAACCGCCTCACCCGGTGCCTTGCGCAAGGCAGCCTCTGCCAGATGGGCGGCAAGGGCTGGCAGCTGCCGTCTCTCGCGCGGCACAGCCACCAGCGAGGCGCGATCTGCCTCGCCTTCTCCCACTGCGGCTTCCACATGGGCACGGGCCAGAACGCGCTCGCGCGCAGCTTTGGCTGCCTCCGGAAAGCGATCCGGCCTTCTGCCTTCCGGCGACTGCGGCAGGGCCACCAGCAGCGCGGCCTCCGCCACGGAAAGCCGCTTCGGCTCCTTGCCGAAATAGGCAAAGCTTGCGGCCCTTACCCCTTCCAGATTGCCGCCATAGGGTGCCAGCGAAAGATAGAGGTCAAGAATTTCCGCCTTCGACAGACGGCGCTCGATCTGCACCGCCCGCGCCATCTGTTTCAGCTTGGCAAAAACGGATCGGCTCTCTCTCGGCTCGATGAGGCGCGCGACCTGCATGGAAAGGGTGGAGCCACCGGACACGATGCGCCCATGCGTGACAAGCTGAAACGCCGCACGCCCCAGCGCCCGGACATCCACCCCGGAGTGCTGGTAGAAACGATGATCCTCATAGGCGATCAGCATGCGGATGAACTGCGGATCGACATCGCCCGCCGTTGTCTTCAACCGCCACAGACCATCCTTCGTGGCAAAGGCGCGCAGCAACTGCCCGTCTGCATCGCGCACCTCTGCAGACCGGGCACGCGCTGCCTCCAGCGGTGGCGGATAGGCGCGGTCAGCGGCTTCGAGTGCCATGGAAAGGGACACGGCGACAACAAGCATTGTCGCCGCCCCACCTGCCAGCCACGTGCTGAGCCGCCTGCCCATACCCTTTACTGCGCTTCCTGAACCTGCATGCGGCCCGCCGCAGAGCGCGCCGACAATTCTGGCCGGTACATATCTTCCACGCTGGCTGCTGGATGATCATAGGTTCCGGGTGTCACCGCCCGCACGACATAGGCCAGCGAGAACTCGCGGTTATCGCCCTTGTTACGATCGAACGCCGCGACAAAACGGTCGTTGCGGAACTCCGTATGGGCCACCTGCACTTGGCCGACCCATTCGAAATTGGCCAGCTGCGCGCTATCCACGAGATTGGGATTGTCGATCTCGAAGCCTGCTGGCAGCAAATCCTGCACAAGGATACGGGATGGCCAGTCATTCGTTTCGTTGACAGTCAGAACCACAACATAACGCTCGTTCTGCTTGGCCTCAGTGACATTCGCTTCCTGCCCATCCAGCGTGTAATAGGCACGGGCGATGGCAAAGCCATTGCCTCCCGCTGCCGGTGGCTGCTTGGGCGAAGCATAGGTGGTGATGACTGCCGAAACCGGCTCGCTGGCGCGGTTGGTCAGCGTCACCGGCTTTGCCGAAAGCTCATCACCCGTCATCTGTTGGCGGTAGGCACCTGTGGTCACCTGTCCGTTCACATCAACCTTCAACCCGCTATCACCGTTTTGAAGGGCACGCGCCGCCAGAAGCATCCAGACCTGCTCCTGCGTGCTCATGTACTTCCTCTTGCGCGCTTCCTTGGCAACGGCTGCCGCAAGTTGCGGAACGATTGCCGGAACCGGGCGGCTTTCCGCGGCCAATGCCAAAACCGCCGCACCATCTCGCAGAGTGGAACCATAATCCGATCGCGATAGGCTGACCGGCGTTGCAACGGCCTGTTCCGTCATCTGAAGGGCGGAGGCAAACACAGTCTTCGACCGCTGCGTATCGCCATAGAGCGAAAGGGCAGCGGCCAGATGTGCCTTGGCCAGCGGTGTGGGGAAATCGTTCAGCATCGTATCGGCATAGTAGCGCAGATCGCTGATCGAGGCCTTCCGGTTCCGGGCGAGAACATAGAGCGCGTAGGAAACCTGCTCGCCCTGATCCTTGATGTTGACCTCATAGGCCAAAGAGTTCTGCAGGTTTTCCAGCGCCTGCACCAGCGCCCGATCCGGCACATCGAGACCCTGTTCACGCGCCCGGGTCAGGAATTCCGTCACATAGGCATCCAGCCAGCGATCGCCCGAACCAGGCCCCCAAAGGCCAAAGCTGCCGGACGAAGACTGATAGGCCAGCACACGGTAGATGGCATCCTGAACCCGCTTCTTGACATCGGGATCATCCGCCATGCCGCTTTGCCTGGAAAGCTCGGAGAGATAGAGCAGCGGCACCGCACGGCTGGTCGTCTGCTCGGCGCAGCCATAAGGATAGCGATCGAGCGACATCAACAGCGCCGGGATATCGAAATCTGCCGAGCGGGTTACGCCAAGCGTCAGGCTTGCGCCCTGCAATTGCGCATCTGCCAGCAGGTTGCCATCCACCGTGAGGCTCTGGTTCGGCGCAAGCGAAATGATGCGCTTTTCAGTAACCGGCAGCACCGCCGGGCGCACCGGCAGTTCAAGACGCTGCTGCATGGGCGCAAGACCGTTTCCAGCCAAAGTCACCGTCAGCGATCCATCGCCAACACGTGCGCCCTTGATGGCAAGGTTGACCGTGCTCTTGGCACCGGTATTCAGCTTGACGGTGCGGGATGCATTTGCCCCTGTGACACTGATCTGCGGGCTGGCGGCGATGGAAACCTGATAATCACCCGCCGGTGCATCCGTGTTAGCGATATCGAGCCGCAACATGGCCTCATCGCCGGGGGCGAGGAAACGCGGCAGGCTGGCGGTCACGACGACCGGATCGCGGATCACCACATCCTTCGTGCCATGGCCGACTGCCGTTTTCGTCCAGGCGACGGCCATCACCCGTGCTGTGCCGTTGAACTGTGGAATATCGAAGCTGACATTCGCCTTGCCATCTGGCCCGACGCGCACGATGCCGGAGAAGAAGGCAATCAGCTTTTCCTTCGGCGGGCTGCCTTGCAGCGCCACGCTTCCGCCATCGCCGCCGGTGCGCAGCTTGCCCGTCGCGCCCAGCGAACCATCGATCAGGCGACCGTAGATATCACGGATTTCGAGGCCGAGACGGCGCTGGCCGAAATACCAGTTGTCGGGCGCAGGCGGCTCATAGCGCGTGAGGTTCAGGATACCGACATCGACAGCGGCAACCGTGACATAGGCTTCTTCGCCAACGCCCGCGCCCTTCACATCCACGCCGATCTGCAGCGGTTGGCGCGGCAGCGTCTTGTCCGGTGCCGTCAGCGCAACGGTCAGATCGCGATCCTGCGGGTCCACTTTCAGCCAGGTCACGCCGATGGCGCGCATGGGCATGCGGCTTTCGCGCGCATTGCCGGGACGATAAAGCGAGGCGGTGACATAAGCCCCTGCGCCCCACTCCTTCGTGACCGGAATGGAAACCTCGCCGCCTTTATCGCCGATCGAGACATTCTGCACGGAGATCAAATTTTCCGCGCCATTGGCGATCATCAACTGACCGGCATAGCGGGAGGAAACTTTGAGCTTCGCCGTTTCGCCAACCTTGTAGGAGGCCTTGTCGAGCGCGATTTCCAGCGCATCCGGTGTTTCGGTCGAGGTCGCGGTCACGAACCAGCCCGCATCGAACTCGACGCTGGAGGCGGGCGCATCCGGCTCGGGGCCGGTGACTTCCAGACGATAGCGGCCCCATTGGACGGGAACGGAAATCTTGCCGCCATCTACCGCTGCGACATCTACCTTGCCATTGGCGATCTGCTTCGTGCGGTTGACCGGTTCGTAACGCCAGGAATTGCCTTCGCGATACCATTGATAATCGCGCTCGATCTTGACGAGCTTCCACAACAGGCCAGGGGCAGCCCGCTTCTGGGCATCGGCACCGATCATGATGACGTTGAAATTCGCCACAGCATTCTCGGCGAGATCGCCCGAGAATTCCGGCTTGATACCGATGCGGTCGCCATCGGCGCGAACGGGCAGCGTCAGCGTGCGTTCGACAGCGCGACCGCCGCCTTCTTTCAGGCGCACGACGATGTTCGCATCCGTCAATTGCGTGGTATAGGCAAGCTCGGTCAACCCGCCGTCAAAGCTGGCTTTGCCCTGCTCGTCGAGCGGATCAAGCGCTTCCAGCGGCAGCCGCTCGGCCTCACTTGCCTCTTCGTCAGCCAGACCAAAGAAATAGCCTTTGAACGCTTCGCGCTCTCGCGTGTGCTTGAGCACGATTTCGCCTTCGAGCCCAAGTCCGGCAGCCGGCGCGCCATAGAGATAACGGCCATCGACGGTGATCGGCGTCTGTTCGCCCACGACGATTTCTTTTGCCTCGCTCTTCAGATCAAACTCGATCCGGTCGGGCACGAAATCATCGACGAGGAAGCGCTTTTCAGCAATGGCGGTCGCCTTGGGGTCCGTGAATACCTGCATGGTCCAAGTGCCGCGCATGGCGCTGGCCAGAACCGGCAGATCCACTGCATAGCCGCCCAGCGTTCCCGTTCCCGTCATGCGGCGGTCTTCAACGCCGTCAGGCCGCAAGAACACGAAGGTCAGCGGCAATTGATCGATGGCGTTGGATGTCACGTCACGCGCCAGAAGCGCTGCATGAACCGTTTCACCGGGTCGATAGATGCCGCGTTCCGTCCAGGCGTAGACATCGATAGCACCCGGAGCCGGACGGCCCGTCACGCCGCGATCGGACAGGTCGAAGCCTGCGCGTGTCATGTCGAGGAAAACGAAATCCTCGCCGCCTTTCGAAGCCATCAACACGGCTGGAACCATGCTCGCCGTGCCGCGAATGAGACCCGCGCTGAACACGGCCTTGCCATCGGCGTCGGTCTTGGCGGTGCCGAGGATCTCGTTGTTCTTGGCCAGCAATTGCAGGTCCACGCCGACCGCCGGTTCGGCAGAGCCAAGCGAGCGCACGAAAACGTTCAGACCGTCGGTTCCGGCAAAGGTGCTGAGGCCCAAATCGGACACCACGAACCACTGCGTGGCCTTGTTCTCCCATTCATTGACATTGCCCGTGCCAGTCGCCGCCGTCAGCACATAGACGCCGGGCTTGCGCTTCGGCAAAACCTCATCGACCGGGAAGCTCGTCACCACATCCTTGTTGATGTCCTGAGCGATATCGATAGAGCCCTGCCAGACCAGTTCGCCATTGCTCTGCTCGACCTGACCGGCGGTGTAACCGTCCATCTGGGTGAGGAACTGCGAATTGGCGAGCAGCGGCGCAATGCCTCGGTCGCCAATACGGTAGAGCTTCAGATTGGCGCTGCTGGTGTTGACGGATACGATGGGAATGCCGCGCCGCGCCGTCGATGGCAGAACAAAGCTGTCACCGGTGAAGCGCACCGCTGGCGAGCGATCCTTGACGTAAATATTGAGGTCAACGGCTGCCTGCAGGCTTTCATCGACGCTGGAGGGAAGGCCACGGCGCAGGGTCAGCTTATAACGCTCGCCATGCTTCAGACCCTCGACGCAGATTTGCTTGTCCTTGGCTTCCACCGCTTGGGGGGCCTGGCCGTTGAGCACCACGAACTGGCCGTAATCCGTACCGGTTTTCAAAAGCGCTTCGGAAAACTGTACGCAGGCGCGCGGGCTTGCCGCATCGGCATCCACGCTGTTTCCCACGACGCGGAAGCCAAAGCGCTCCTTCAGATCGTTGTAACGGGCCTGAACGGTCTTGGACGGAACGAGCGCCAGGCTTTCCTTCAGCGCATCGATGGCACCCCGGTGGTTTTCCTGCGCATGAAGCGCATCACCCAAGAGGGCAAGCGCCTCGGCGCGGCTCTGCGCCGTACGAGAGGCATCATAGGCGTTGATCGCGGCAGAGACCGCCTTTGTCTTGGCGTCGGCATCATCCTTGATCTGGGCGGATGCCCTGGAAAACTCGCTCCACAGGCCTGAATCATCCGGCTCGATGCTGAGCGCTGCGGTCAACGCATTGATCGCAGCTGCCGGATTTCCATTGACGAATTCAAGCTGCGCCAGCGCCTTCAGGCTTTCCAGCCCCTGCCCTTCCAGTTCTGGCGCAACGGCCAATTCATCGCGAAGAGCAGCAGCCTGATTGGTCGCCTCATCGCCAACCATGGAAAGCGCTGGCGGCGTACCGATATCCGGCTGGCTGTTGGCGACAACGATCTTGCCGGCAACCGCACCAGCAAAGCTGTTCAGCTGGTTGTAATCGGATTTCAGGAAACACCACTTCGCCTTTACATTGAAGGTAAAGGCACGGCAGGATTTATCGTCGATACAGGCCGTCTGGCACTGCTGGAGCGTCACGTTTTTGACCGTCCTCAGATCAAAGCCGATATAATCGCTATCTTCCGCTGTCTCGATTGTCCGGTTCGACTGCGGCGCCTTGGTCGCCTGCTGCGCCTGGACGGGACCGAGAAGGCCAAGGGCCAGAAAAGAGGCGACCGCAAACGAGATCCGCTTCGACATGATGTCCTCCACCGCAGCATGAACGGCAATGTCGGCAATGATCGCCGATCAACAAAGTCTTCTGTCGTTAACGTATGGTTGTCAATTGAAAGCATGATGACGCTCGGCCACAATGGACGCTCGTTGAACTGCTGACGGCTCCACACAGGCTCATCCACACCATGTCAAATCCGCCCGATCAGACCCTGCAACCGCTGCTGAAAGTTGCGTTTCCGCCTGGAGAGCGGCTTGGCCGCGGCAAGATCGAGCTGCTGGAGCATATTCGTGAAACCGGGTCCATTTCGGCAGCCGGTCGCCGCATGGATATGTCGTATAGGCGTGCCTGGCTGCTGGTGGATGCGATCAACACGATGTTTGCAAAACCGTCAGTTGAATCCCAGCGCGGGGGCAAGCAAGGCGGCGGAGCGCAATTGACGGAATTTGGTGAAGAACTGATCCGCCGCTTTCGGCATATGGAAGTCATTCTCCAAAGCGCGCTTGCAGACGACCTCGATTGGCTGAATGAACATCAAAGCAAGATCAGCGCGCGCGACCCGGCGGATCCAGCGCAACCGTCTTGATGATGGCGTGAATGGATTGCCCCACCATCAGGTCCATTCGCTTGGCAGACAGACCAGTAATGCGGGCCCGCAGCACTTCCTCCCCGCACAGAAGCGCTATATCCACCGCGCCACCATCCGAACCTGTCATGGCGCGGATTTCACCTTTCAGAACATTGAGGGCTGAGATCCCTTGCGGCTTTGAGGTCGCCAGCAGAACCTCTCGGGCAGGAATATGGACGCGAAGCTTTTGCCCTTCATGGAGATCGCCGCGTGGAACCAGGAGACGACAGCCGCGAAGCGCGATGGCCGCAAGATCGGGATCCTCATCCTGAAGCCGCACCAATCCTTCCAGAACGCTGCCGCTTTCGCGCCCCGTGGCAATGGTCTGGATGCCCAGAATTTCGGATGCATTGCCGATGCCGGTCACACGTCCATCCGCCATGGCGACGACGCGGTCCGCCAGCCGTGCCACCTCGCCCACTGAATGGCTGACATAGAGAATGGGCAGGTTCAGATCATCGCGCAGCCGCTCGATATAGGGCAGGATTTCCGCCTTGCGCGCCTCATCCAGCGCCGAGAGCGGCTCATCCATCAGCAAAATACGAGGGCTCGCCAGAAGTGCTCGGCCAATGGCCACTCGCTGCTTTTCCCCGCCTGACAATGAACCGGGACGACGCGGCAGCAATGCCTCCAGCCCCAGCATGCCGATGATCCTGTCCGGATCGGCAAAGGAGGACCGGCTACGCGCAAACCACTGCCCGTAGTTCAGATTCTGGCGTACGCTCAGATGCGGAAACAGCCGCGGCTCCTGAAAGACATAACCGAGACCCCGCCGATGCGGCGGCAGGCAGATACCCTTGCTCGTATCCAGCAGCACCTGATCGCCGACGAGTATACGCCCGTGATCAGGCCTCACCAAACCGCCGACAATGCGAAGCACGGATGTTTTTCCAGAGCCGGAACGCCCGAAGAGTGCCGTCACGCCTCCTTCCGATGCGAAGTCCGCCTCAATGCGGAAATCTCCTTGGCTATGACGGATCTCGACAGCGAAAGTCATTCGGCTTCGATCCTGTTGCCCACCCGGCGCGCCAGCGCTTCGGAAAGCAGCAATGCTGCCATGGAGATGATAATCGAAATGACAGTCAAGCGAAGAGCGCCCGCATCGCCCCCCGGCACCTGGGTGAAGGTGTAGATGGCGGCGGAAAGCGTTTGCGTTTCACCGGGAATGTTCGAAACAAAGGTGATCGTTGCGCCGAATTCCCCCATGGCCTTGGCAAAGGCGAGAACGAGACCGGCGATAACTCCCGGCAGCATCAGGGGCAGCGTGACCGTGAGAAACACCATCACCGGCGATGCACCCAATGTTCTGGCCGCCTCCTCCAGCTTCAGGTCCACTGCCTCAATGGAAAGTCTTATGGAACGCACCATCAGCGGAAAGCCCATGACGGCACAGGCGAGTGCAGCCCCCGTCCAGCGAAAGGACAGAATCAACCCGAAAGTGCTTTCCAGAAATGAACCGATGAACCCGCGTCGCCCGAAGGCAATCAGCAGCAGGTAGCCGGTCACGACTGGCGGCAGAATGAGCGGCAGGTGGACGATGCCATTCAGCAGCGCGTGTCCCCAAAAGCGCTTGCGCGCCAGAAGATAGGCAACCAGCACACCCAGCGGCAGGCTGGCAAGGACGGCAACGCTGGCAACCTTCAGGCTGAGCCTGATCGCCGTCCACTCCTCTTCACTCAGACTTGGAAGTTCCACGCATGCGCCCCGTTTGTGAAGACTGTAACTGCGTGAACGCCGTTATGCGAGGGCATCATTTGAGGATTGAGAAGCCTTGTGCCGTGAAGAAACCTGAAGCTTCATCGGAAGACAGGAACTTCAGGTAATCGCTGGCCGCCGCGCTCCTAGCGTCGGCGACCTGCGCCACCGGATAGATGATCGCAGGATGGCTGTCTGGCGGGAAGGTGCCGACGATGGAAACATCGGGATCGGCCGCCGCATCCGTCTGATAAACGATGCCATAGGGAGCCTCCCCGCGCGACACGAGCAGAAGAGCCGCGCGAACATTTTCCGCACCCGCCACCTTCGGCGCAACAGCACTCCAGGCACCGAGCTTTTCCAAGGCCGCCTTGCCGTATTTGCCGGCAGGAACGCTATTCACCGCACCCATGGCAAGCTTGCCGTCTCCCACCAGAGCGGAAAGATCGAAGCCAGCCTTAATGTCGACAGGCTTTGCCTTGTCCTTCGGCGCGACCAGAACGATGCGGTTGCCCAGCAGGTTCTTTCGACTGTCCGGCTTGATGAGGTTCTTCTTCGCCAGATAATCCATCCAGTCCAGATCGGCGGAAATGAAAACGTCTGCGGGCGCACCAGCCTCTATCTGCTTCGCAAGCGCCGAACTGGCTGCGTAAGAGGCCGTTACCTGATGACCACTTTTCCTAACGTAGACGGCATTGGCTGCATCCAGCGCCGTCTTCATGCTGGCAGCTGCAAAGACGATTATCTTTTCAGCAGCAAAACTTTGTGCGGGCAGAACAGGAAGCACTGCCAAAGCCATGGCAGCGATGAGTTTGAGAACCAGACTGCGGGTTTTCATGAGCTCTCCCAAAGCGAAATATCTGTGGGAATATAGCGAACCTCTTTCGATATTCCAGCATTATATCCGTACGGATATAATGAAAGAAATTCAGCGCCTTCTGGACAGCGATCCTGCGTCGCCACACATTCCCCTCATGATCGAAATGCAGGACGGAACCATGGCGGATGAACACAATGAGCCTGAAGCGACAAAACTCACAAAGACCAAACAAAAATGGGCGGCGGAAGGCAAATTTCTAACCGGAAAGATAACAAGACCGGAAACCGACCGGCTGCCACCGGGCCAGCACCTGGTGCAGAACTGGCCGGTTCTGGATCTTGGCCAGCAGCCGGTGATTTCTGCCTTGCAATGGCGGCTCGACATCAGGGGCGAAGTGGAAAATCCGCTGACGTTCAACTGGGATAAATTTCAAGCGCTGCCGCAATCGAAGCTCACGACCGACATTCACTGCGTGACCACCTGGTCGCGTTATGACAATGAATGGACCGGCGTAACGACGCGGGAACTGCTGGATCAGGTGCATCCGAAAGCAGAAGCGGATGCCGTGATGCTGACGAGCTATGACGGCTACACGACCAATCTGCTGCTTTCCGACTTTGCCGTGGAAGATGCCATGCTGGTCACGCATTGGCAGGGCGAGCCACTCACCGCCGAACATGGCGGGCCGATGCGCCTCGTTGTTCCGCATCTTTATTTCTGGAAGAGCGCCAAGTGGCTGACCCGCATTGAGTTCACGCGTCAGGACAGACCGGGCTTCTGGGAAAAGAATGGCTACCACATGCGCGGTGATCCATGGGCCGAAGAGCGCTATTCCGAGGACTGAAAATAGTGCAGGAGCCGCCCCCGCCAAACGGCTCCTGCGGCAGCAATCTCAACTTTCCTTGAAAATAGGATCGTTGACGAAATTGCCGCCCTGATAGACGTGAAGGGCCGCTTTCGGGTCTGGTTTGCCAAGTGCCGCGTCGATTTCCGCGCGATAATGTTCGGCATTGTCCTGCGGCTTCCAGCCCAGATAGCTGGCATGCGAGTTGTCCCACCAGGCTGCATCATTGTTGGAGATGCCCCAGATCACCGGGCACCCCAGCATCGGCGCCCGGAACGTGCATTCGATAAGACGCTTGAAATCCGCATAGGACATCCAGCTGGACAGCATGCGATGATTGCTTGGCTTTTCCATGCAGCTGCCAATGCGAACAAGCGCCGTTTCCTGACCGAATTTCTCGAAATACATCCGCGCCAGCTGTTCGCCGAAACATTTGGAGACACCGTAAAGACCATCCGGCCGCGTTGGTGATGTCGCATCGATCTTATCATCCTGACGGTAGAAGCCGACCGTGTGGTTGGAACTGGCAAACAGGATGCGCGGATGACCGTTGGCGCGCGCCGCCTCATAGAGGTTGAACATGCCGAGCAGGTTGGCATTCAGGATCTTGGAAAACTTGTCTTCAACAGACACGCCGCCCAGATGTACGATCCCGTCGCACCCCTCGACCAGTCTGTGCACGGCATCCGCATCACCCAGATCGCATTGAACGAGTTCCTCGTTCGGTCCGGCCTCACCCAGATTGCTGATATCTGACAGGCGCAGGATATCGGCCACATCGGCAAGACGCGTGCGCATGGCACGCCCCAGCGCGCCGGCGGCACCGGTGATCAACAGTCGTTTCAAGATTTCCTCCATCGGCAGGCAGCGCGCCACAACTCGTAGGCTCGCCGGGTCAACTCATCATACATGTTGGCAGAAGCGCGTCAACACGCTACAGCTATTGCATTGATGTACAGGCTGGCGAGCAGACCATCCGGAGATGCAGGCTTTGAAGGAGATGTCCATGGCAATTGCAGGCAAGAGCGGGACACCGGGCGGTGCTGGCACGCTGGCCTCTCGATTGGGCGACGTTCTGCGACAGTCGATCATGGCAGGGCATTATCCGCCCGGCACCAAGCTGCCGAGCGAAGCACAACTGGGCGAACAACACGGCGTGAGCCGAACTGTGGTGCGCGAGGCAATCGCAGCACTGCGGGCAGACCGCCTCGTGGAGGCGCGTCAGGGCGCTGGCGTTTTTGTGTTGGAACCGCCGGTTGCCAGCAGTCCTGCCCCCATGTCGATCGAAAACATCGACTATGCGCGCGTTTCCTCCGTCATCGAATTTCTGGAACTGCGCACGGCGGTAGAAGTAGAGGCGGCAGGCCTTGCTGCTCTTCGCCGTTCTCCCGCACAGGAAGAGGTTATCTTTGAGCGTCACTATGCGGTGCAGGCCTGTTTCGAGGCGAACAAGCCGACCAGCGAGGCGGACTTCGCGTTGCATCTGGCAATTGCCGAGGCGACCAACAACTCGCGCTTCAGAGATTTTCTTTCCCTGATCGGCAAGAACATCATCCCCCGTGCAGCGCTTCGCAATGAAGAGTCGGAAGCCGATCAGGCAGCCTATATCAAGCTGCTGAACGAAGAGCACAACGCCATCATTTCTGCCATTTCAGCTGGGGATGAGGAGGCAGCTCGCGATGCAATGCGCAGGCATCTGCGCGGCAGCCAGTCTCGCTACCGGACGCTCCTCAGAGAACAAAGGCAATTTGTAAGATAAGTTATTGACACTTGTATGTTGAATCTATACGAAATTGAGCGGAGGAGACTTCTACAAAGGATACACTGATTATGACGCCTCAAGAGATCAAGGCGGCGCTCGGCGCTGGCCTTTTGTCTTTCCCAGTGACGCATTTCGACGGCGAAGGCCAGTTTCAGGCTGAAAGCTATCGCCGCCATATCGAGTGGCTGTCCGGCTTCGAGGCGCCCGTTCTGTTCGCCGCAGGCGGCACTGGAGAATTCTTTTCGCTCTCACCCGATGAAATCCCGGGTATCGTCAAGGCAGCAAAAGAAGCCGCGGGCAAGACTGCAATCGTCTCCGGCTGCGGCTTTGGCAGCCACGTCGGCACTGAGCTGGCAAAATCTGTCGAAAAGGCTGGCGCAGACGGCATTCTGCTTCTGCCGCATTACCTCATCGACGCGCCGCAGGAAGGTCTCTATCAGCACGTCAAGAAAATCTGCCAATCCGTTGGCATCGGCGTCATGGTCTACAACCGCGACAACTCGGTGCTTTCCGTCGACACGTTGAAGCGTCTGTGTGACGAGTGCCCGAACCTTGTCGGCTTCAAGGATGGTACGGGCGATATCGGCCTCGTGCGCCAGATCACGGCGACCATGGGCGATCGTCTCACCTATCTCGGCGGCATGCCGACTGCCGAACTGTTTGCCGAAGCCTATCTCGGCGCTGGTTTCACGACGTATTCCTCTGCCGTCTTCAACTTCGTCCCCGGCCTTGCCGTCGAGTTCTACAAGGCGCTGCGGGCTGGCGAGCGTGAGCACTGCGAGAAGATCCTCCGGGACTTCTTCTACCCGTTCATGGCGATCCGTAATCGCCGCAAGGGCTACGCGGTTGCCGCCATCAAGGCGGGCGTGCGCCTGCAGGGCTTCGATGCTGGCAAGGTTCGTGCGCCGCTCGACGACCTGACCAAGGAAGAAGAAGGCATGCTGCTGGACCTTATCGGTCCCTGGAAGCGTGGCTGATCCAACTGACTGAAGACTGGGCGTTTCATCCGACCTGGTGCGGATGAAACGCTGCAACGGGAAAAACCTATGAAGATTGCCGAAGTTCGCACACATCTGTTGGAGCACAAGCTCGACGTGGCATTCGAGAGCGCATCCATGCGCTTCGACCGCAGGGCACATATTCTGGTGGAGATCGTGTGCGACGACGGCACGACAGGCTGGGGCGAATGCCTTGGACCAGCAAGACCCAATGCGGCCGTGGTTCAAGCCTATGCCAACTGGCTGATCGGCGAAAATCCGCTCGAAACCGAAAAGATCTGGGCTCGTCTCTATAACGCGCTTCGCGATCAGGGTCAGCGCGGCCTTGCTGTCACAGCACTGTCCGGCATCGACATTGCGCTTTGGGATATCAAGGGCAAGCATTTCGGCGTGCCTGTGTCGATCCTGCTCGGCGGGCGCTTCCGCGAAAGCATCAAGGCCTATGCAACCGGCAGCTTCAAGCGTGACGGTGTGGACCGCGTCGAGGACAATGCGACGGATGTTGCCCGCTACTGGAAGGAAGGTTTTCACGCCACCAAGATCAAGATCGGATTCGGCGTCGAGGAAGATCTGCGCGTCGTTCGCGCTGCCCGCGATGCCGTCGGTTCCGAGATGCGCATCATGGTAGACGCAAACCATGGTTACGACGTGGTGGAAGCCGTGCGCTTCGGCCAGGCAGCCGCAGAACTGAACCTCGACTGGTTCGAAGAGCCTGTGGTGCCGGAACAACTGGCCGCTTACCGGGAAGTACGCGCCCGCCAGCCGATTCCCGTTGCCGGTGGTGAAACATGGCATTCGCGCTGGGGCATGCGCGAGCCGGTGGAAACCCGCTGCGTCGACATTCTCCAGCCTGATCTCGCAGGCGTTGGCGGCTTTACCGAAGCAAAGCGCGTAGCCGATCTGGCAGCGCTGCACGGCATTCGCGTCGTGCCGCATGTATGGGGCACAGCCGTGCATATCGCCGCTGCCCTGCAATTCATGGCGGCCATGGTGCCAAGCCCGGTTCGGGTAAACCCGATCGAGCCAATCCTGGAATTCGACCGTACCGACAACCCCTTCCGGCAGGCCATCGTCAATACGCCGATCGAACACGTCAATGGGGTGGTGACAATCCCCAACGGTCCGGGACTTGGCATTGAAATCAATCGCGATGCACTCGCCGAATTCAAGATGAAGGACGCATGATGCTCGTTCGCCCCACCTCCGGCCGCCAACCCGCCATGTCCCTGCCAAAAGGCACGGTCGACACGCAGATGCACATGTATCTGCCGGGTTATCCTGCTCTTCCCGGCGGCCCCGGATTGCCTGCGGGCGACCTGCCGACGCCGGATCAGTACCGCGAATTCATGACATGGCTCGGCATCGACCGCGTCATCATCACCCAAGGCAATGCCCAGCAGCGGGACAATGGCAATACGGTTGCCTGCCTCAAGGCCATGGGCAACGTGGCACGAGGCGTGGCGGCTGTCGCACCGGAAGTTTCCGATGCAGAGCTTGATACACTGGGCGAGGCTGGTGTCGTTGGCCTGCGGATCATGGATCTCCCCGGCGGCGCAACCGATCTTTCTGCATTGGAAGCACTGGATGCCAAAGCCGCCGCACGCGGCTGGATGCTGGCCGTTCAGTTCGATGGAAGCAACATTCTGGACCACGAAACGCGCCTCGTGCGCCTGCGTTCGCGCTGGGTGCTGGATCACCACGGCAAGTTCTTCTGCGGCATCACGCCGGATAGTCCGCATGTCGATGCCGTCAAGAGACTGATCGATACAGGACGCTGCTGGTTCAAGTTTGCCGGGGTCTATGAAAGCTCAAAGACTGGCGGCCCGGATTACGACGACGTGGCAGCCATTGCGCGCCTTGTGGCGTCTTATGCGCCGCAGCGCATCGTCTGGGGCACCAACTGGCCGCACAATCTGGCCAAGGAACAGAAAGATTACCCGGACGACGTGAGCCTGCTCGAAACGGTGCTCGGCTGGCTGCCGAACGAACAGAGCAGGCATCTGGCACTCGTCGAGAACCCGGAAGAACTTTTCAACCTGCCCAAGTGGCAGGTCTAGCAAAGCTACATAAACAGCGGGGTTGGAGGAGACAACCACGCGACAACAGGAGGAAAGCATGAAACTGACCAAGATTCTTGGCCTCGCGATTGGCTTGGCCATGAGCACGGCACTGGCCGCACAGGCGCAGCAGATTACCCTGCGCTCGGCGGACATCCATCCGGATGGTTATCCGACCGTCGATGCGGTGAAATACATGGGCAAGCTCGTTTCCGAGCGCACCAATGGCCGCATCAACATTCAGGTCATGAACAATTCCGTTCTCGGCAGCGAGAAGGATACGATCGAACAGACCCGCTTCGGCGTCATCGACATCAACCGCGTCAATGCGGCACCGTTCAACAACCTCGTCAAGGAAACGGTCGTGCTCGGCATGCCATTCCTGTTCCGCTCGACGGAACACATGCACAAGACGGTGGACGGCCCGATCGGCGAAGAAATCCTGAAGGCCTTCGAACCGCATGGTCTCGTTGGTCTTGCCTATTACGATTCCGGTGCGCGCTCTTTCTACACGACGAAGAAGCCGATCCAGAAGCTTTCCGATCTCAAGGGCCTGAAGATCCGCGTTCAGCAGTCTGACCTCTGGATCGCCATGATGCAGGCCTTCGGCGCCAACCCGACGCCGATGCCGATGGGCGAAGTCTATTCCTCGCTCGAAACCGGCGTGGTCGATGGTGCGGAAAACAACTGGCCATCCTACGAATCAGCCCGTCACTACGAAGTTGCGAAGAACTACACGCTGACGGAACACTCGTTGAACCCCGAAATCCTGGTCATGTCCAAGATCTCCTGGGACAAGTTGAAGCCGGAAGACCAGAAGATCATCAAGGCGGCAGCCAAGGAATCGGTCGCCAAGATGCGTGAGCTCTGGAGCGCGCGCGAAAAAGTCTCCGAAGAGAAGGTTCGTGCCGGTGGCGTGAACGTGATCAAGGTAGACAAGAGCGAGTTCTCCGCTGCCATGAAGCCCGTCTACGACAAGTTCGTGACCGATGCGAAGCTGAAGGATCTCCTGACACGCATTCAGGACGTCAAATAAGTTGACGATTGCAAGCCGGCTCCACAAGGGGCCGGCTTTTTCAATGCGCCTGATCTCACAGTAGCGCAGAAGGAATTCGGGGAAATGAGAAAATTCATGCTGGGCATCCGCCCGTTTTTGGCCGCGTTAAGCCGGCTTTCGCTCTACATCGCCGGGACTGGTATCGTGGTGATGACATTCATAGTCGGCTGGCAGGTCTTTGCGCGTTACGTTCTGAACGATTCTCCCAGTTGGTCGGAACCGCTTTCGCTGCATCTGATGCTCTGGTTCATCATGCTGGGCGCCGCGGTTGGCGTGCGCGAGAGCGTGCATCTTGGCCTCGATATCGTTCGCTACGCCATGCCCCGCTCGATCCAGCGCCTGATGGATCTGGTGAGCCTCGGGCTCGTCGCCTTCTTTGGCGCCGCCATGGTCTACTATGGCGTCCAGCTTTCTGCAGGCACCTGGGGCGCAACCATCCCCGTTCTGGGCTGGCCCGGCGGCGTCGACTTTTTCCCCTTGATCGTGGGTGGCGCAATGATCGCTCTTTTCGGCCTTGAACGCTTTATCGACGTCGCACTCGATCTCGAGCCCGCTGCCGACACTGAAGTCCTGGAGGCGGCATAATGGCCTATACGATCCTCTTCGGGTCCTTCACCCTGCTCATGCTGATCGGCATGCCCATCGCCTTCTGCCTGGGTATCGCCTCACTCGCCACCATTCTCTATATTGGGCTGCCTCCCATCGTCATCTTCCAGCAGATGAACTCTGGCATGAACGTCTTCGCAATGATGGCGATCCCGTTCTTCATTTTCGCCGGAGACCTGATGGTGCGCGGCGGAATTGCCACGCGTCTCATCCGCTTCGCTGCCGGCATTGTCGGCCACCTGCGCGGCGGCCTGGGGCAGGTGAACGTCGTCGCATCAACCTTGTTCGGCGGTATCTCCGGCTCTGCCGTGGCGGATGCGTCGGCTGTCGGTGGTTTGATGATCCCGCAAATGGCCGCACGCGGCTACGACCGTGGCTATGCCGTGAACGTGACCGCAAATGCCGCGATCATCGCCCTGATGATTCCACCATCGCATAACATGATCCTTTACTCGATTGCCGCTGGCGGCAATGTATCGGTGGCGGATCTTTTCACGGCAGGCATCATTCCCGGCCTTCTTTTGGCCGCCGCCCTGATGTTTACGGCATGGTTCGTGGCCAAGCAGCGCGGCTACCCCTCCGAACCCTTCCCCGGCTTTGCGAAGGTTCTTTATTTCTTCGTATCGTCGGCACCGGGCATCCTGTTGATCGCCATCATCTTCGGCGGCGTTCGTTCCGGTGTTTTCACGGCAACGGAAAGCTCGTGCATCGCGGTACTCTACGCACTGCTTGTGGCCATGTTCGTGTATCGCGAACTCGACTGGCACGGTTTCGTCGAGGCGGTCATGGGTGCGGTTCGCACCACGGCCATGGTACTCCTCGTCATCGGCACCGCCGCTTCCTTCGCCTGGCTGATGGCTTTCCTTCAGGTGCAGGGCCTGATGATCAGCGCGATTTCGGCGATCTCGGACAATCCTATTATTGTCCTGCTGGTCATCAACATCATCCTGCTGGTTCTCGGCACCTTCATGGATATGGCGCCTCTCGTTATCATCTCGACGCCCGTTCTGCTGCCTGTCGTGAAGGCTTTCGGGATCGACCCGGTGCATTTCGGCGTCATCATGATCCTGAACGCCGGTATCGGCCTCAATACTCCACCAGTTGGCACTGTGCTTTTTGTGTCATGCGCGGTCGGCAAGATTACTATTCGCGAAGCCATGCGCACTATCTGGCCCTTCTTCGGTGCCAGCGTTTTCGTGCTTTTGCTCGTGACCTACGTGCCCGCACTTTCACTGTGGCTGCCCAGCCTGTTCCGGTGAAGTGCGACACATCCCCCCATGGGAGCTTGGCCGGCGAAGCGATTCGCCGGTCTTTTTCTTTGCAGAGCTGGTACGGGTACTGCCGCAGGTCCGCCCCAAGATGGTACGGCAGCACCCGACTCTCTCAAGGATAAATGACACCCTTCTTGAGAATGACGTTCGCATAAAGCCGAGGCTCGCTTGTCTGGATGACGGTGTGCGCCGCCTTCACGCGTGGATAGAAGTCCGGGCCGAGCAAGGGGACGACAGACTGCTTGGGTTCATGCCGCCCGCAGCAGGCGATGATCTCCTCATGGACCGCATCGAGTGCATCTCGGTCCCTGCCGACGGTCGAGCGGAAAATAGCCTCGGGAACGAAATCGTCGATCGGCAGCACCGACAGAACCGCATCGAGGACCGGAATCAGGTGATGGCCGTCCAGCCGCACGAGACGCCGCGCATGTTCCAGACCCGGATAATTGCCATCGACAATTGCAAGCTCATCCCCATGCCCCATGGCACGCAGGGTAGAGAGCAGTTCCGGGCTGAGCAGTGGATTGAGACCCTTGAGCATCAGGCAAGTTCCTTGAAAAGTACGTTCTGGTCGATGAGATAGCGGGCGAAGATCGGAAGACTAGCGCCACCAATGGCACGCGCCTGAGCGCCCACAGCCCCCTCCAGAATATCGGGAATAATGACACCCTGCAGGTCGAGCCGGGTCACCGCCTCCCTCGTTGCCTGCACGACACGCTTGCGCACCCATCCGGGAAAACCGCCATCGATGACGGCAGCACCAAAATCGATGACGGAGGCAGATGCGACAATGGCTTGCGCCAGCGCCTCTGCGGTATCGCGAATCCACAGTTCCAGCGGTTCGCCGAAATCCACCCACTCGTCCGCTGAATACCAGAGGGGCTGTGGATCGATGCCGCGCTCGAGCAGCAGTTTTTCGAGGACAAAGATAGAAGCGATATCCAGAAGCTGCCGGTTCTCGCCGTTCTTGCCACGCACCGGCAGAGGACCAAGCGCGCCTGCTGTGCCCGTTCGGCCCGAATAGACCGCTGAATTCAGGACAATGCCGCCGCCGATGAAGGAGCCGATGAAGAAATAGACGAAGTCAGGATAGGAAGGACCGACACCGAAGACCAGTTCCGCGCCGCAAGCGCTTGTCGCATCGTTCTGAAGGTGAACCGCATGGCGAACGCGGGCAGCAATTTCGGCCTGGAGATCGACACCGTGCCACTCATCCATGGCCCCTGGAGGTGCGCCGACCTCTTCAGCCCAGTTCCAGAGCTCGAAGGGTGCTGCAATCCCGATGCCGGCGATGCGTGCCAGGGTATCCCGATCCAGCCGGGCTTCAATGGACTCGATCCCCGACATGATGATCGCAATGATTTCATCAGGCTTCGGATAGGCATAAGTCTGGCGGAACTGGTGGCGGATGCGCCCGATGAAATCCATCAGCACGACATCTGCGCTGCGTCGGCCAATTTTTACGCCAAATGAAAACACCGCATCGGGATTGAGGCGCATGGGAATGGAAGGCTGACCCACCTTGCCGCGCACGGGATCGCCCCGAAGCAGCAGCCCATCATTCTCCAGCGAGCGCATGATAACGGAAACGGTTTGAGCAGAGAGGCCGCTCGCTCTGGTAATGTCCGCCTTGGAAAGCGATCCGTGCAGGCGAACAAGCGACAGAACCAATCTTTCGTTGTGCGCACGAACGCGCACCTGGTTGGAACCGCCCGCAAAGCTGACGGCAGGCGGCAGAACGACGCTATCGCTGGAGTTGTCATGGACAGTCATGGCCACCCCTCCCTTAAGGTACCCAAGCTCCTCAGGCCTCAACCTATCGATCAAGAATTAATAAATCAACTGGATTTATTTATTGACAGTATGAGAAGTTTCGACATTATGAGGGCCACGGGCAGGCGGCTTGGAGGAGGCGTCTGGTGCTTGAAACCGGTCGAGGCCCGAACAAGATCCGCCGCGCGGATACTGAGTTAACCTGGGAGGAAGTTCCATGAAGAAAACCGTTCTGACCGCTGCATTCGCGACACTCGCACTTGGCGTTGCCTTTGCTGCTCCGGCCTCTGCAGCCGGCGTTTCCGCATGCCTCATCACCAAGACCGACACCAATCCCTTCTTCGTCAAGATGAAGGAAGGCGCGACTGCCAAGGCGAAGGAACTGGGCGTAACGCTGAAGTCCTATGCCGGCAAGATCGACGGTGACTCCGAAAGCCAGGTTGCTGCAATCGAAACCTGCATCGCTGACGGCGCAAAGGGTATCCTTCTGACCGCTTCCGACACCAAGGGCATTGTTCCCGCGGTCGAGAAGGCTCGCAAGGCTGGCGTTCTGGTCATCGCACTCGACACGCCTCTGGATCCGATTTCCGCTGCTGACGCGACCTTTGCAACCGACAACCTGTTGGCTGGTGAACTCATCGGCAAATGGGCCGCTGCAACGCTTGGCGACAAGGCAAAGACTGCAAAGATCGCTTTTCTGAACCTGACACCGGCACAGCCGTCGGTTGACGTCATGCGCAACCAGGGCTTCATGAAGGGCTTCGGCATTGATGTCGGCGATATCAACCGCATCGGCGATGAAAAGGATCCGCGGATCGTCGGTCACGACATTACCAATGGTAACGAAGAAGGCGGCCGCACCGCCATGGAAAACCTTCTCCAGAAGGATCCAAGCATCAACGTCGTTCACACGATCAACGAGCCTGCTGCTGCCGGTGCTTACGAAGCGCTGAAGGCCGTCGGCAAGCAGAAGGACGTTCTGATCGTATCCGTCGATGGCGGCTGCCCGGGCGTCAAGAACGTCAAGGAAGGTGTGATTGGCGCAACCTCGCAGCAATACCCGCTGCTGATGGCGTCGAAGGGCATCGAAGCGATTGCCGCCTTTGCAAAGGATGGCACGAAGCCGAAGCCGACCGAAGGCAAGAACTTCTTCGACACCGGCGTGTCTCTGGTCACAGACAAGCCTGCCAAGGGCGTTCCTTCGATCGACACGAAGGAAGGCACTGCGAAGTGCTGGGGCTGATGCTCCATCTGCATTAGACAACAAGATCGAAGGGCGGCTTCGGCCGCCCTTTACCTAAAGAGAACAGGCAGCGAAACCTTGCTGAATACCTTCTCCGATTGAAGAATGAATTTTCCATCGCCGGCGATCTGAGGTTCGTGACCTGCATGCCGGCCCTCGCATCCCGTGATGATGCCCTAGGGAGGAAAACATGAGCGAGCCACAAGCCGCCACGAAGCCGCATCTCGAATACGAAAAAGTGCTATCAGGCAGTTCGACGCAGGTTGCGCAATTCGATACGCACGACAAAACCGCACTGCAGAAGTTCCAGCATTTCCTTCATGGGAACCCGGCAGCCGTTCCGCTGCTGGTCCTCCTGATGTCGGTCATCATCTTCGGCTCGATACTCGGCACCAAGTTCTTTTCAGCATTTTCCATGACGCTGATCCTCCAGCAGGTGGCCATTACCGGCATCATCGGCGCCGCACAGACGCTGGTGATCCTGACCGCCGGCATCGATCTGTCCGTCGGCGCAATCATGGTGCTGTCTTCCGTCGTAATGGGCCAGTTCGCAATCCATTATGGCGTACCAACACCCCTTGCTATCCTTGCAGGCTTTGCCGTCGGTGCCATCTGCGGCCTGATCAACGGTTTCCTGATCGCTCGCGTCAAGCTGCCGCCCTTCATCGTCACGCTTGGCATGTGGCAGATCGTTCTCGCATCGAATTTTCTCTACTCGGCAAACGAAACCATCCGCTCGCAGGATCTGGCCGCAAACGCGCCTCTTCTCCAGCTGTTTGGTCAAAGCATCCAGGTCGGCGGTGCAGTCTTCACCTACGGCGTCATTGCCATGGTGCTTCTCGTCGGCGCCCTCTGGTATGTTCTGAACTCCACCGCCTGGGGACGTCACCTCTATGCAGTCGGCGATGATCCGGATGCTGCGGAACTTGCAGGCGTCAACGTCAAGAAGATGCTGATCTCGGTCTACACGATCTCCGGCGTCATCTGCGCCTTGGGTGGCTGGGCTCTGATCGGCCGTATCGGTTCGGTTTCTCCGACAGCTGGCCAGTTTGCAAACATTGAATCCATCACGGCCGTGGTTATCGGCGGCCTCTCGCTCTTTGGCGGACGCGGCTCGATCCTCGGAATGCTTTTCGGCGCCTTGATCGTCGGTGTGTTCCAGCTCGGGCTTCGTCTCATCGGCACCGATCCGCAATGGACCTACATGTTGATCGGCCTTCTCATCATCGCAGCCGTCGCAATCGACCAGTGGATCAGAAAGGTAGCAGGCTAATGGCACAGGAGCCCATTCTCTCGGCACGCGGACTGGTCAAGCGCTATGGCAAGGTGACCGCCCTCGACAATGCGGATTTCGACCTCTATCCGGGCGAAATCCTGGCGGTTATCGGCGATAACGGCGCAGGCAAGTCCTCTCTCATCAAGGCGATCTCCGGTGCCATCAATCCCGATGAAGGCGAGATCAAACTGGAGGGGAAGACCGTCAGCTTCCGCTCTCCGATAGAGGCGCGCAAGGCGGGTATCGAAACGGTGTACCAGAACCTTGCTCTGTCTCCGGCGCTGTCGATCGCTGACAACATGTTCCTCGGCCGCGAAATTCGAAAGTCCGGCGTCATGGGTAGCGTTTTCCGCAAGCTCGATCGTCCGGCTATGGAAAAGTTTGCCCGTGACAAGCTTTCGGAACTCGGCCTGATGACCATCCAGAACATAAACCAGGCGGTGGAAACACTGTCCGGGGGCCAGCGTCAGGGCGTAGCCGTTGCCCGTGCTGCAGCCTTCGGGTCGAAGGTCATCATTCTGGATGAGCCAACGGCAGCACTGGGCGTCAAGGAAAGCCGCCGCGTGCTTGAACTCATTCTGGATGTCCGCTCGCGCGGTATTCCGATCGTACTCATCAGCCACAACATGCCGCACGTCTTCGAAGTTGCCGACCGCATCCATATCCACCGGCTCGGCAAGCGCCTTACGGTTATCAATCCGAAGGACTACTCCATGTCCGACGCGGTCGCATTCATGACCGGTGCAAAAGCTCCGGAACCGCTGGCAGCCTAAAATCTCCTGACGCCAATTATCTGGGCCGTGCCTTGACCCCAAGCACGGCCCTTCTTTGTTTGAGATGATATTTCGGCAACACCTCTGACAAATTGTCTGAAAATTAAGCCACCTGTCAGACGTGCCGTCCTTTTGCCAATTTTAGCATTTTTCAATCTGTGGCTTCCGGTATAGGAAGAATCGGTCTCTAATGGTGTATCTCCATGAGAATACCTGGTTCTGACCTTCTCATCCTTTGAATGCTCCTCCGGTGACAACGCCGGCGGAACCATAATCGTTGGAATGCTACTGTGACGACTGTTTCTCCAGGCAGCGGCGTGAGCCCGGCTGCATCGCTTGCGCATGTCAAGGCCGCAGGATGGGGCAAGGGCCTCTCTATTATCACCCGCATCACGGTCATGGCGCTGAGGCATCCCTGGCAGACCACGCTCGCCATTGGCGCCACCTTCGTGGCGTCTGGATTCCAGCTGATGATCCCCCAGTTGCTGGGGCACGCCATCGATCAGGCACAAGGCATTGCCGTTGGCGATTCGAGCAATACGGATGCGCAGGATGCGCTGCTCGTGACGGCCCTCCTCCTTCTCGGCGCGAGCATTCTGCGCGGTCTTTTCACCATGGTGCAGAACTATTTCAGCGAAGCGGTCGGCCACCACATCGGCTACGAGCTACGTCTTGCCTGCTACGAGAAGATCCAGCGGCTCTCCTTCAGCTTTCATGACAGCGTCCATTCGGGAGACCTGATCACCATCGGCCTTCTCGATCTGGAAGGCGTGCGCATGTATTTCTCGACAGCACTGGTGCGCATGATCCTGCTTTCCGTGCTGATTGGCATTGGAGCCTACCTTCTTCTTTCGACAGACTTCATTCTTGGATTGCTGGCACTCAGCTTCGTTCCTTTCGTCGGCTGGCGTTCGTCCATTGCACAGCTTCGGCTTCGCGCCACCTGGCTGGACCTTCAGGAACGCCTGCAGGTGTTAACGCGGGTCATGGAGGAAAATCTCGGCGGCATCCGTGTTGTCCGAGCTTTCGCAGCACAGGATCATGAACTGGCCAAGTTCGATGCGGCTTCCAGAAATGCGCTGGAACTGGCGCATCAGCGCGTCGGCATCCGGGTTGCCAACACCAGCGCCATGAACCTTTCCTTCTTCATTTCCATGGGATTGGTTCTCTGGGTTGGCGGCGGAAAAGTGCTTGCGGGCGAGATCACGGTTGGCACGCTCGCATCCTTTCTGACCTTCATGACGATCCTGCAGATGCCGGTGCGCCAGCTTGGCCTGATGGTGAACGCCTTTGCCCGCGCGTCAACCTGTGGCGCCCGTCTCTTCGGCCTGCTCGACATGGACGTTGCAGTCAAGGACGCGCCACAGGCGACTGACCTCAAAGTTTCAGACGGAACCTTGCGGTTCGAAAACGTTCGCTTTGCCTATCCTTCCGCTCCCGAAAACCCGACCTTGAATGGCATCAGTTTCGAGGCGAAACGCGGCGAAACCATTGGTATCGTCGGCCCCCCGGGCAGCGGCAAATCTACCATCGCCCACCTGATCCCGCGTTTCTATGACGTTGATGCCGGTAGCATCACCATCGATGGACAGAATATCAAGGACGTCTCGTTGAAGTCGCTTCGCCGTTCGGTGGTTGTCGTACAACAGGACAGCTTCCTGTTCACCACCACGATCGAGAACAACATTGCCTATGGCGACCCCTGGGCCAATGAAAATCGGATTGCCAAGGCAAGTGAAAGCGCACAGTTGCACAATTATGTGCTGGGCCTGCCCTCAAGCTATGGCACGGTCGTGGGCGAACGCGGTGTCTCCTTGTCTGGCGGCCAGCGGCAACGTCTCTCCATCGCTCGCGCCCTGATGCTGAAGCCTGCCGTGATGGTGTTCGACGATTCAACCGCTGCCATAGACGCAGCGACCGAGCAACGCATTCGAAGCGCCATGCGCCGCTATGCCAGCGATCGGGTCACCATTGTCGTGGCACATCGCCTGAGTTCCCTGATGGATGCGGACAAGATCCTGTTCGTGGAAGAGGGCCGCATCGTCGAGCAGGGAACCCATGAGGAACTGCTGGCACAGAATGGACGCTACCGCGCGCTGTACGATTTGCAGATCCGTCCTGACGATGACGCACTGACCGGTTGAGGAGGACGAGATGGCAGAGGAACTGGAAACAGAGCGCCCAGACATTCGTGATGACGGACGCCGCCCGCCCCGCGCGGTCGTTGGTTCTCACCGGATCGAAGAGGAGATCTTCGGCAAGGTCTTCGACAAGAACATCATAAGCCGCATCTGGGCTTTCGTGGAGCCATACCAGCGAAAGGTATGGCTCGCCGTCGCTGCGGTTCTCACCTTCACCGCCATGCAGTTGATCATCCCGCTGATCATTCGCTACGCAATCGACCACGGCATGCAGCCCGGCAATGAGGGAAATGTGTTGCTCTATGCACTCGCTGCCTTTGTGATCGCCATCCTCATCAATTATGCCGCCTCCTATGCGCAGGAAACGCTGGTCGGCAATGTCGCGGAAGACGTGCTTTTCGACATTCGCCGCGCCATGTTCACCCACCTTCAGCGGGTGTCTCTGTCCTTCATGGACAAGACAGAAGTTGGACGGCTGATGTCACGCCTGCAGGGAGATGTGAACTCCATGCAGGAGTTCCTGGAAACCTCCGTGCTCTCGGTCGGCGACATTACGCTTCTGATCGGCATCGTCGCGGTCATGCTCTACCTCGACTTTGGTCTTGGAATGTTGACCCTCTCGGCACTGCCAGTACTGTTCGTCGTTCGCCTCTTCTGGCTGCCCAAGGCACGCCTCTCCTTCATGGCAGCGCATGAGACGAACTCTATTGCCAGCGGCGCCCTGGCGGAAGCCATTCACGGTGTGCGCGCCGTGCAGGGCATGGATCGCCAGAGCGTGAACTTCACGTTGTTCGACGACAAGGCAAAGGCAAACCTGCGTACCCACCTGCATGCAGCACGGCTGGCGCAGGTCATGGTGCCGATTGTCGATACGCTGACCGGTATCGCCATGGCGCTGGTGATTGTCGTGGGCGGCGCACGCGTGCTCAACCAGGCGCTCGATGTGGGCGTCATGGTTGCCTTTCTCTTCTACATCCAGCGCTTCTTCGATCCGATCCGGTCGCTAACGCTGCAGTACTCGGTCATGCAGCGCGCCATGGCGTCCGGTCAGCGCCTGACGGATGTTCTGGATGTGCCGGTCGACATCAAGGATAAGCCGGATGCCAAGGTTCTTTCGCCGGACATGGATGGATCGGTAGAATTCCGCGATGTGGTTTTCGGTTACAACCCGAAGCACCCGGTGCTCAAGAATGTCAGCTTCCGCGTCAACCCGGGCGAAACGGTTGCACTGGTCGGACCAACCGGCTCCGGCAAATCCAGCTGCATGTCGCTGATCCACCGCTTCTACGATGTTCAGCAAGGTTGCGTGCTCGTGGGCGGTCACGACGTAAGAGATCTGACCCAGGACTCGCTCGGTCGTCAGATTGCCATGGTGCTTCAGGAGCCGTTTCTGTTCACCGGCTCCGTGCTGGAAAACATCCGCTATCACAAGACGGATGCCACTCGGGAGCAGGTAATTGAGGCGGCTACGGCTGTCGGCGCCCATGATTTCATCATGCGGATGCCGGATGGCTATGACAGCCTGCTTGGCCAACGCGGCGGAAATCTGTCACTCGGTCAGCGGCAGCTCATCAGCTTTGCCCGCGCGCTGGTCGCGGACGCGAAGATCCTCGTGCTCGATGAGGCCACCGCCAATATCGACAGCTATACCGAGATGCTGATCCAGAAGGCGCTGGTCAAGCTTCTGGAAGGCCGCACAGGACTGGTGATTGCCCACCGTCTGGCTACCATTCGCGAGGCAGACCGCATCATCGTTCTGCAAAACGGCGAACTGATCGAGAGCGGCAACCACGCCGAACTGATGCGCAATGAGAAGCTCTATTCGAAGCTCTATAATCTCAATTACGCTTCCTTCGACGATATTCCCGATGACGTCATCGACAAGGGCGCGGCCCCTGCATTGACCTAAACGGAACCTCGGCAAGACCTCTCCGTTTCCAATTCAAACGGAGAGCATCGATGACCGAAGACAAGAGGGCACAGACCGCCGTAGAACAGGCGAAACCCGAAACAAAATCCGCCAATGGGAAACCTGCCGCAGGACCCCATGCGCAGGAGCATCTGACCGATCACGAAAAGACACCGGGAACCGGTTCTCTTCCAGACAAGAGGTCTGGCGATATCGATGCGGGTTCCGAGTAGACCTCCCGCGGCTTATTGACGGCTTGCAGTTGGTCCCACTTGCCGCTACCCCTCAGGGAGAATTAGCAGGCAAGGGCAACGGATGAGCGGCGAAACCATCACCCTTTACGAAGCGATCGGCGGCGATGACACTGTTCGCAGGCTCACACGTCGATTCTATCAACTCATGGACGAGTTGCCGGAAGCTGCAAGATGTCGGGCAATTCACCCCGCTGACCTTTCGGGGAGCGAAGCCAAGCTCTACGATTATCTCACCGGCTATCTGGGTGGTCCTCCCGTCTATGTGGAAAAATACGGCCATCCCCGGTTAAGGGCCCGACACTTTGGAGCCCCCATTGGCACCGCAGAACGGGACGAATGGTTACTGTGTTTCTCCCGGGCCATGGAAGAGACGATCGAAAATCCCAAACTGCGCGAGATCATCTGGGCTCCGATCGAGCGTCTGGCGCACCACATGCAAAACCGCGAAGAGGATCAGGCGTAATGCTGGCGAGAACGCGTCCTCTCATTCTGATGCTTTCCGGCTTTCTGGGCGCTTCCGGTGTCATGCTTGCCGCCGCGGCAAGTCATGGTGAAGATGCACGCCTGCTCGGCTCTGCCTCCGCCATGTGCCTTGCCCATGCGCCCGTTCTTCTTGGGCTTTGGATTGCCGGAGCGCGGCTCAAGACCGCGCACCCCTCAGCTCTTGTCCTGGCGATTGGAACCATGCTCTTTGCTGGCGATCTGCTATCTCGCCATTTCGGCCATGGCGCCTTGTTTCCTATGGCGGCGCCAATGGGTGGCCTCGGCATGATCGCTGGTTGGCTTCTCATTGCCATTGGCGCCTTTTACGAGGAAACGAGCTGAGAATTTGGCTAATTAGCAAATTATCTTTTGAATACAGAAGTTTACCAGAAATCCCTGCACACCTAACTACGGCGAACGCTCCATCCAGGTAATCTGGTCTCGCATCTGCATTTTGATGCGTTTTAACTCCATGATGCGAAGTGGATCTGGTTGGGGCATTTTCGTTTCCAGCTCAATCTTGCGCTCTATAAGCGAATAGCGATTCTTCAGGGCTTTCAACAGCGGCGTCATCGTTACCTCCAATGACGCGCAGCATCACAAAATTGAGACGATAGTTCCAATTCATTGACACAATGACTTTGATAGACAACATCTATCATATGCCATTCAGACCGACACACCGCCAGTTGGAGTATCTCGTAGCGTTAGACGCTACCCGTCACTTTGGTCGCGCCGCCGAGCGTTGCCATGTCTCCCAACCCACGCTGTCCGTACAGCTTGCGCTCCTGGAAAAACAACTGGATGTGAGCCTTATCGAACGCACTCCCGGAGCGATTACCCTTTCCCCCGTCGGGCATCAGATTGCCGCCGCAGCGCGCACCATTCTATCCACGCTGGACGAGATCGTAGCCATCGCGACCTCGGGACGCGATAATCTGGGTGGTCTCATCCGCCTCGGTGTCGTGCCAACCTTCGGACCCTATCTTCTACCTTCGGTATTGCCTCAGTTGCATGAAGCATACCCAACGCTTCGGCTGCATGTCCGGGAAGATCGTCCCGCATTTTTGGAAGATCAGGTCCTGAATGGAGCCATTGATTGCGCCCTTGGTCAGAAGCCGCAGAATGAGGACATCTTTGCTTTCGAACAGATTTGCGTGGAGCGGATTTTCCTGGGCGTGTCATCAAGGCACCGGCTGGCAGACAGAAAAACGGTCGCGTTGAAGGATCTGAAGAGCGAAACGCTCCTCACACTCGGCAAGGGCCACCGACTTCTGGAGAATGTGCGTGAACTGGCAACCGTATCCGGGGCCATCATGGCGGAAGATTACGAGGGAACCAGCCTCGATACATTGCGGCAGATGGTATCCATCGAGATGGGCCTGTCACTGTTTCCAGAATTGTACGCCCTGTCTGAAATGATGAGGGAGCCAAGCATTGTCCTGAAGGAGATTTCGGATTGGCCGGCCCATCGGGAAATCGGCTTCTTCTGGCGAAGAACAAGCGCGAGATCCGCACATTTCCAAACGCTTGCCGGTCGTACGCGTGAGGTCGCCCAGCAAAAGCTCCGCCAATAGACGGGCGATCACGATACAGCAGGAGGCTACACTTTTGATGAATTGCGGCGGCTCGAACTTCTCTTCATGATCCCCCCAAGATGAGGAACATGAAGCATGCATGATTTGGTGGGACAGCCGGTCCGCTTTCAAGCCACCGACAGCTACTCGCTCGGCGGCTTCGTCTGGCATTCTGGAGACGCCGAAAGCAGACCGTTTGTGCTCATAACCTGCGCCACGTCCGTGCGCTGCCGTTACTATGCGCGCTTTGCGCAATATTTGTTCGAGCATGGCTACAACGTTCTGACTTATGACTATCGAGGTATCGGCGAATCGCGCCCTCCATCCTTGAAAGATTGCGATGCCGATTGGGCTGACTGGGGCGAGAAGGATCTCGAAGGCGCTCTTCGGTACATTAGCCAGCTTTCACCCAACGCCGGGATCCACGCTGTCGCCCATTCCATTGGTGGCTTCGCACTTGGGCTCGCGCCATCAAATCATCTGGTTGAGAGGGCACTTATGGTCGGCGCCCAGTTCGCCCATCACCGCGACTATGCGGACGAGAAAAAATGGGCAATGCTCTGGCGCTGGCATATCGTAATGCCCCTGCTGACGAGGCTTTATGGCTATTTTCCCGCGAAAAAACTGGGTTGGATGGAGGATACGCCGGCCGGCGTCGCTCTCGACTGGAGCAGGATGGGACCGGCATTCGAGCACTCTCTTAGACGCAAACCACGTAACCGCACTGAAGCGGCTGCGGTGGATCTGAAACGAAACATGCGCGGCCTTTCAGCGCCGATTCTCGCCATAGCCACCACTGATGATCCGTTCGCCACCGTTGCTGCCACCAAGCGGCTGTTGGAATACTACGATAATTCGAAGCGGTACTATCTTCGGCTAAGGCCATCGACCGTTGGTGAAAATGCAATCGGACACTTCGCTTTCTTCCACGAACGCTATCGCGACAAGCTCTGGCCTCTAGCCCTGCAATGGCTGCAGAGTGGCGAACTCCCCTCGCTGGTAAAAGATGATCTCTACAGCGTGCATGAGCCTGTGACTTCCTCACCATAGCGCTTCGCCAGCGAGCCAAAAAAGGACATGCGAAAGTCGCTTGAATGAAATCGTATGAAATTGTATGGAAGTGACGACATCGAAGAAGTTGGCCCTATGACCGTCAAAGCATCAACGGAAAGCGTTACACAGCGCGTGGAGAGACAGCTCCGAAGCGATATTCTCACACTCGCCCTTCCACCCGGTTCTCGCCTTTCCGAGCAAGACATCGGTGAGCGATACGGCTCCTCGCGACAGCCGGGTCGGGAAGCATTGATTGCGCTTTCGAAGAGCCGGCTGGTGGAAATACTGCCCCAGCGAGGCGCGGTCATTGCAAAGATTTCCATCGCAAAGCTGATGCAGGCCGCCTTTGTGCGCGAGGCGATCGAGACGGCTGTCATCCGATCGGCCTGCAGTTCATTCCATTTCCACGCGCGCACACGCCTGGAAGATTGCCTCAAGGCACAGGAACGCGCAGTGGAGAGTAGCGATCGCGCCGAATTTCGCCGCTACGATGATCTCTTCCATCGCACGCTTGCAGATGGCGCGGGATTGATGATGGCCTGGACGGTGGTGGAAGACCTGAAGGCCCATATCGATCGCGCCTGCTGCCTTTCCCTGGGCAAGGGTGATGCGCTGCGGAAGCTTCTTGCAGAGCATAAGGCAATTGTCGCTGCCCTTGATGCACGAGACAGCCACGCAGCCGAAGCTGCAATGAAAAGTCATCTGTCCGAATTGCTACAAGACCTGCCGACTTTGGAAGCGGCTCATCCGGACATTTTTGAATAAAAGGGAGTGATACCTATGACAACCACGATCGAGACACGGCATGCCGTCCATTATTCGCAGTCAGAGCGCATGACGAGTGCGGAACTGCGTGAAAACTTCATGATTGAACGCCTGTTCGTCGCCGGTGAGATACACGCAGCCTACACGCACTACGATCGCATGTTGATTGCAGGCATCATGCCTGCATCAAGCCCCATCCAGATCGGCCCGGAACTGGCAAAAGTCGTCGGCACAGACTTCCTGCTTGAGCGTCGCGAGCTGGGCCTGATCAACATTGGCGGCAAAGGCAGGGTAACCGCAGATGGTACTGTCTACGATGTAGACTTTCAGGATGGTCTCTATCTTGGAATGGGCATCAAGGACATTTCCTTCGAAAGCGCGGATCCTGCAGCACCCGCGAAGTTCTACATCAATAGCGCACCTGCTCACGCAAACTTCCCATCCCGCGTCATTTCCAAGGCAGATGCGATTGAAAACAATCTCGGCGATCAGCTGACCTGCAACAAGCGCAAGCTCTATCAGTATATTCACCCCAAGGTGCTGCCGACCTGCCAGTTGCTGATGGGCCTGACGCGCCTGGAGCCAGGGAGCGTCTGGAACACGATGCCAGCCCACCTGCATGATCGGCGTATGGAAGCCTATGTGTATTTCGAAATCCCGGAGGAAGCGTTCGTCGTGCATCTGATGGGTCGCCCTCAGGCAACCAACCATCTGATCATCCGCAACGAACAGGCCGTCGTTTCTCCTCCGTGGTCGATTCATTGTGGTTCGGGTACCGGCTCCTACGCATTCATCTGGAGCATGGCCGGTGACAACCAATCCTTCACCGATATGGACTTCGTGCCGATGAAGGAGCTCAAGTAAGATGAATCTGTTCGATCTGACTGGAAAGCGCGCCCTTGTAACCGGAGCGCGAACAGGATTGGGCCAAGGCTTGGCACTGGCACTCGCCAATGCAGGTGCCGACATCCTAGCGCTGGGCTCTCGTTCCATGAGTGAGACAGCCCGGAAGATTGCGGATACAGGCCGCAATTTCGAGGAAGTCATCTATGATCTTACCGATCCAGGCGGCCTCCCCGACATCGTCAGCAAACTGACTGAAACCGCCAACATCGATATCTTGGTGAACAATGCGGGACAGATCCGTCGCGCGGATTTCACTGATTTTTCGGAGCAGGACTGGGACGACATTATGAATATCAACCTGAAGAGCACCTTCATGCTCTCACAGGCTGTCGTCAAGCATATGGTAAACAAGGGGATCACAGGCAGAATCATCAACATTGCCTCGCTCCTGTCATTCCAGGGCGGCATCCGCGTTGCGTCCTATACATCGAGCAAGCACGCGGTTGCCGGTCTGACCAAACTCATGGCCAACGAGCTTGCGGCCAAGGGGATCACGGTCAACGCGATTGCACCGGGTTACATGGATACGGACAATACGGAAGCGTTGAGAAACGACCCGAACAGGAACCGTTCGATTCTCGAGCGTATTCCAGCTGGTCGATGGGGCACGCCCTCCGACCTGGATACGGCAGCACTGTTCTTCGCCTCTCCAGCGAGTGGCTATGTGACCGGCCAGGTACTGGCTGTCGATGGCGGCTGGCTTGCGAGGTAGTGGATGCCTTGGTGTGAGCCCTTGAGGGGTTCACACCTTTTTCCGCGCTGGTCGACGATGTCAATTGGTTTGCTTTGTTGGTGACGGCTGGTGGCTTTGCGGGGAGGAGCGCCGTTGACGCTGTGTAGTGCCATCTCATCTGGGTGAGACATTATCGTATCGTATGGGGTTTTGTGGCGTTTCGTGCGCCCCTTGGGCCGACGTCGATTGCCTCGAGATGTCGTCTCACGACTGACGGACAGTATGTCGAACGCATCCATGCGGACTGCTCAGTTTTGCGATCCCCGTGTTGATGCGGGTGTTTGGGATCGTCTTTGTGTAGCGTTGGTTTGGAAACGCAAAAAGCCCCACAATGGGGGCTCTCTGGTATCACAGGGATTGTTGGTTGCGGGGGCAGGATTTGAACCTGCGGCCTTCAGGTTATGAGCCTGACGAGCTACCGGGCTGCTCCACCCCGCGTTATGTTTGAGCATTGTCTGGTTATTTGCCAGACTATGTTGTTTCTGTGTCCGTGGCGCATGCCCGGTTGTTTATTGTTTTGTCCTGCCTTTGGCCACTTTTGGTGTCCTTTGGTGGACAGGGCTGCTCTTGGCCTGTGCGTCGCATTTTTGGTATGACGCTTCTAGATTATTTTGCAGCAAAAAGGCCGCGTTGTCAGCGGCCCTTGTCTGTCGGCTTGGGCCGAAGTTTGTGTTGAGAAGATTTTGATTGCCTTTAGCAGACCTGGCAGCGACCTACTCTCCCGCGTCTTAAGACGAAGTACCATTGGCGCTGGGGCGTTTCACGGCCGTGTTCGGAATGGGAACGGGTGCGGCCGCCCCGCCATAACCACCAGGTCGGCTAAGGGCAATGTGATTGAGAAGCTGGTGAAGGTATGAGCCTTCGTTTTTGATTTGAACACGTTATTTGTTTTGTCTCTTTTTGTCTTTGACCTGTTTGAGTGTGCCACCCCTACAGGCCAGCGGCCGTCGCCAATCGTTTGGCGCGCCGTCCTTAAGCCGCAGCAAGCTTTGCTTGCGACAGCGTGAGGACAAAACAGATGGCATCATCTGTGCTGCAGGGCAGCACGGATGAGCATTTTCAATGAGAACGATCAAGCCAATCGGGCTATTAGTAAGGCTAAGCTTCATGCGTTACCGCACGTCCACACGCCTCCTATCAACGTGGTCGTCTTCCACGGCCCTGATAGGGAATACTCGTTTTCAGGTGGGTTTCCCGCTTAGATGCCTTCAGCGGTTATCCCTTCCATATATAGCTACCCTGCTATGCCGTTGGCACGACAACAGGTCCACCAGAGATATGTCCATCCCGGTCCTCTCGTACTAGGGACAGATCCTGTCAATATTCCTACACCCACGGCAGATAGGGACCGAACTGTCTCACGACGTTCTGAACCCAGCTCACGTACCGCTTTAATTGGCGAACAGCCAAACCCTTGGGACCTGCTCCAGCCCCAGGATGCGATGAGCCGACATCGAGGTGCCAAACAACCCCGTCGATATGGACTCTTGGGGGTCATCAGCCTGTTATCCCCGGCGTACCTTTTATCCGTTGAGCGATGGCCCTTCCACGCGGGACCACCGGATCACTATGACCGACTTTCGTCTCTGCTCGACTTGTCAGTCTCGCAGTCAGGCGGGCTTATGCCATTGCACTCGACGACCGATTTCCGACCGGTCTGAGCCCACCATCGCGCGCCTCCGTTACTCTTTCGGAGGCGACCGCCCCAGTCAAACTACCCACCATACACTGTCCCGGATCCGGATAACGGACCGCGGTTAGACATCCATGACGATAAGGGTGGTATTTCAAGGATGGCTCCACGAGAACTGGCGTCCCCGCTTCAAAGCCTACCACCTATCCTACACATGCCGACACGAATGCCAGTGTAAAGCTATAGTAAAGGTGCACGGGGTCTTTCCGTCTGACCGCAGGAACCCCGCATCTTCACGGGGAATTCAATTTCACTGAGTCTATGTTGGAGACAGCGGGGAAGTCGTTACGCCATTCGTGCAGGTCGGAACTTACCCGACAAGGAATTTCGCTACCTTAGGACCGTTATAGTTACGGCCGCCGTTTACTGGGGCTTCGATTCAAAGCTTGCACCTCTCCTCTTAACCTTCCAGCACCGGGCAGGCGTCAGACCCTATACGTCGTCTTATCGACTTCGCAGAGCCCTGTGTTTTTGATAAACAGTCGCTACCCCCTGGTCTGTGCCACCCCAATACACTTGCGTATAATGGGGTCACGCTTCTTCCGAAGTTACGCGTGCAATTTGCCGAGTTCCTTCAACATAGTTCTCTCAAGCGCCTTGGTATACTCTACCTGACCACCTGTGTCGGTTTCGGGTACGGTCTATAATGATGGAGCTATTTCCTGGAACCGCTTCCCTGCCCATCCAATCCAATAAGAATGAACAAGTTACGCAATCCGTCACTACCACCAGGCCCACGAATATTAACGTGGTTCCCATCGACTACGCGTGTCCGCCTCGTCTTAGGGGCCGGCTAACCCTGCTCAGATTAACTTTAAGCAGGAACCCTTGGTCTTTCGGCGAGGGGGTCTCTCACCCCCTTTATCGTTACTCATGTCAACATTCGCACTTCCGATACCTCCAGAGGCCCTCACGGGTCCTCCTTCACTGGCTTACGGAACGCTCCG